>CAYGMG010000101.1:0-15383 GCA_964350895.1 uncultured Lysobacter sp.
TGCGGTTGGATCGAAGCTCCGCGGTCGCGGATACGATCCGCTCCCACAGAAGGCCAGCGCAATTGAGGAACCTCGACGAACGGCAAAATTGCGCCTGAACCCGCCGACGGCTCAGCCCGGACCGACGCCGCTGGGGATGCGCAGTCGGTCGCCGACCCGAACCACATCGCCATTGATCCGGTTTGCCGAGCGCAGGCTGTTCAGCGGGATGCCGTGGCGCAGGGCGATCTGGCTCAGCGTTTCACCGCGGCTGACCACGTGTTCGCGCGGTTTGGCGTCGATGTGCGCGGCAATCCAGGTTCCCGGCGGCGGGCTGGAGTGGAAGTAGTCGCGAACGCCATCGATGATCGCCATGCCGAGACGGCGACGGTAGTCGGGGTCGTTGAGCTTCTTCTCGTCACCGGGATTGCTGATGAAGCCGGTCTCGACCAGGATCGAGGGCACGTCCGGCGAGCGCAGGACCACGAAGTTGGCCCGCTCGACCTGCTGCTTGTGGGTCTTGCCGACCCGCTTCAGCCCGCTGAGCACGCTGTCGGCCACATCGCCGGATGCCTTCAGTGATGCGCTCTGGGCAAGGTCCAGCAGGACTGCCGCCAGGGTGTTGTCCTTGTCATCGAGCTTCACGCCGCCAACCAGGTCGGCTGCGTTCTCGCTGTTGGCCAGCCAGCGCGCCGCCTCGCTGGTCGCGCCGCGCTGCGAGAGCATGTAGACCGAAGCGCCGGAAGGCGTGGGTTTGTGAAAGGCATCGGCGTGCACTGAAATAAACAGGTCGGCCTGCGCTTCACGGGCCTGGCGGTAGCGGTCTTCCAGCGGGATGAAGTGGTCACCGTCGCGGACCAGAAAAGCCTTCATGCCCGGCTCGGCGTCGATTTGCCGGGCCAGCTCACGGGCCATGGCCAGGGTAATGTTCTTCTCCCAGGTGCCCTTGGGCCCCTTGGCGCCCGGATCCTGGCCGCCGTGTCCGGCGTCGATGGCGATCACCACCGGCCGCTGCAGGTCCTGGACCGCGCTGGCCACGGTGCGCGGCGCGACTGCGCTGTGCTCAGCCGACTGCAGATCGACCACCAGGCGGTGGCCGTGGCCGTCTCCTGGCGGCAGCATGAAGCTGGCCGGCTTTGCCTCGCCCGACAGGTCCAGCACCACGCGAAGATCGCGCTTGCCGAGCAGGCCGGTGCGCACGCCGCGCACCACGCCGGCGGACTCGGCGGCGGCAAAGCCCCGGCCGAGCGCGCCATCGCGGATATCCAGCACCAGTCGGTGCGGGCCTGCGAGGCCGAACAGCTTGTAGTCGATGGGTCCGGAGAGGTCGAACACCGCGCGGGTGCGGCCTTCTTCTTCGGCAAGGCGCAGGCCGAGCACTTCGGCCGCGCGCAGCGAACCGGCCAGCGACAGGCCAAGCGCGAGCAGCAGCCAGCAGCGGATTCCCCGGTTCATGCCTTGATTGAACCGCAGCCGCGTCCAGAACGCAAGACTTTTTCCTTAGTTTCCATGGCCCTGCGTCAGTTACCTCAAGTTGATTTCAGATAAGTGATTCAACTTGCGGTCAGTTTCACCGCGGCAAGCCAGGCCGAACCGCGCTCGCTGACAGCGGCAAGCCGCGCGCGGCGTCCGCGGCCATCGCGCTCCAGCGACAGCATCAGATCGATCGGCGGAAGGCGTCCGGCCCCGCGCGCCGGCCACTCGACCAGCCACAGCGCGCAGTCCGGGTACTGCTCGTCGATGCCCAGGTAGTCGAGCTCGGCGGGGTCGGCGAGCCGGTAGAGGTCGAGGTGCAGGCAGTCGCCACGCGCCGTGGCATAGGGCTCGACCAGGGTATAGGTCGGGGAGCGAATCGCTCCCTGCACACCGAGTGCGCGCAGCAGGGCCCGGGCCAGGGTGCTCTTGCCGGCACCCAGATCGCCCTCCAGAGCCAGCACCAGAGCCGGGCGCAGCGCGGGCAGGCTGGCCGCCAGCTCCGCGCCGAGCATCACGGTCGCCGCCTCGTCGGGCAGCGCCATCTCTAAGGGTTCATTCACCGGTTGAGCACCTGGCGCAGCGCGGGCAGCAGGTCGCTGGCGAGCAGCCCGCGCGGCTGCTGGCCGGCGGCGAGGTCACCGGCCAGCGCATGCGCCAGCGCGCCCAGCCTTGCCGCACGTGCTGCACAAAGCCCCTGCGCAAGCAGCGCGGCAATCACTCCGGTCAGCACGTCGCCCATGCCGCCGCTGGCCATGCCAGGGTTGCCGGCGTCGACCACCCACAGCTCGCCATCGGGACTGGCGACCAGGCTGCCGTTGCCCTTCAACACAACGTTTGCGCGATAGCGACGGGCCAGCTCTCGCGCGGCCTGCGGACGGTCGGCCTGGACTTCGGCGGTCGCCGTGCCGAGCAGGCGGGCGGCCTCGCCAGGATGCGGCGTGAGCACCGCTGCGTCGGGCAGGTCGGCCGCAGAATCAAGATGCCAGAGCGCGTCGGCATCCAGCACGCTGGGCAGTCGCTGGGCCAGAGCCTGCATGGCGTGGGCCTTGCCCCAGCTGCCACGTCCAAGTCCCGGGCCAACAGCCAGCACGCTGGCGCGTTGCGCCGCCTCTGGCCAGACCTGGCCCTCGACACCGAGCACCATCAGCTCGGGTCGACCGGCGAGCAGGGCCGCGAGATGCGCGGGGCGGGTCAGTACCGACACCAGCCCTGCCCCGCAGCGCGCCGCGGACTCTGCGCACAGGCGCGCGGCGCCTCCCATGCCGTGGTCGCCGCCGACCACCAGAACGTGGCCGAATCGCCCCTTGTGGTCATCATCGCGGCGCGCCGGCAGCCAGCCAAGACAGCTTTCGAAATCCAGCAGCCGGGCCACCGGCTCGGCGACCGCCGGGTCATCGGCGACGCCCAGTGAATCAAAGTGTCGTGCTCCAGCGTGCGCACGGCCGGCGCCGGTCTGCAGACCCAGCTTGCGACCGACGAAGCTCACCGTTGCCGCAGCGCGCACCGCCGGACCGGGGGCATGGCCAGTATCTGCGTCGATGCCCGAAGGCACGTCAAGGGCCAGAACCGGGGCGCCATGCGCGGACAGCGCATCGACCATGGCCGCCGCGCTACCGGCCAGGGCGCGGCTGAGACCGACGCCGAACAGCGCGTCGACCAGCACCTCAGCTGGCGGCAGAGGATCTCCCTCCTGCCAGCCGTCGACCGAGCCGAGCGCCTCGCATTCGGCGCGTACCGTGCGCGCTTCGTCACTCTTCGGCGGCCTGCCGTCCAGGGCCAGCACGCTGACCTGCATACCGGCCTGGCGCGCCAGGCTGGCCAGCACATAGCCATCGCCACCATTGTTGCCCCAGCCGCAGGCGACCAGCAGCCGGCGCGCTGTCGGCCAACGCTGGCGCAGCGTCGCAAATGCCAAGGCGCCAGCCTGGCGCATCAGTTCCAGCCCCGGCGTGCCGGCGCGGATCGCCGCGGCGTCGAGGCGGCGCACGCCGTCGCTGGAGTAAAGTGGCGCTCCCTGTTTCATGCCCTGATTCTACTGGCCGATGAGCGATGCCGCAGGCGCCCGAGACGCGCCGTCCGATCCGATCGACGGCGACCTGGTCGCGGCGCTGCGCGAGCAGGCCGCGCAGCTGGGCTTCAGCGCGCTGGGGATCAGTGGCATCGATCTGGCCGCGGACGAACAACGCCTGCATGACTGGCTACAGCGCGGCTTCCATGGCGACATGGACTACATGGCGCGGCACGGCACCCGGCGCACGCGCCCCGCCGAACTGGTACCCGGCACCCTTCGGGTGATTTCGGTGCGCATGGACTACTGGCCCGAAGCTGCCGCCGAGCCCTGGTCGGTGCTCGAGGACGCCAACCTCGCCTACGTATCCCGCTACGCGCTGGGCCGCGACTACCACAAGGTGCTGCGCCAGCGGCTGCAGAAGCTTTGCGACTGGCTGCGCAACAGGGTCGGTGAGTTCGGCTACCGGGTGTTCACCGACTCAGCGCCGGTGATGGAGAAACCGCTAGCGCGCAATGCCGGGCTGGGCTGGATCGGCAAGCACAGCAACCTGATCGACCATCGCAGCGGCTCATACTTCTTCCTCGGCGAGATCTACAGCGACCTGCCGCTGCCGATCGACGCCGCGGCCAGCGACCACTGCGGCACCTGTACACGCTGCATCAGCGCCTGCCCCACCGGAGCCATCGTCGCGCCTTACCAGGTCGACGCGCGGCTGTGCATCAGCTATCTCACCATCGAACATCACGGCAGCATTCCCGAGACACTGCGCCCGGCGCTGGGCAACCGTGTCTACGGCTGCGACGACTGCCAGCTGGTCTGTCCATGGAACAAGTTCAGCAAGCCGACCGGCATCGAGGACTTCGGCATCCGTCATGGACTCGATGCGGCCCGACTTATCGACCTGTTCAACTGGGACGAGGCGACCTTTCTTGCCCGCACCGAAGGCTCGGCGATCCGCCGGA
Source organism: uncultured Lysobacter sp. (assembly GCA_964350895.1). Lineage (GTDB taxonomy): Bacteria > Pseudomonadota > Gammaproteobacteria > Xanthomonadales > Xanthomonadaceae > Pseudomarimonas. The sequence continues at coordinate 4,429 of CAYGMG010000101.1, forward strand.
TTGGCTGGGAGCGCTGGCAGCGCAACCTGGCGGTGGCGCTGGGCAATGCGCCCTGCTCGGCCGAGGTGGTCGCCGCGCTGGAACTGCGCAGCGACCACCCTTCCGAACTGGTCCGCGAGCACGTGGCCTGGGCGCTGGCGCGGCAGCGCGCCGCGCCCTGAGCCAACCTGTCGCGATCAGGCCTTGGCGTCGGCGCGCAGCACGACCAGGGCGAGGCGACCTTCGGCGTCGCGACGCTGCTCGACTACCAGGCCGGCTTCCTTGATCGCTTCCTGCCATTGACGCGAAACCCGATGCTCCGAGCTCAGGTAGTAATGGTTGTTCGACTTGGCGCCGAGCATCATCAGCACCTCGGCCTTCTTCATGCCGGTCGCGGCGACCACCTCATCGAGGCTGAGCGCGTCGCTCTGAGCCATCGCCGGCATGCTGGCCAGCGCGATCAGGGCGGCAAACAGGGTGTGCTTTTTCATGACTTTCTCCTCGCATCCGTGGGCGTGGCGGGGAGCGGTGCTCCCCGCTGGCGGCCTTGCCGCCTGCCGGCGGCGATGGCCGCTCGACACGCACAGGTTCGCCCGCAGCCCGGAGTCGGGCCGCGTGCCAGAGGGCCGCGCAATTTCCTGTCGGGTCAGGAAAGGTTAAGCGCCGAGGCTCAGTGCGATGCGATTCGGTGGAACTCCCGGATCAGCTCGGCGCTGACCGGATCGGCAACCGGATGCGCCGCATCCTCGATCGCCGGAGCGAGGCTGCGTGCTGTCTGCTTGCCAAGCTCGACACCCCACTGGTCGAAGGCGTTGATGCCCCAGATCGCTGACTGCAGGAATACCGAGTGCTCGTGCAGGGCGATCAGGCCGCCAAGGCTTCGCGGGCTCAGGGCATCCAGCATCAGCACCGAGCTGGGTCGGCTGCCCCGGTAGTTGCGATGCGGATCGGCATGACTGACCCCGTTGGCCAAGGCCTCGCTCTGTGCCAGCAGGTTGGACATCAGCATGCGATGCATGGCCTGGTGGCCATGGTCGGGCCGGGCCACGGCGACGAACTCCGCCGGGATGGTGTCGGTGCCCTGATGCAGGGCCTGGAAGAAGCTGTGCTGGCAGTCGGTGCCGCTGCCGCCCCACAGCACCGGGACCGTGGAAGCGGCGACAGCGGCCGAACCATCGGCCAGCACCGACTTGCCGAGACTCTCCATGACCAACTGCTGCAGATAGGCGGGCAGCAGACGCAGCCGGTGGTCATAGGGCAGCACTGCCTGCGAGCCATAGCCCAGGGCGTTGCGGTTCCAGATCGCCACCAGAGCATGGCGCAACGGAATGTTCTGTGGATCCGGCGCGTCGATGGCGTGGGCGTCCATCTCGCCGGCGCCGGCGAGGAAGTCGCGGAAACACTGGTCACCCAGCGCTGCGAGCAGGGCGAAGCTGACCGCCGACCACAGCGAGTAGCGCCCGCCGACCCAGTCCCAGAGCGGCAGGATGGCGTCCTCGGCGACGCCGAACTCGCGCGCCTTCCCGACGTTGGCGGTCGCCGCGATCAGCCTGCCGCGACCGCCCAGCCAGTCGCGGACCAGGGCGCCATTGAGCAGGGTTTCCTCGGTGCCGAAGCTTTTCGAGACCATCAGAACCGCGGTCTTCGACGGATCAAGCTGAGGCAGCAAGGCCTCCAGAGCGTGGCCGTCCGGCGCGCTGAGAAAATGCACGTTCATCCGTCGCTGGCTGCCCAGCGCCTCGTAGACCAGGCGCGGGCCGAGGTCGGAGCCGCCGATACCGATATTGAGGATGTCGCGAATGCCCTCGCCGGCCAGGGACTCGGCCATGGCCGCGCTGCGGTCCAGGGTCTCGCCAGCGATGCGGTGTGCAGCGATCGCCGCCTCGCCGCGGCCCAGTCCCGAGCGCAGCGCGGTGTGCAGGGCCGGCCGCTTCTCGGAGTGATTCACCGTCTCACCGTCGAAAAGACCGCGCAGCCGGCCACGCAGCCCGCGCTGTTCGGCCAGCCGGTACAAGGACTGCCAGGCGGCGCCGTCCAGACGCTGGCGGGCGAACGAGGCATATAGGGGACCACAGCGCAGCGCATCGCGCGTGGCCCGCTCGGGGTCAGCAGCCAGCAATGCGGGAAGCGGGGTATCGATCAGCCGTGCAGCGTCGGGCGCCAGCGCGTTCAACCAGTCCTGGGTCAGCATGCGGGTTCGGTATCGCCTTGGGCGGCGTGAAGACGCCGCGGGAACCCCGAGTATAGCCACCGCACCGCGGCGGGATTCCCGTCACGCAGGCAAAAAAAACCCCGGGAAGATCCCGGGGATTAATCGGAGTGACGATTACCAAACAATGCGCCCTGCTGCCTCCGGGGTCGCGCATTGCGCGGGGGCTCCGAAGGCAGCGCCAGAATAGTCCAGCTGTGTGCGGATTGCAACAGCTTTGTTGCGAAAGCCCCACTTTCCGTTTCAGGGCGCCAAGTCGGCCATCGCCAGATTGTCGATAAGCCTTGTCCTGCCTAGCTTTGCAGCGCCCAGCGCCACCAGATCCTGGTGTTGCGGAAACGCAACAGATGCTTCGGCCAAGCGGGACTCACGACGCACTACCAGATAGTCGACGTCGAACCCCTGAGCGTGCAGCCAGTCGCGCGCGATGCGCTCGGCTTCGGCCGCCGGCGTGCCACAGCGCAGCGCCTCGAGAGTTCTCCGCAGCGCCTGCTGCAGCGCAGGAGCCCGCGCGCGCTGCTCGGCGTCGAGATACTGGTTGCGCGAGCTCATCGCCAGTCCGTCCGGCTCGCGGCGGGTCGGCGCGCCGATGATTTCGATCGGAAACGCAAGATCCGCGACCAGATGCCGGATCAGCTGCAGCTGCTGCAGGTCCTTGCGGCCGAACACCGCCAGGTCGGGGGCGACCAGGTTGAACAGCCGCGCCACCACAGTCGCCACTCCGGAAAAGTGCCCCGGGCGATGTGCGCCACACAGCACATCGGCCAGATCCGGCACCTCGATGCCGACGCTGTGCTCCACACCAAGCGGATACAGGGTCTCGACTTCGGGCAGGAAGAGCAGGTCACAGCCCGCCTCGCGCAGGCCCTTGGCGTCCCTCTCGGGGGTTCGCGGGTAGCGGGAAAAGTCCTCGCTGGGGCCGAACTGGGTCGGATTGACGAAGATGCTCGCCACCACCCTCCGGGCGTGTCGGCGCGCCAGCGCGATCAGATCGAAATGACCGGCGTGCAGGTTGCCCATGGTCGGCACGAAGGCGATCCGCTCGCCCTTGGCCCGCCAGCCCGCGATGGCCGCGCGCAGGGTGCCGACGTCGCGCGCCGTAGCGATCAGCGGATCACTCAAATCCGTGCTCCGGACCGGGGAAACTGCCGTCGCGGACAGCCGCCACGTAGGCTGCGATCGCGCCCTCCACCGACCCGCCCTGCTGCAGAAAGTCCTTGACGAAGCGCGGCCGACGGCCGGGCGTGACGCCAAGCAGGTCATGCAGGACCAGGACCTGACCATCGCAGTCGGGGCCGGCACCGATGCCGATCGTCGCTATCGACACCGCGGCGGTGACTTCGGCGGCAAGCCGGGACGGCACGCACTCCAGCACCAGCAGCTCGGCACCGGCCTGCTCCACCGCCAGCGCATCCGCGCGCAGCTGCGCTGCGGCGTCGGCCTCGCGTCCCTGAACCCTGAACCCGCCCAGCTTGTGCACCGACTGCGGGGTCAGGCCCAAGTGTGCGCAGACCGGGATATCACGCTCGGTCAGGAAGTGAATTGCATCCAGCACGTGGCCGGCACCCTCCAGCTTGACCATCGCCGCGTTGCCTTCGCCCTGCAGCCGGATGGCGGCGTCCAGCGCGCGCGCCGGCGTTGCGCTGGTCTGGTACGGCATGTCGGCGACCAGCAGGGGCCGGCGCGCGCCCCGGGACACCGCGGCACAGTGATAGACCATGTCGTCAAGGCTCACGCCCAGAGTGTGCTTGTGCCCTTGCACCACCATGCCCAGCGAGTCACCGACCAGGATCAGCTCGACGCCGCCGGATTCAAGGCGCGCGGCAAAGCTGGCGTCGTAGCAGGTCAGCATCGACAGCTTCTCGGCGCGCTGCTTGCGCTGGCGCAGCGAGGGCACGGTCACCGGCGGCGCGGCATCTCCAGGTCGGGCGTTGTACATGGCAGGGTCCGCAAAGGGAGCTGGCTAGGGTAGCGGCTGCAGATTCGAGCAATCCACCTTTTTCGCCAGATCGGCGAGCCGGCCGAGCCCGGGCAGGTCGAGCGCCGGGCGCAGATCGAGCCAGGGCCGCAGCACGAAGGCGCGCTCGACGATCCGTGGATGAGGCAGCTGCAGGCGCTCGTCGTCGCACCGGCTGCCTTGCACGTGCAGCAGGTCAAGGTCGATCCGACGCGGGCCCCAGCGCTGGTCGCGCACCCGCCCCATGCGTCGTTCGATGTCGAGCAAGGCGTCGAGCAGGGCAAGCGGCGCCAGCGTGGTCTCGATCTCGACCACGCTGTTGACGAAGTCAGGCTGGGCTACCGGCCCCCAAGGCGGGCTGCGGTAGAAACCAGCAATGCGCAGCGAGCCATCGGCAGCCAGTGAAGCGATCTGTTCGGTCGCCTCGCGCAAGCGCGCTGCCGGATCGTCCAGGTTGCTGCCCAAGCCGATCCACGCCAGGGCCACCGGTACTACTCGCTGGCGGCTGCTGCGCGCTTGCGCCGGCGTCGCCGGGGCTTGCGCGGTGTATCGCTGTCTTCGGCACGTACGGTGTCGAGGACGGTCTCGCGCGCCTCCCCCTGCACCGATTGCCAGAAAGCCAGCTCCTCGCTGAGCTCGGGAACCACCGAGGTGCGCAGTTCAAGAAAGTCGAAGGCGGCACGGAAGCGGGGATGCGCCAGCAGGCGCAGCACACGCTTGCGCTGGCGGTTGTGCAGCCGGGTCTGCATGAACCAGATCTCTTCCATCTGCTGGCTGAAGCGCCGCGGGATGGCGATGTGCTTGCATTGCCGCAGGATCGCCCGATCCGCTGCACGCTGCTCGGCAACGGCCAGGCTGTGGCCTTCGGCCAGCAGCCCCTGCACGCCGGCGGCGTAGACCGGCCAGAGCAGGGCCGCGAACAGGTAGGCCGGGGTCACCGGCTTGCCTTCGGCCACCCGCTCGTCGGTGTTGAGCATGGCCCGTTCGAGCATCTGCTGGCACAGGCCGCTGGTGTCTGCGCACAGGGCAGCGTCGACATCCGGCATCACCTGGGCAAGCACGCCGAGGCGCTGCAATCCCTGCAGGCTGGCCAGCGCGTGGCCGCTCAGGAACAGCTTCTGCGATTCGTCGAAGAGCCGCGCGTTGGAAGCGTCCTGAAGCAGCGCGCCGAGCTGGCGGATCGGCGCTTCGGAGGCCGGATCGATGCGGAAATTGAGCTTGGCTGCCAAGCGCACCGCACGCAGCATGCGCACCGGATCCTCGCGATAGCGGGTTTCCGGGTCGCCGATCAGACGCAGCACGTGGTCGCGACAGTCTTCGAAGCCGCCAACGAAATCGCGGACCGAGAAATCTTCGATCGTGTAGTACAGCGCATTGCAGGTGAAGTCGCGGCGGACCGCGTCGTCCTCGACGCTGCCGTAGATATTGTCGCGAAGGATTCGACCGCTCTCGCTGACCCGCTCGGGATCGTCCTCCATCTCGGCGTTGGAGCGGAAGGTCGCGACCTCGATGATCTCCGAGCCGTACATGACGTGGGCCAGGCGGAACCGTCGACCGATCAGGCGACAGTTGCGGAACAGCTGCCTGACCTGCTCTGGCGTCGCATCGGTGGCGATGTCGAAGTCCTTGGGCTCCTTGCCGATCAGCAGGTCGCGCACGGCGCCTCCGACCAGGAATCCGGCGAACCCCGATTCGCGCAAACGGTAGAGCACGCGGAGCGCATTGGCGCTGATCTGCTTGCGCGATATCGGATGATGCTCGCGGGCGAAGGTGCGTGGCTCAACGGCCACTGGCGTATTGGATTGGATCACGGGACTCGCAGGAGATTGGCTGGCGGTCGGGTCCTGCGGACACGGGAGCTGTCCCCGGTGCACGACCCACGAAACTCTTTGCTGGATACCGGCGCCGGCCGCTTGCGCGGCTGCTGCGCTGCGCCAGCCTGCTTGGCTGCGCTCAGCGGGCTGGCGACGATTGACCTGTGAGGCAGCAATGCAAAGGCAAAACGCCATTGCGCCTTTCAAATCAGCCCGCTATCCTATCGCCTCTGCTTTACGCAGTTCAACGCGCTCCCTTCGTCTAGCGGCCTAGGACATCGCCCTCTCACGGCGAGAACAGGGGTTCGAACCCCCTAGGGAGCGCCATTTTTTCCCTGAGGAACCTTCCCTCGATGCCCTTCGTCGTCACCGAGAACTGCATCAAGTGCAAGTACACCGACTGCGTTGAAGTCTGCCCGGTCGACTGCTTCCACGAAGGACCAAACTTCCTGGTGATCGATCCGGACGAGTGCATCGACTGCACCCTGTGCGAGCCGGAGTGTCCGGCCAATGCGATCTTCCCCGAAGATGACGTGCCGGCGGGCCAGGAGAATTTCGTTGCGCTGAATGCCGAGCTGTCCAAGGACTGGCCGGTGATCACCACGCGCAAGGAACCGGCCGCGGACGCGGCTGAATGGGACGGCAAACCCGGCAAGCTCCCGCTGCTGGAACGCTGAGCCGCGAGGCGCGCGAGCGCCCTCCCGCATCACGGCGCATCCGTACTGCCCACCGCCCGGCCCGCGGCAAGACGGAACAGCGTTCCGACCAGGTGCGCGGAACACGTGACGAAGTGCAGAACAGCGCTGGAATCTCGACAGCGCAGCAAGGGCGGTGCCGGCGCTGCGTCGCTGTCGCGGCCGGACGATTGACCAGCAATGCGTCCGACAGGCGCTACGGAATCAGCACAGCGCCGTCGCAAGCCAGCCGCAACGTCGAAGCAACGATCATTACGGCCGGGTCGCCCGACGCGCGCCAAAGCGCGCTCGGGCAAACGCTACGTTCAGCCCAGACGCTGGCGCAGCAGGCCGAGCAGGCGTCCAGCCGGACCGGTGTTGACCACCGCGCCATTGGCGCCAACCGCCTCGACCCGGGTCACCCCGCCGCTCTCGACCACGCGGATCAGGAAATCCTCGCCCTCGTAGCGGACGTTGTAGGCACCCAGCGCCTGTGCGCTGCCGGTGACCTCGACGCCTTCGATGCGCTCAAGCGCCAGGCCCAGCCGGCGCAGCGCACCGTCACGGCTGTCCTCGATGTTGAAGGCCGCCGAGCTGGCGAGCGGCGCCCGCGCGGGCCTCGCCGACGGCTCGGGTATCGCCAGGGTCGGGTCCTGCGGCGGGGTGTCCAGATCCGGCGGGATCGCCAGCGGACGGCTCTCCGGCGCCTGCTCGTAGCCCGTCTTGCCGCGCCACCAGCTGCAGCCGGCCAGGGTGGTCGCGAGGACTGCGAAAAGCGCCACGCGCAGGCAGGTTTTGGCCATCGGGTAGGTCGACATCGAAACGTTCTCCAGAAAGGGTTACTTCACGGCGCCGCGAGCGGCGCGTTCGGCTGCCGCAAGGCGCGGCAGCAGGGCATCCAAAGCGGCGTGATGGGCCGCGGACAGTTCGGTGAGCGGCAGTCGCAGCCGGTTGCTGATCAGACCCAGCGCGGCAACCATCGCCTTGACCGGAATCGGGTTGGGCTCGACTGCTGTGAAGGCGATCAGCTCGGACAACTCGCCGGGCATCCTGCCCTGCTCCAGCGCGTCGCGCATCAAACGCGGCGCCGCATTGGAAGCCACCGAGATCAAACCGTCAGCGCCCAGATCGATGGCCGCCAGCGCCGTCGGATCGTCGCCACTCAGCACCGCGAAGCCCGGCTGGCGAATCGCCAGCAGCTCACGCATGCGCTGTGGATCGGCAACCGCCTCCTTGATGCCGATGATACCCGGCAGCTCGCGCAGCGCGGCGGCGGTCTCCGGCAGCAGATCGCAGCCAGTTCGTCCCGGGACATTGTAGAGCACGATCGGCAGGCCGCCGGCAGCCGCGACCTGACGGTAATGCGCGACCAGCCCGGCCTGGGTCGGCCGCACGTAGGGCGGGGTCACCACCAGGGCCGCGTCGGCGCCGGCAGCGGCGGCCACGCGGGTCTGCTCGACGGTTGCCGCGGTGCCCGACAGGCCGCTGCCGGCAAGCACCGGGACGCGCTGGCGCACGCGCGCCACGGCCCGCCGGATCAGGTCGGCGTACTCACCGCCGCCGAGCATCGCCGCTTCGCCCGTCGACCCGGCCACGACCAAGCCCTGCACGCCTGCGGCCAGCTGATCATCGAGCAGCCGGTCGAAGGCCTCGAGGTCCAGCCCGCCTTGCTCATCGAAGGGCGTGACCAGCGCGGTGATGCATCCGGCGAGCTGCACGGTGGAGTATCCGCAAAAAGGAGGGGCGATGTTACTTGCGGGCTGCAAGCAGCGGCAAGTATTCTGCTTGGGCTGTTGGGAGGAGTTCATCCGCCCGGCCTGGCGCCCATGAGACGCCCCCAGAACCACGGAATGCTGCTTTGTCAGACCCCGCGCAACGCCCCAACACCAACGAAAACTACCTGCTGATCAGCGCGTTTGCCACGCATCCGGACTCGCCACTGCTGAGCATTTCCCGGCGCATTTCGGACGCTGGCTGCAATCTGGTCGACGCCCGCCTGAACACGGTGGGCCGCGACGTATCGGTACTGGCCCTGGCAATGGGCTCATGGGACGCGATCGCCAAGCTCGAGTCGGCCCTGGGCCGGGTCGAGCGCGAAGAGGGCGCCCGACTGGTGTTCTACCGCACCGGCTCCAAGCCCCTGCAGAGCAACCTGCTGCCCTACATCGTCGAGGTCGTCGCCGCCGACAAGGCGGGCATCCTGTTCCAGCTTGCCGACTTCTTCGACCGCCAGGGGATCACCATCGAGAACCTGCACAGTTCGCGCTACCGGGCGATGCAGACTGGGGCCGACATGTTCTCGGCACAGATAACCATCGGCATTCCTTCCGACATGCATATCGCCGCCCTGCGCGATGACTTCCTCGAGTTCTGCGACCATCTCAACCTGGACGCCATCATGGATCCGATGAAATTCTGAACATGGAAGTCCGGCGCTTCGCCACCTCCTGCCCTGCCGCGGCCCTTGCCGTCGCGCGTTCCAGCTTGTCCTCCTCGCCAACCGAAGCCGCAGCGCGGCAACCTGACGGCCGATGAGAATCCCCTCCGAACAAGTTCCTCCGGCGGCGCTACGGCATCGCCGGCAGCTGTCCCCTGCCCCAAGGAGTGCGCCAAACCCATGATGACGCGCAGCAAGCGGACCTACGTTCTCGACACCAATGTGCTGATGCACGACCCGACGGCGCTGTTCAAGTTCGAGGAGCACGATGTCTTCCTGCCGATGATGGTCCTGGAGGAACTGGATGCGGCAAAGAAAGGACACTCCGAAGCCAGCCGCAACGCGCGCCAGGTCAGCCGCTTCATCAATGAGCTGATCGAAGCGCATGGCGACGCGCGGATCGAGGAGGGACTCAAGCTCAACCGTCCACACGGCCTGCAGCTCAGGGCAGGCAAGGACATCGGCCGCCTGCTGTTCCAGACCACCCCGGTGGCTGCAGGGCAGCGCTTCGGTACGGTGCTACCGGACAACCAGATCCTCGGCGCCATCCTCGCCCTGCGCGAGACCCAGCCGGCTGATTCGGTGGTCCTGGTGTCCAAGGACATCAACCTTCGGATCAAGGCCTCGATCTGCGGCGTCAACGCAGAGGACTACGAGAACGACCGCGCGCTGGACGACTTCAGCCTGCTGTTCACCGGCGCCACCGAACTGGGCGAGGACTTCTGGGACCGCCACGAGCAGGACCTTCGCTCGTGGACCGAGCGCGGCCACACCTACTACGAACTCACCCGCGGCGAGGGCGAGACCTGGCACCCGAACCAGTTCCTGTTCTTTCCTGGCGAGGACGAGATCGAACTGCAGGTGGTGAAGCTCGACGGTGACCGCGTCGTGCTGCGCATCGTCGATGACTACCGCCACAGCCAGCACGCAGTGTGGGGGATCACCGCGCGCAACCGCGAGCAGAACTTTGCGATCAATGCGCTGATGAATCCGGACATCGACTTCGTCACCCTGCTCGGAACCGCCGGCACCGGCAAGACCCTGCTGGCCCTGGCCGCAGGCATGGCGCAGACCATGGACCAGCAGCGCTACCGCGAGATCATCATGACCCGCGCCACGGTGTCGGTAGGCGAGGACATCGGCTTCCTTCCCGGCACCGAGGAAGAAAAGATGACGCCCTGGATGGGCGCGCTGACCGACAACCTCGAAGTGCTCACCCACAACCAGGAGGGCGGCAGCTGGGGACGCCAGGCGACCAATGACCTGCTCGCCTCGCGGATAAAGATCCGCGCGATGAACTTCATGCGCGGCCGCACCTTTCTCAACCGCTGGGTAATCATCGACGAGGCACAGAACCTCACCCCGAAGCAGATGAAGACCCTGCTGACCCGCGCCGGGCCCGGCACCAAGATGATCTGCCTGGGCAACGTCGAGCAGATCGACACGCCCTACCTGACCGAAACCACCTCCGGCCTGACCTATGCGGTCGACCGCTTCAAGCAGTGGGCCCACTCCGCCCACGTGACCCTGCGCCGCGGCGAACGCTCACGCCTGGCCGACTTCGCCTCCGAAGCCCTCTAAGCCAACAGGCCCGGCGCTCCGCAAGGCTCGCCGGGCCGTTGCTCACAAAGCGATCAGCTGATTGCACAGGTTGAGAGATGGTGAAGGGAAGCAATGGGCGCATATTTGCCGTTCGCGCAGCGAACTCAACGCCTGCTTGTTGAGCGGTTTCCGCGTGGTGTCGCACAGCAAGATCGACATCAAGATCAAGGGCGTTTCGAACCGCCCTGCGGGCGGCCCGAGTCACCTTTCTTTGAGTGGCCAAAGAAAGGTGGACCTGCCCCCTGATATCGGAGCCCAAGAAGCGATAATTCCTCGCAACTTG
>CAYGMG010000102.1:0-15223 GCA_964350895.1 uncultured Lysobacter sp.
CCGCTCAAGAAGCAGGCGTTGAGTTCGCTGCGCGAACGGCAAATATGCGCCCAAAGCACGCCCCGGCATAAACCGCTCAGGGCACTGGCGGCGTTCGCTGGGGCGGGTGCTGTGCAGCGAGGAAATCGAGCAGGGTCTGCGCGCTGTCCGCGGGCTGCTCCATCATCGGCATGTGGTTGCAGCGGTCTAGCAGGGCCAGCTGGGCATGGCGGATGCGGCGCTGGTATTCGGTCGCGGCGCTGCGATCGATGATGCGGTCGTCGCGGCACCAGAGCAGCAGGGTCGGGGCACTGATGCCCTGTGCGGCGATGGCCGGGGCGTAGGCGCGGGCTTCGTCGCCGGCGATCTGCGCCAGCACGCCGCGCTCGAAGGCGGCCTGGGCACGCCGCTGGGCGATCAGGGCGCGGTCCGCGGGCCACGGGATCCAGGGTTTCTGCAGGAAGACCAGGTCAATCTGCCGGGCAAGGCTGGCCGCGTCGATCACCTCAAAGGGGTGTTCACCGGCGCCGACCCGGCGCGAGAACTCGTTGTCGAAGGGGACCCCGGCTGCGTCCATCAACACCAGGCGTTCCAGCGCCGCGGGCCCTTGGCCGGCGTACACGGCGGCGATGCCGCCGCCCATCGAATGCCCGACCAGGGCAAACCGCTGTCCGGGCAGGACGCGCTCGATAAAGGCGGCAAGGCGTTCGGCCTGGGCGCGGAAGCCGTAATCCTCGCCATCACGACGCTCGCTCTCGCCCCAGCCGGGCAGGTCGGGCGCGATCAGCCGGTACTGGCCGCCCATGGCCGGCATCATCGGCAGCCAGTTCTCCTTGCTGCCGGTGAAGCCGTGCAGCAGGATCAGCGGTTCGCCGGCGGCGGCTTCCAGATAGCGCCAGCGGTGTCCGCCCGCCTCTACCTCGCGTTCCACCGCGTTGGCCGCCCAGCGCTGGCGGGCGAATTCCGCCTCCAGCGCCAGCTCAGGCCGCCACCAGAGCAGGGCGAAGCTGCCCAGCGCCAGCAGCAGCAGGACAATCAGCCAGCGGCCGCGCGAGCGCCGCCGACGGAAGCGCGGTCGCACGCCCTCAGTCCTTGGCCGCTGCAGGTTCGGCCAGTGCCGCCTCGACCGAACCGATGGTGATCGGGTGGTAGCCGGCACGCGCCCGGGCGAACACTTCGCGGGCGAAAGCGCGGCCCTCGTCGCTTTCCGCCAGCGCGCTGTAGATCGGCATGATCAGCTTGCGCCGGCCGATCTTGCCGAGGAATTCGGCAATCGCCGGCTGCGCCTCGAAGTAGCCGCTGCGTACGGCCAGCGGGTACCAGCGCATGGCGATCTCGCCGTTCGGCGTGCCGGTGAGTTTGAACGCGTCATCCAGTTCCACCATCTGCTCGCCTTCCAGTTCCGCGGGCAGGCCGTCAAGGAAGTGCAGCCACTGCTGGGTAACCCAGCCCCGGGTATCCAGCTCGTCGGCCGGGGTGCGCCCCTTCAGCCAGCGCTCGCGCTGGGCGTCGGCGGCCGTGAGCCGATCCGAGCTGGTCTCCGGCGCGCCCTTGGGGATGCCGGGGCCATACAGCCACTCGCGCAGCTCGTCCTGGCTGACCGCATCGGGCTTCTTCGGCAGCAGTTCGGCATTCAGATAATCGATGAAGGTCTCGCTGGAGACGCTTTCGAAGGCGTAGGCATCGAACCAGCTGCGCAGGAAGGGGTCGAATATCTCGCGGCCGAAGCGCTCTTCAAGGAAGCGCAGGAACCAGTGGCCCTTGACGTAGGCGACGTCGGTCAGCGCCTCGTCCGGATCGAGCCCGGTGAGCGGCGGCAGTACCAGGCTCTGCCGCGAGGCGGGTATGTCTCCCAGCTCGTCGCGCAGCGAGGTCTCGTTGATCACGATCTCCATCTTCTTGGTCTCCGGCTCGAACACCTGCTCGGTGATCCGGCCCTCGACGTAGTTGGTGAAGCCCTCGTTGAGCCAGATGTCCTTCCAGCTGGCATTGGTGACCAGGTTGCCCGACCAGCTGTGCGCCAGCTCATGCGCGATCAGCGCGACCAGACTTTTGTCGCCGACGATCACCGTTGGGGTGATGAAGGACAGCCGCGGATTCTCCATGCCGCCGAAGGGGAAGGACGGCGGCAGGATCAGCAGGTCATAGCGGCCCCAGCGATATGGCCCGTAGAGTGACTCGGCGACCTGGATCATCCGCTCGGTATCGGCGAACTCGGCCAGCGCGGACTCCAGGGTGGCCGGCTCGGCCCAGACCCCTGCGCGCTCGGAGATGGCGCCGAACACCAGATCACCGGCGGCGATTGCCATCAGATAAGACGGGATCGGCTGGTTCATGCGGAACACGTAGTCGCCGTCGCGCGGCTCGCCGGGCGCGTTGTCGGCGCTCATCAGCACCATCAGCTCGGGCGCGCTGCGCACCCGCGCGGTATAGGTGTAGCGCACTGCCGGCGTGTCCTGCAGGGGCACCCAGGAGCGCGCATGGATCGCTTGCGACTGGCTGAACATGAAGGGCAGCTTGCCACCGCGGGTCATCGAGGGCGCCAGCCACTGCAGGCCGGAAGCGGTCGGTGCCGTTCGGTAGCGGATGCGCACGGTCTCGTACTGGCGCTTCATGTCGATGGCCAGCTTGCTGCCGAGGATCGGATCGGCTTCCTCCAGCTTCCAGTCCAGCCGGTACCAGCCGCTGCCGCGACGCTTGCCGAGCACGCGCTCGATCTTCAGCTCGCGGGTATCCAGCCACAGCCGGCGATGTTCGGGATCCAGCCAGCGCAGGTGCAGGTCGGCGTGGCCGTGCAGGGTCCGGGTGTCGAAATCCAGCACCAGGGCCAGGCCCAGGTCCTCCACCACGACCTTGTCCGGCTCAGCGAAAGAGTGCTCATCGCCCGCCCGCCCAGCGTCGGCGACGGCAAGACAGGGCAGCAATGCAAGCAGCAGCAGGGACATCAGGCGCATGGTCACTCCGGGGGCAGGCAAGCGCCCGCGAGTGTAGCGCAGGCCCCGGCTCAGCCCACCGCCGGCACCCGACCCAAGTCAAGGTGGCGCGTACCCGGCATCGCTACATTGCAGGTTCTCACCCTGGAGCCCGCCGCATGACCCCGACCGGCAAGAGCGTCGTCCTGTTCGATAGTCACGAGCCCTTGCTGGACTACCTCGACGATCCCGCCCATGCGGTACGTGGAGCGCGTCTGACCCGCGAGCAGGTGGTGGCGCGGATTGCCGATCCCGACGCCGGCGAGGCCTTTGACGTAGCGGCCCGGATGGGCTTGCCCCTGCTCGACCTGGCGCATTTTCCGGTGCGTCGCGATGTGGTCGAGAGCTTTCCTGCCGAGGCTGCGCGTCGGCTGCGCGCGATGCCGCTGGCGCGCAACGACGGCACCCTGGCGCTGGCGGTAGACGACGTCGCCGATGCCGCCTCGCTGGCTGCGCTGGACTTCGTCTCGCGCCTGCGGGTGGTACTGGTGGTGGTGACCCGCAGCGCGTTGCGCGGCGCGATCGCGCGCTACTACGACACCGCCGAGGACACCGACATCGCGCGCCAGCTGGGGCTGGATCCGCGTGACGAGTCGAGTGGATCCAGCCTGCCGGAGATCGAGCGCCTGTCGCGCGAGAAGCCGGTGGTAAAGCTGATCCATGGCCTGATCGCCCAGGCGGTCTACCGGCGCGCCTCGGACATCCACTTCCGCCCCGGCGAGGACAGCCTGGAACTGCTCTACCGGATCGACGACGAGCTGGTGCCGGTGCGCCGCTTCCTGCGCACCCTGGCCCCGGCCCTGGTCTCCCGGGTCAAGGTGCTGGGGGCGATGAACCTGGCCGAGCACCGGCTGCCGCAGGATGGCCGCACCACCTTCACCCTCGACGACGGACGCGGCATCGACCTGCGCATCTCGGTGATGCCGACAGTGTTCGGCGAGAGCGTGGTGGTCCGCCTGCTGGACACCGAGGAAAGCCTGAAGACCCTCGACGAGATCGGCCTGAACGCCGAGGACCGGGTGCATATCGAGGAGATCATGCAGCGCAGCTACGGCATGTTCCTGACCACCGGCCCGACCGGCTGCGGCAAGTCGACCACCCTGTACGCGATGCTGCTGGAAATGCGCCGGCAGCGGATCAACATCCTCACCATCGAGGACCCGGTCGAGTTCCACATCGCCGACATCCAGCAGATGCAGGTCAATCGTCCGGCCGGATTCACCTTCGCCGGCGCCATGCGCAACTTCCTGCGCCACGATCCGGACGCGATCATGGTCGGCGAGATCCGCGATCGCGAGACCGCGGATATCGCCGTGGAGAGCTCGCTCACCGGCCATCTGGTGCTGTCCACCCTGCATACCAATACCGCCGCCACCACAATCACCCGGCTGCTCGATCTCGGCGTCCAGCCGTACCTGCTGCGCGCTTCGCTTGCAGCGGTGATGGCCCAGCGCCTGGTACGCCTGACCTGCGTGCACTGCCAGGAGGTCGACGAGGTGCCAGCCTATGTCCGCGAAGCGCTCGAAGTGGAACCGAACGAGGTGTTCAAGCGCGGCGCTGGCTGCCCGCGCTGCAATGGCCTTGGCGTGTTCAAGCGCGCGGCGGTCTATGAACTGATGCGGGTCACCCCGGCACTGCGCCGCTGCATCAGCGCCGACGCCGAGGCCGACCGCATCCACGAGGTCGCGGTCAGCGAGGGCATGGTGCCGATTACCCGGGCCGCGTTGGCCATGGCCCGGGCGGGACAGATCTCGCTCAGCGAGGCCTATCGGGTGCGCGCCGACTGAGCGCCGGGAATGGGCGCATTTCGCCACCGTCGCCCGGCCTGACGTGCCCTTCAACCGGCTTCATTGATGATGCAGCCTGCCTTCAAAGGAAGCCGCGTCGATGCGCCTGCTGCTTGTTCCCCTGCTGATCCTGCTCGCCGCCTGTAGCGCAGCGCCGCCGCGCGACCTGCCGCCGCTGGCCGAGGTTGACCTTGAGCGCTTCATGGGCAGTTGGCACGTCATCGCCAACATTCCCTACTGGCTGGAGGAGGGCAAGGTCGCAACGCGCGACGAGTACAGCTTGCGGGCCGACGGCAGGATCACCAATGACTTCGTGTTCCGGCGCGGTTTCGACAAGCCTGAGAAGCGCTGGGAAGGCGTGTCCACGGTGCAGCCAGGCAGCGGAGGTGCGCGCTGGAGCGTGCAGTTCATCTGGCCGCTGAGCGCCGACCTCGAGGTGCTGGAGGTCTCGCCCGATTACCAGTGGGCCCTGCTCAGCAATCCGCGCCGCAACATGGCCTGGCTATTCTCCCGCGATGCGGCGATGAGCGCTGAGCGCTACGCGGAGCTGGCCGAGCGCTTCCGTCGCCACGGCGTCGACCCGGCCAGCCTCAAGCGGGTGCCGCAGTTCCGCGAGCAGCTCGGCCAGCCCGGGTTCCAGTAGCCGCGGACCGGGGCGGCTATCATGGCCGCCCGTTCGCCCCGTCTGCGCACCATGCCCGGCTGCCCGATCCTTACCTACCACTCGCAGCTGCTGTTCGGGAACGACTACGCCAGCAACTCGCATGTCGCCCTGGCAGCCGATCTGCAAGTAATCGCGGCCAGCGGCCGGCAGATCATCGGCCTGCGCGAATTGCTCGCCGCCCAGCGCGACGCGCGCGACCTGGCGCTCGATGAGCTGGTCTGCATCACCTTCGACGACGGCCCGGACTTCGACTGGCTGGACATCGAGCACCCCGATCATGGCCCGCAGGCCAGCTTTGCAACCCTGCTGCGCCGGCACGCCGCGGCGCATCCGCAGCAGCGCCCGGCCTGCGCGACCAGCTTCGTGATCGCTGACGCCCGCGCGCGGTACGAGATCAGCACCCAGGCAATGGGCCATGAATGGATGAACGACGGCTGGTGGCGCGGGGCCGCGGCCAGCGGCGTGCTGCAGATCGACAGCCATGGTCTGGACCATCGACATCCCTGCCTTGCCCCCGGTGATGCCGCCTGGGGGCACTTCCACGGCATCGACAGCGAGGCCGCCTGCGCTGAACAGGTGGATTCAGCGAGCGCCCTGATCGAAGCGCGCAGCGGGCAGCGGCCGCAGGTGTTCGCCTATCCCTACGGCCAGGCCAGCGACTACCTGCGCCACGAGTACCTGCCGCGGCACGCGCAGCGGCTGGGCCTGGTCGCCGCGGCCAGCATCGAACCCGGCCATTTCCACTGGGACAGTGATCCGTGGTTCCTGCCGCGCTATGTGTCGATGGCGCACTGGCATGGGCCCGAGGACCTGGCGCGGCTGCTGCGCGGCTGAGCCAGCGTCCCGCCGTTCCGCGATCGGTTCGCGGCATCGCTCAGGCAGCGCCGGGAGCCGGCCCCTGGTCGACAGACATCCGTCTGTCGACCAGGGACCGGCGATCTACTCGCGCGGAAATACCGTTGGCGCCGGCGGCACCACTACTGGCTTCACCGGATTGCGCTCCAGCTCGGCGAGCAGGTGGGCGATCGCGGCTTCCAGCGAGGGGTCGCGGCCAGCGGCAACCAGCTCCGGGCGGTCGATGACCTGCTGGTCGGGGCTGACGCCCTCGTCCTCCACCGCCCAGCGGCCCTCGGTGTCGAGGAAGCGGAAGCTGGCGGCGAGGATCGCCCCGCCGTCGGCCAGTCGCGGATTGCTGCCGCTCTGGATGCCGATCAGGCCGCCCCAGGTGCGGGTGCCGATCAGCGGCCCGAGATTGAGCTTGCGGAAGTAGTAGGGCAGGGCGTCGCCGCCCGAGCTGGATAGCCCGTTGATCAGCATCGCCTTGGGCCCGCGGTGCGAGAGCAGGGGCGTGGCGTTGGGTTCCAGGCCGCGCTGCTTCCAATAGTTCAGCGGCGTGCGCGACAGCCATTCGATCATCCGGTCGGGGATGAATCCGCCGCCGTTGTAGCGGTCGTCGATGATCAGGGCCTCGCGCGAACCGTAGGCGAGCAGGCCCTGGAACATTTCGCGGCTGCCGTCGACCGCGGTGTTGGGCACGTGGATGTAGCCGATCCGGCCATCGCTGGCGGCCTCGACCATGCGCCGCCGCTCGGCGACCCAGTCCAGGTAGCGCAGCGACAGTTCGGAATCCAGGGTGAGCACGCGGACGGTGCGCGCTGCGCCTTCGTCCGGGCGCTTCGATACACGTAGTTCCACCAACTGGTCGGCCTTGTTCTCGAGCAGCCGGTAGGGGTTGTCGACGCCGCGGGTGCTCTGTCCGTCGATGGCCAGGATCAGCTCGCCCTCGGCGACCTGCACGCCGGGCTCGGTCAGCGGCGAGCGCCGCCGCGGGTCCCAGTTCTCGCCGGCATAGATCTTCTCGATGCGCAGGTAGCCGCTGTCGTCCGGCCGCAGCTCGGCGCCGAGCAGGCCGCCGGGCTTGCGCGGCACGCGGACCTGGTCGCCGCTTTCCACATAGACATGGCCGGCATTGGCCTCGCCGGCGATCTCGCCGAGCAGGTAGTCGAGATCTGCGCGGCTGGCGACATGCGGCAGCAGGGCCTCGTACTTGGCGCGTACGGCGGGCCAATCCTGGCCGTGCATGCCGGGCTCGTAGAACACGTCGCGGAGGATCCGCCAGCCGTCAGCGAACAGCTGCCGCCATTCGCGGCGCGGCTCGATGCGCAGCTGCATGTCCGACAGATCGAGCTTGCCGGCGTCGAACTTGGCCTCGGGCTTGGCATCGACGATGGAGAAGTCCTCGCCGCGGCGCAGCAGCAGCTTGTCGCCCTCGGCGGACAGCGCGTAGCCGGTGATGCTGGCCACGTCCTTGGGCTTGTCATCCTCGGGGCCGATGAAGCGCAGGGTCGGGCGGCCATTGCCCAGGGCGACGAAGAACACCCCCTTGTCGTTGGCGGCAAGGCCGGCGTACTGGCCGGCCGGCACCTTGAGCGCCTGCACGCGGCTGGCAAAGCCCGGCAGGTCGAAGCGCACGTTGGCAGCTGGCGCCTCGCCGTCCTTGTCCTTCTCTTGCTTGTCCGCCGCGCTGCCCACCTCATCGCTGCGCTGCGGATAGAACGGCGCGCCGTCGGCGGGCAGGGCGGCGGCATAGATCCGCGTGGCATTGGTGTACAGGAAGTTGAACTCGTAGGCGCTGAAGGTCAGGTTGAAGTCGCGGTCAGAGAGGAAGTACAGCCAGCGGCCCTTGGGGTCGAACACCGGTGAGCGCTCGCGGGTGGCATCGCCGGTCAGCTGGCTGCGCTCGCCGCTGCCCAGCGCATACAGCCAGATCGAGCTGTTGCGGCTGGCGTTCTCGCGGACATAGGCCAGCCAACGTCCGTCCGGCGAGAACCGGTAGTCCTCGATGTCGCTGAAGTTGCCGGTATCGACCAGCCGGCGCTGGCCGCTGGCGACCTCGACCAGATGCAGGCGGCGCAGCTTGTCGGCAAAGGCGATGTGGCGGCCGTCCGGCGACCAAACCGGGGCCAACGGCCAGCTGTCGCTGTCGGTGGTCAGCTGGCGTGGAGCGCCGCTGCCATCCTGGGCACGGACGTAGAGCTGGTACTCGCCGCTGGCATCGGAGAAGTAGGCCAGCTGCTTGCCGTCGTCCGACCAGGCAAGGCTGTGCTCGCGGGCATCCGGTGTGGCGCTGAGGTTGCGCGTGGCGCCGTGCTTGGCCGGCACGCTGAACAGCTCACCGCGGGCGGCGAAGGCGACCCGCTCACCGCCCGGAGATAGGGCGAAGGAGTCGATGAACTTGCCGGCGTCGACGAAGCGCGGCTGGGTTTCCGGCAGGTCGGCGGCGATCCGGATCGACAGCTCGCGTGATGCGCCGTTCGCCGGATCGAAATGCCAGATCGCGCCGCCCTTCTCGAATACGATGCCGCCCGGTCCCGAAGCCGGCCAGAGCACGTCGAAGTCGCTGTACGCGGTCGCCGCGCTAGCTGCGCCGCCGGTGGCCGGCATGCGATACAGGTTCAGCGTGCCGAGCGCGCGGTCGGAGACAAAGAACACCTCATCACCGATCCACATCGGCTGGTGATCGGTGGAACTCTCGGTGGTGAGCTGGCGGGAGCTGTTGGCGGCCAGGTCATAGGTCCAGACGTCCTGGGCCCGGCCACCGCGGTAGCGCTTCCAGCTGCGGAAGTCGCGGTCGATCGGGGTGAACACCAGGGAGCCGCCGTCCGGGCTGTAGGCAGCGCCGCCCGATTCGGGTATCGCCAGCGGATACTCAAGACCGCCGTCGGCAGGCACGCAGTAGGGCCGGCCGCCACGCTCGTCGAACGGCGTGCGGTTCATCCGCACCAGGATGCAGCGGCCGTCGGGACTCCAGTCGAGCACCCGGTTGTCGGTGCCGCCGCGTGGCGGCATCACGCCGACGTCGTTGTACCAGGTCAGCTGGCGCGGCTCGCCGCCGCCGGCAGGGATGGTGAACACCTGGCGGGTGCCGTTGTACTCGGCGGAGAAGGCGATCCGGCTGCCGTCCGGCGAGAAGCGCGGATACAGCTCCTGGCCCGGGTGCGATGTCAGCCGGAAGGCAGTGCCGCCGGCCAGCGGCGCGCTGTACAGGTCGCCGGCGTATACGAACACAACGCGGTCCGCATGGACATCGGGGAATCGCAGCAGCTTGGTCGGGCTGGCAGCGAGCAGCGGGCCGCAGAGCAGCAGAAGGGTGAGGCAAAGCAGTCGGCGCATCGGCGGGCTTCCGGCAGCAAGAAGAGCCCGAAAACTACCAGAGGCTGCGCGCCGATGGCGGCAAGAGGCCGCCGGGACGAGCAAACGCTGCGCCGTCACGTCATCTGCCTTGCTTCGTCCGGACAGGGGTACCAGCACCCCAGGAGCACGCCATGAATCCCCTGCGCACCGTGTCCGACGCCGTCAGCCTGCCGTTCAAGGCGATCGGCGTGATCGCCCTGTGCTTCACCATCAATCTGATGACCTCACCCGGCCACTGGTGGGTGCAATGGGTGGTTTTGGGCATGGGGATTGCGGTGATTTCGGCGTGGTGGCGGGCGGTGAAACTGGTTGGCGTGATGGCCGTGCTGGCCGGCCTTGCCGCTGTGTTCTGGCCGCGCGCCCGGACTGCCCTGCACAGCGCGACCGCCGCGCCTGCCACGCCGCCACCGCCGCCGCAGGCGAGCCCGGCCGGGGCGGCGCAGATCGCGCAGCCGGAGCGCTGACCCCGGCCTCGCGCCGCAGTCGAGCGCGCCGGCGGGGTTTCGCTGCAGCGGGCCAGCGCCGATACTTGGCGCCCCGAATGGCCGAGCCCGCGCGATGTCCCTGCCCGACTACCCCTTCAGCGGCCAGTTCCACCAGGTCCGACCCGGCCTGCGCATGCACTACCTCGACGAAGGCCCGCGCGATGGCGAGGTGATCGTCATGCTGCACGGCAATCCGAGCTGGTCCTACTACTGGCGGCACCTGGTGCTGGGCCTGCGCGACCGCTACCGCTGCATCGTCCCCGACCACATCGGCATGGGCTACTCGGACAAGCCCGGCGATGCCGACTACGCCTATACCCTGCAGTCGCGGGTCGATGACCTGCAGACCTTGCTGGCCCACCTCGGCATCGAGCGCGACATCACCCTGGCGGTGCACGACTGGGGCGGCATGATCGGCTTCGGCTGGGCAATCTCGCACGCCGCATCGGTGCGCCGTCTGATGATCACCAACACCGCCGCTTTCAGCTTGCCGCAGGCCAAGAAGATGCCCTGGCAGCTGACCCTGGGCCGCGACTCGAAGTTCGGCGCGCTGCTGATCCGCGGCTTCAACGCCTTTGCCGCCGGCGCCGCGCGCTTTGGCGTGGTGCACAAGATGCCGGCCGCGGTGCGCCGCGCCTACTGCGCGCCCTACGACTCCTGGCACAACCGGATCAGCACCCTGCGCTTCGTCCAGGACATCCCGCTGGCGCCCGGCGATCGCGCCTGGGCACTGGTCGAACAGGCCGGGCAGCGCTTGCCGGAGTTCGCCGACCGCCCGGCCATCCTCGGCTGGGGCCTGCAGGATTTCGTCTTCGACAAGCACTTCCTCGACGGCTTCACCCGCGCCCTGCCGGAGGCCGAAGTGCACGCCTGGGACGATGCCGGCCACTACCTGCTGGAAGACAAGCACCGCGAGTTCGTGCCCAAGGTGCGCGCCTTCCTCGAGCGCAATCCGCTGGGCTAGCCAGACCTCGATGCGCGCCTCCGACGCTCTGCTGTTCGACCTCGGCAATACCCGGATCAAGGCGGCGCGGAGCGCCGACGGGCAGGTCCTGGCAGTGCAGGCCTTCGCGTTCTCTGCGGCTGACTGCTGGGAGCAACTGGCGGACTGGCTGGCAGAGCAAGCGCCGACCTGCGGCCAAGCCTTTCTGTCCTGCGTCACCCGGCCGGGGCGGCGGGCCCAGCTGCGCCGGCTGCTGCGTCGACAGGGCCTGCAGGTGCACGAGGCCGGGCCGCCGGCAAGCGATGCCCTGCTGCAGCTTGCCTATCCCGATCCGACGCGGATCGGCGTCGACCGCTGGCTGGCCCTGCGCGGCCTGCGCCGGCGGATGCAGGGCAGCTTCGTGCTGGCCGGCTGCGGCTCGGCCTTGACCGTGGACAGCGTCGCCGCCGATGGCCGTCATCTGGGCGGGGTCATCGCGCCCTCCCCGGAGCGCGCATTGGAGGCCCTGCGTCGTCAGGCGCGTCACCTGCCGGCCGCTGCCGGACCGATCACCCCGTTCGCGGTGGATACCGCCAGCGCCCTGCGCTCGGGCGCCTGGCTGGCGGCGCAGGGGCTGATCGAACACGTGCTGCGTGCCGCCGAGGTCGAGCTCGGCGAGCGGCCGCGTCTGGTTCTGGCCGGCGGTGGCGCCGCCGAACTGCTCCCCGGTCTGCAGGCGCGCGCCGAGCTTCGGGAACAAGCGGTGCTCGATGGCCTGGCCGACTGGGCGGCCGGCATGGATCCGGCCATACGCCCCTAACATCAGGCTGCGGTGGCCTGGCGGGGCGGCTACACTGCAGGCCCTTTCTTGGTGACGGCGGATGCTTTCCCGGATCCTGGTCCTGGTCCTGCTGGTGATGAACCTCGGCGTCGGCCTGTGGTGGTGGCTGCGCACATCGCCACCGGAGCCGGTGGTCGCCAGCACCGAGCAAGGCGTGCCTTCGCTGCAGCTGCTCAGCGAGCTGGCGGTCACCGCGGCCGAGCCGCCAGCCGAGGCCGAATCGGTCGGCCCGCCGACGCCGCTGTCGGCACCCGAAGCGCGCGACTGCCTCAAGCTCGGCCCCTGGGTGACCCAGGTCGACCTGCGCCGGGCGATGAACGTGCTGACCCCGGCGGTCAACCGGATCCAGTTCCGCGAGACCCGCGAAGTGATCCGCCGCGGCTACCGGGTGTTCCTGGCCTCCCCGGGCAGCCGCGAGGAGGCCCTCGCCGCGGCGCGTCAGCTCTCCGCCCGAGGCCTGACCGACTACTACGTGGTCACCGCCGGCAACGACCAGAACAGTATTTCCCTGGGCTTGTTCCGCGACGAGAACAACGCCAATACGCGGCTGCGTCAGGTGCGCGCCCAGGGCTTCGACGCCCAGATGGAGCCGCGCAATGACGAGCTGCCGCAGTACTGGATCGACATCGATGTCGACCAGGGCGTCGACTGGCGGGTCCTGCTTGGCCGCCAGGGCGACATCGGCGCCGAGCCGATCGCCTGCGAGATCCCCGCTCCCGGCGACCAGCCAGGATGATGCGCGCCGCGCCAGCCCCTACAATGGGCGGCCACGCCGGCATAGCTCAGTTGGTAGAGCAACCGCCTTGTAAGCGGTAGGTCGTCCGTTCGAATCGGACTGTCGGCACCATTCCGGGAGCCCCACGCGCGCCGCGCGGCCGGCGGCTCCCATCCCGCAAGGAGTCCCCGCATGAACCGATCTGTCTCGCTGATTGGCGTGCCCACCGACATCGGAGCCGGCCACCGCGGCGCCTCCATGGGTCCGGAGGCGCTGCGCGTCGCGCGGATCGGCGAGGCGCTGACCGCGCGCGGCGTCGAGGTGATCGACCGCGGCAACCTCGCCGGCCCGTACAACCCTTGGCTTCCGCCGACCGAAGGCTACCGTCACCTGCAGGAAGTGGTGGCCTGGAACACCGCGCTGCGCGACGCCGTCGCCGCCGAGCTGGACCAGGGTCGGCTGCCGGTCGTTCTCGGCGGTGACCACTGCCTGGCGATCGGCTCGATCGCCGCGGTCGCCGCCCACGTGCGCAAGACCAAGCGCAAGCTGCGGATCATCTGGCTGGACGCCCACGCCGACTTCAACACCAGCGCGATCACCCCGACCGGCAATGTCCATGGCATGCCGGTGTCCTGCCTGTGCGGCATCGGCCCGGCGCCCCTGGTCGAGATCGGCGACCGCAAGCCGGTGCTCGACCCCGGTCAGGTCCGGCAGATCGGCATCCGCTCGGTGGACGAGGGCGAGCGGCGTCTGGTCCACGATGTCGGGCTGGACATCTACGACATGCGTTACATCGATGAGGTCGGCATGCGCCGGGTGATGGAGGAGGCGCTCGACGGGCTCGATGATGACACCCACCTGCACGTCAGCTTCGATGTCGACTTCCTCGATCCGTCGATTGCCCCTGGCGTTGGCACCACGGTCGCGGGCGGGCCGAATTACCGCGAAGCGCAGCTGGTCATGGAGATGATCGCCGACACCGGACGCATGGCCTCGCTCGATATCGTCGAGCTGAACCCGGCCTTTGACCAACGCAACCAGACCGCACAGCTCGCCGTCGACCTGGTCGAGAGCCTGTTCGGCAAGTCGACCCTGATGCGTGCCTGAGCCGCGCAACTTAGCCCGGAGATCCACCATGCGGCCCTACCTTTGCATTGCCCTGTTGCTGGTCACCACCCTCATGCTGGCCGGCTGCAACACCCTGCAGGGTGCCGGCAAGGACATCCAGAAGGCCGGCGAAGCGATCGAGCGCGCGGCCAAGAAAGACAAGAAGAACTGACCGCGCCGGCATCCCGGCCGCAGCGCAAGGAAGCACTCATGCAGCGCGTACTTACCGGCATCACCACCACCGGCACCCCGCATCTTGGCAACTACGTCGGCGCCATCCGTCCGGCGATCGCCGCCAGCCGCGAGGACGGCGTCGACAGCTTCCTGTTCCTGGCCGACTACCACGCCTTGGTGAAGTGCGATGAGCCTTCGCGGGTCGCCCGCTCGCGGCTGGAGATCGCCGCGACCTGGCTGGCCGCCGGTCTCGATCCGCAGCGCGCGGTGTTCTATCGGCAGTCTGATGTGCCGGAGATTCCGGAGCTCGCCTGGCTGCTGTCCTGCGTCGCGGCCAAGGGCCTGCTCAATCGCGCCCACGCCTACAAGGCCTCGGTGGATGCCAACCTTGCCGCCGGTGAGGATGCCGATGCCGGGATCAGCATGGGCCTGTACGGCTATCCGGTGCTGATGGCTGCCGACATCCTGATCTTCAATGCGCACAAGGTGCCGGTCGGCCGCGACCAGATACAGCACATCGAGATGGCCCGCGATATGGCGCAGCGCTTCAACCACCTGTTTGCTGGCGAGCAGGCCCTGTTCACCCTGCCCGAAGCGCAGATCGAGGCCCAGGTCGCCACCTTGCCCGGGCTCGACGGGCGCAAGATGTCGAAAAGCTATGACAACACCGTGCCGCTGTTCGAGGGCGGTGCCAAGGCGACCCGCGAGGCGATCCAGCGCATCGTCACCGACTCGCGCGCACCGGGTGAGCCCAAGGATCCCGCGGGCAGCGCCCTGCAGCTGATCTTCGAGGCCTTCGCCCGTGCCGATGAGGCGCGCGCCTTTGCCGATGAGCTGCGCGGCGGCCTGGGCTGGGGCGAGGCCAAGCAGCGTCTGGCGGCTCGCATCGAACAGGACCTCGGGCCGATGCGCGAGCGCTACGCCAATCTGATCGCCCGTCCCGACGATATCGAGGACATCCTGCAGGCCGGCGCTCGCCGCGCCCGCGCGGCGGCAACGCCGTTCATGGCTCGGCTGCGCGATGCGGTGGGTCTTGGCCGGCTGGGGCTGGCGGCAAGCCCGGTCGCGGCTGCCACGGACCAGCGCGCCGCCCTGCCGAGCATCAAGCAGTACCGCGAGTCCGACGGACGCTTCTACTTCAAGCTGCTCGACGGCGAGGGCCGGCTTGTGGCGCAGAGCGTGGCCTTTGATCAGCCGCGCGCGGCGGGGCAGGCGATCGCCGCGTTGAAAGCAGCGCCGCAGACGGCCGACCTTGCCGGGCTCGTCCCGGCGCCTGGAATCGACGCTGCGGCCCTGCGCGAAGCCTTGGCGTCGCTGGCCTAGTGTCCTGTCCCGGAAGTACATCGCAGAATTCGCTCGGTCTGCGCCGTCGATGCTGCGTTC
>CAYGMG010000103.1:0-15063 GCA_964350895.1 uncultured Lysobacter sp.
GGGCGTACCGTCCGAACGCCCGTATCGAACGTTGGGGCGCCCATCCGGCGGGTCCGAGATCCGCCCTACGCGAACGTCCGCTTCGCGCCCCCTTTTGCCACCCACCTGCGCGATGCTCGAAGCGCTTCGTGTTCCTGTGGCGTCAGCGCTTTGTGGGGTGCCTTCGCGATGGGCCGCAATCCGCGTTGGGCGTTGGCGGACGCGGGACGCATTGGCAGCAATGTTCGGGTCGCCGGGTGGATGCACAGCGTCGGGGCATGCCGAGCTCTATTGGTGCGCCGCAACATACGGTTTCATGGCGCAACACTGGACCCCGCCCCACAATCGTGCGAAAACTCAGATGATGTCCGCCGTGCAAGATCCGGGATGAAAGGCAAGCCGACCTCGTTTGATATCGCCTACCGAGCCGGCGTTTCCCAGTCGACGGTTTCGCGTGCGCTGCGTGGCAGTTCGCTGGTCAGCGCCGAGACCCGGTCGCGGATCCAGGCGATCGCCAAGGAGCTGAACTACAAGGTCGACAAGAACGCCTCCAACCTGCGCCGCCAGCATTCAGTAACCCTGGCTCTACTGTTGTTCGAGGATGCGACCTCGGACGCTGCCCTGGTCAATCCGTTCTTCCTGTCGATGCTCGGCTCGATCACCCGGGCCTGCGCCCGCGAGGGCTACGACCTGCTGATTTCCTTCCAGCAGCTCAGCGACGACTGGCACGCCGACTATCAGGACAGCCACAAGGCCGATGGCCTGATCCTGCTTGGCTATGGCGATTTCGAAGTCGCCCGGCACAAGCTGGAGAAGCTGGTCGAGCAGGGGACCCATTTCGTCTACTGGGGCGCGGTGGAGGAAGGCCAGCCCGGCGTGTCGGTCGGCTGCGACAATGTGCAGGGGGGGCGCGCGGTCACTGAACATCTGATTTCGCTAGGCTGCCGGCGGATTGCCTTTATCGGCGATGCGTCGCCGCACTGCCCGGAGTTCCTGGATCGCTACCGCGGCCACTGTGAGGCGCTGCGCGCCGCTGGGCTGCCCATCGTTCCGGCGCTGCAGGTCGAGGCGCTGGATTCCAGTGAGAAACTCGGCCAGGCGGCGATCGATCAGCTGCAGGCCCGCGGCCAGCGTTTCGATGCGGTGTTCGCCGCTTCCGACCTGCTTGCGCTGGGCGCACTGCGCGCGCTCTCCGATGCAGGACTGCAGGTGCCGGACGATGTCGCCGTGGTGGGCTTCGACGATATCCCGGTGGCGGCCTATGCCAACCCGCCGCTGACCACGGTGCAGCAGGACACCCGCACCGCCGGCGAGGCGCTGGTCCAGCGCCTGCTTCAGCTGATTCGCGGTGAGCCTGTCGAGAGCGCCATGCTGCCGGCCAAGGTCATGGTTCGGCGATCCTGCGGTGCGCCGGCGGAGCAGCCGGCGTCGGCACGCAACCTGGTGTTGAAGCAGGCCAGTTGAGTCACATGCTCAGCGGGCGCTGATCGCCTGGCACCCAGCTCTGCGTGGCCGCGGCAGAGCCTTGCGGGGAAAGGCGGTGTTAGTCGCGAACGAAGACGACGGCGCTGCGTGCCGGCACGCTGAGCCTGCCCGCCTCCGACAGGCTGGCCTGCTCGGCGACCCGGCGGTCGGCGGCGTCGCTGCTGCGGTGGACCGGATGCAGCTGCCAGCTGCGCCCGCTGACCTCGGTCAGCGCAAGCGTCTCTGCCTGCAGCCCGACATTGATGGCGTAGAGCACCTCGCGAAAACCGGCGTCGGCCAGGTCGGTGCCGTCGAGGTGGCCCACCAGTATCGTCGGGACCTGCTCTGGCCCGGTGTTGAGCAGGCGCAGGCGCCGGCTGACGTCGTCAGCGCTACGCAGGCGGAACAGCGCGCTGCTGGCGCGGATCCGCAGCAGGTCGAGAAAGGCACGACGGGTCCAGTCGATGTCCGCGGGCTCGGGCTTGATGCCGGGCGCGGCCAGCCGGGGACGCATCTGGTTCCAGCTGTTCTGGTTGTCCCAGGCCGGCGGCAGGCCGGCAGGAAAGAAATTGTCCTGGTAGGTCCAGTCAATCCGGTTGAACCAGTCGCCGGAGTCGTAGCTGTTGCGGTCCAGCGACTTGCTGCGCAGCACGTCGATACCGGCGTGGAAATAGGCGATGCCCTGGCTGAAGGCATTGATCGCCGCGGCGAGAATCTGCACCCGGGCGCGCTCGGCGGGCGTGGTCTCGAGCGGCAGCTTGAGCACATTGATGTCGAACAGGGTCTGGTTGTCGTGATTCTCGACATAGTTGACCACCTCGCCGGGCTGGCTGACGTAGCCGGCAGGCTGGCTGCCGGCGTAGGCGATCGCATCCAGACGTTTGCGCGAACCGTCGGCGCTGGTCATCTCGTAGCCGCGCAGTGAGCCTGCCAGGCCGACCCGGACCATGTCGGCGCTGCGCAGCAGGTCGTTGCGGCTGAAGCGAGTGCCGGCGGAGGCGTTGGGCGCGTAGAACTGGCCGTTGACGTAGCCCTGCTCGCGTACGCTGGCCTCGCCGCTGTCGCAGCAGCCGCCGCCGCGTACGGCGTCCCGCGCGCGATCGCTGAAGGTGGCGATGCCGCTGCCGTTCAAGGACAGCTGGGATGCCTGCACGAAGCGCGAGCCATCGGCCACCTCGCCGAAGTTCCAGCCCTCGCCGAGCAGGTCGATGCGTCGCCCGCTGGCCGCATTGACCGCGGCCTGCAGTCGCTCCATCGCCGCGCGCGGCTGGTGGCCCATCAGGTCGAAGCGGAAGCTGTCGATGCGGTAGTCGCGGGCCCAGATGACTGCCGAGTCGATCATCAGCTTGGCCATCATTGCGTTCTCGGTCGCAGTGTTGGCACAGCAGGTCGAGGTCTCCACGCCACCTTGTCGGTTGAGTCGCTGGTAGTAGCCGGGGACGATGCGGTCGAGCACCGAATGGCGATCCTGGCCGCTGGCGCTGGTGTGGTTGTAGACCACGTCCATGCCGACCCGCAGGCCCGCTGCGTGCAGGGCCATGACCATGCTGCGGAACTCGCGGATGCGGGTCCGGCCGTCGGCTGCGTCGCTGGCATAGCTGCCTTCCGGGGCGTTGAAGTGCAGCGGGTCATAGCCCCAGTTGAAGCAGTCCTGACCGCGCACGCGATCGATGGTCGATTGCTGCGCGCTGCCATCCGCCGTCCCGCTCACTTCGGGGGCAAGACAGCCTTGCTCGGGCACGGTGGCGAAATCGAACACCGGCAGCAGGTGGATGTCGGTGAGGCCGGCGTCGGCCAGCGCCTTCAGATGCCGCATGCCGTGCGAGTCGGGGTGGGCAAAGCCCAGGTACTTGCCGCGATCGGCTGCGGGCACGCCCTCGTCGAGCAGGGAGAAATCGCGCACGTGCAGCTCGTAGATGACTGCATCGACTGCAGACGCCAGCGCGGTCGGTCGTGCTGCCCCGGACCAGCCTTCCGGCTGGGTGGCCGGGTCCTCAAGGTCGAGCACCTGGCTGCGCGCTGACTGGGTGGACAGGCCGAGCGAGTAAGGGTCGGTCACCCGGTTGCGGACCAGACCCAGACCCGGCACATGCAGATCGACCAGATAGCGGTAGTAGCGGTGGCTGAGGTTCTCGGGATGCTTGGCCAGCCAGATGCCGCTGCGCGGATCGCGCTGCAGCGCCAGCAGGCGCTGCGCCGGCGCGCTGGCGTCCGGGTAATCACAAACCTGGACGTGCTGTGCGGTCGGCGCCCAGAGCGCAAAGCGCGTGGAACTGGCAGTCGGATGGCTGCCGAGCTGGGCGTCGCGCGCCGCCTCCGCGTACCGTGCATCGAGCGCTGCGGCATGCTGGATGCGGGTGCTGCGCAGCACCCGGCCATCGCTGGTTTCTTCGACCAGCAGCAGCTGGCCGCGATGCCAGGCATCTAGCTTGCCGGCCGTTTCCGGCGGCAGGCGCAGGACCGCGCCGGGACCAAACCAGCGAAAACGTGCTTCGATCTCGGCCGGCAAGACGGTGCTGTCGCGCTGCAGTTCCACCGATCCCGCGGCGCCGCTGACCGGACTGCCGGCGAGCGCACGAAGCTGGCCGTCCGGAGAATAGTGCAGGGAGAAGCGTCCCTGCGCCGAGGCATCCGGCCAGCGCAGACGCTGCGCATCGAGCCAGATCGCGCTGGCTGCCGGCGCCGCCGCGGCGGCGGCGCGCAGGACGCGGAAATGGGCATCCGCATTGCAGTCGTCGAGGTCGGCTGCCAGTGCTCCGGTCGACAGACAGCTCAAGCAGAGCAGGGCATGGCGCATGGACAGCGAGAGCATGGCGGTATCCGGTTTGGCCTACGGCGATGCTAGGCCAGCCAAGCAAGCTTGCGCGGCGCATACGTATGCAGGGCGATCCTGACCCGCTCGCCCGCGGCTGCGGCTACGATGCGCCAAGGCAAGTCAGGAGGTGGGCGTGATGGAGGCAGAGCGGGGCGAAGGGGCGATCCGCCGGGTGGTGATCGTCGGCGGTGGAACGGCTGGCTGGATGACTGCCGCGGCGCTGTCCAAGCTGTTCGACGGAGGGCTGGAGATTCGCCTGATCGAATCCGAGCAGATCGGCACAGTCGGCGTCGGCGAGGCGACCATCCCGCAGATCCGCCTGTTCAACGCCACCCTCGGCATCGACGAGAACGAGTTCATCCGCGAGACCCAGGGCAGCTTCAAGCTCGGCATCGAGTTCGTCGACTGGACCCGGCGCGGGCATTCCTACCTGCATGCCTTTGGCCAGGTCGGCGGGCGTGACCTTGGCCTCGTGCCGTTCTATCACTACTGGTACAAGCTCTATCAGGCGGGCCAGGCGGGCGAGCTCGGTGACTACACCTTCAATACCGTTGCCGCGCGGCGCAACCGATTCCTGCGCGGCGCCAAGGTGCAGAACTCGCCGCTGTCCAACGTCTTCCACGCCTTCCACTTTGACGCCGGCCTGTATGCAAGGTACCTGCGCCGGCTTTCCGAGGCGCGCGGCGTGCAGCGCACCGAAGGCAAGGTGGCCGATGTCGAGCTGGAGCCGGAATCCGGCTTCATCCGCGCCGTGCGCATGGAGGGTGGCGAGCGCATCGAGGGCGAGCTGTTCATCGACTGCTCGGGCTTTCGCGGCCTGCTGATCGAGCAGGCGTTGAAGACCGGCTACGAGGACTGGTCGCACTGGCTGCCCTGCGACCGCGCACTGGCCGTGCCCTGCGAGGCGGTCGCGCCGATCACGCCGTATACCCGCTCCACCGCACGTTCCGCCGGCTGGCAATGGCGGATTCCGCTGCAGCATCGCACCGGCAACGGGATGGTCTACTGCAGCGACTTCATGAGCGAGGATGAGGCGTCCACGACCCTGCTCGCCCAGCTCGACGGCAGGCCGCTGGCCGATCCGCGCCCGCTGCGCTTCGTCACCGGCATGCGGCGCAAGTTCTGGCAGCGCAACTGCGTGGCGATCGGCCTTGCCTCGGGCTTCATGGAGCCGCTGGAGTCGACCAGCATCCACTTCATCCAGTCGAGCATCGCCAAGCTGATCGCCTTCTTCCCGGACCGACGCTTTGCCGAGGCCGACATCGCCGCCTACAACCAGCAGGTTCAGTTCGAGTTCGAGCGTTCACGGGATTTCCTGATCCTGCACTATTGGGCGACCGAGCGAGAGGAGCCGTTCTGGCAGCGCTGCCGGGAGATCGCCCTGCCCGACAGCCTGCAGCAGAAGATCGATCTGTTCCGCAGCGCCGGCCGAGTGTTCCGCGAGCACGAGGAGCTGTTCACCGAGTCCAGCTGGATCCAGGTGCTGTTCGGCCAGAACGTGCTGCCCGAGCGCTATCACCCGATGGTCGACCTGATTCCCGCCGACGAGATCCAGCGCATGGTCGAAGGGGTCAAGGGCGTGCTGGAGCGCTCGGCCGAGGTGATGCCCCTGCACGACGACTACATCCGCCAGTACTGCGCCGCCGCGCCCAGGCAGGCCGCCTGAGCGCCGGCTCAGGGCAGCGCCGGCGAAGCCGACGGGAAGACCGGTGGCAGCAGGAAGCGCAGCGGCTGATCCAGCCGTTCGGCCCAGGCCTGTTCGCTGTGCTCGGCGCCGGGGAAGAAGCGCGTGCTCCAGTTGTCCTCGTCGTAGCCCTTGTCGCGCAACAGGCCATCGACGCGCGCCTGCAGCGGCGGGTAGGCGGCGTCCAGGGTGGCATCGCCGTAGTCGAAGTACAGCCGATGCCGGCCGGCCGGCGGCAGGATGGCGCTGAACTCGGCGAACAGGGCGTCGGCCAGACTGGGATCCTCAAGATCCCCACCGCCCGGCCAGTGCGTCGACAGGCAGGCCGCAGCGCCGAACACCTCGGGATGGCGGCTGAGCGCGTACAGCGAGATCAGGCCGCCCATGCTCGAGCCCATCAGCAGGGTGTTGTCCGGGTCGGGCAGGGTGGGATAGCGGCTATCGATCAGCGGCTTGAGCGATTCGACCAGAAAGCGCAGATAGGCGTCGGCTGCAGGCGCCGCGGCAAAGCGCAGTCGGTCGCTGGCCTCGCCGGCGCCGAGCAGCTGCACGCGTTGCGCCGCGGGCAGCCGGTCCAGAGCGCCCTGCGGGAAGTACTCGCTGTAGCGGCGCTCGCCGCCGTTGTCGATCGCTACCACCATGAAGGGCCGGGTCCGGCCTGCAGCAATCAGTGCCGAGGCGGTTTCGTCGACCCGCCATTCCTGGCCGTTCCAGGTGCTGCCGGCGTCGAACAGCATCTGTCCGTCGTGCATGTAGAGCACCGCCAGGCGCTGGTTGGCGGACAGGCCCTCGGGCCGCCAGACATGCACCGAGCGCGGCGGCAGCGCGCCGAAGTCGATGCCTTCGACCCGCTCGATCCTTCCCGCTGCCACCTCGGGCAGCGCGGCGCCGGGGGAGGCCGAAAGCGCGAGCGCGATGGTCGCGCCGTGGATCAGTGCAGTTAACATCGGCGTCCTCCTCGGGAACGGTAGCAGCGGCGGGCATGTTCAATCCTGATGCGCGCGTGTCGATAGTCGAAGCCGCACCCGATGTCCGGGTGTGGATCGTAGACGACGTGCTCAGCGAGCCGCAGCGCTGGGTCGAGCAGGCGGCGCGGCAGCGCGATGCGTTCGTGCATTCCGACAAGGACGCCTACCCCGGGCCGCAGCTGCGCTTGTCCGATGAGGTCTCGCAGCGCCTTGACGCGCTGTTCGGACGGATCTGTCGCAGCGCCCTGGGTGCGCGCCGTACGCTCGGCGTATTCAGCCGGCTGGCCATGGTGGATCGCGCGCCGTCCGAGCTCGAGCCGCGCCAATGGCTATGCCATCGGGATCGCTTTTCCCTGCCGCCCGAGCAGTGCGTGGCGGCCTCGGTGCTCTATCTGTTCCATGACCCCCGGCTGGGTGGCACCAACTTCTTTCGCCCGCTTCGGCCGGAGGCCGAGATCGCCCGGCTGGTCCACGATTCCGGCGTGCTTGCCGCGGATGACTTCGTCGCCCGCTACGGCATCCAACCCGGCTACATGACCCAGAGCAACGCCTGGTTCGACAAGGTGCTCGCGGTGCCGCCGCGCTGGAACCGCTTGATCTTCTACGACGGCAGCGTGTTCCACTGCAGCGATATCCCCGATCCGTCCCTGCTCAGCAATGATCCGCATCGTGGGCGCTTGACCCTCAACGGCTTCTTTACCTGCCGTCGCCGCGCCGCCTGAGCCGCCCATTGCGGGCGCGCAAACATGCCTGCATGGTCGTCGCCCGGCGCGCTCCGAGTGGCGACAGGCGGTCGTTTGCTGCACTGCAGCAGGCGACTTTTTTTCGAGTCGGAAACCTAATGCAGCATGAATACGTATGCAGCCAAGCCGCATGGTCGGCACTCGCGGATATCCTCACTGCCACGCGTTTTCAAGCCCTGTGGGTGCGCGTAGTGACCCCGCCACATCGACCGCGATGCAAGGAGGGGCGGTCAACACTTTTGTGAACGTGGATGGAGGGGGAGATGTTGAAACTCAAGCGCAACCTGCTAAGCGTGGCCTTGGCCTCGGCAACCCTGATGCTGGCGCAAGGCGCGCTGGCCCAGGAAGAATCCAACAGCGAGTCCGAAGAGGGCCGCCAGAATCTGCGGGACAAGGAAAAGGACCAGGCAGTCGAACTCGACACCTACACGGTGGTCGGCATTGCCCGCAGCATCCAGAAATCGATCGCGATCAAGCAGAACTCGAACTCGATCATCGAGGCGGTGTCGGCCGAGGACATCGGCAAGCTGCCCGACATCAGCATCGCCGACTCGATTGCCCGGCTGCCCGGCCTGTCCGCGCAGCGCGTGGCGGGACGCGCCTCGACGATCAACATCCGCGGCCTGGCCGGGGATTTCTCGACCACCCTGCTGAACGGTCGCGAGCAGGTCAGCGCCGGCGACAATCGCGGCGCCGAGTTCGACCAGTATCCGTCCGAGCTGCTTTCCGGCGTGGTCGTTTACAAGACCCCGGACGCCACGCTTCCGGCGCAGGGCATCTCCGGCACCGTCGATCTGCAGACCGTTCGCCCGCTGTCCTACAGCGGCCCGCGCATGGCCTTCAGCGCGCGGCTTGAGGAGAACTCGCTGGGCAACCTCAATGCCGGCTATGACGACAAGGGCTACCGGGTCAGCGCCGCCTTCATCGACAAGTTCGCCGACGACACCATCGGCCTTGCGATCGGCTATGCGCGACTTGATTCGCCCGGACAGTTCAAGGAATGGGAGGCCTGGGGCTTCCCGACCTTCCAGGACGATGCCGGCAACGATGTGCTGGTGCTGGGCGGCAACAAGCTCAAGGCGGGTTCGGTGGACAACGTCCGCGACGGCCTGATGGCCGTGCTCGAGTTCGCGCCCAATGATGTCTACACCGGTGCCATCGACGTCTACTACTCGAAGTTCGAGCGTGCCGAAACCACCCGCTGGATGGAGTTCGGCCTGGGCTGGTCGGGCGCCAGCCTGAGCAATCCGGTGGTCGAGGACGGCTTCCTGGTCTCCGGCAACTGGGACGGCATCCGTCCGGTGGTCCGCACCGATCTGTCGGATTTCGACGACAAGCTGTTCGCCATCGGCTTCAAGAACGACTTCTGGTTCAACGAGGACTTCCGCGCCACCGCTGACTTCAGCCTGTCGCGTGCTGATCGCAACCAGGAGATCCTTGAGGTCTACGCCGGCGCACCGACCACCGATGCCACGGGCTTCTCTCTGAACCGAGCCAACGGCCCGGCGCGCTTCCAATTTGGCTTGGACTACGCCGACCCGACCAATATCGGCCTCACCGATCCGGGCGGCTGGGGCCAGGATGGCTACGTCAAGTATCCGAACGTCGATGACGAGCTGCGCTCGGTGCGGCTTGCGGTTGAGCGTAGCTTCGTCGGCAGCCTCTTCAGCAGCCTTGAGGGCGGCGTCAACTTCTCCAATCGCGAGAAGAGCCGCGAGTCGAACGAGTTCTTCCTCGACCTGGCCGGTGCCGAGTTCCAGCTGATTCCCAACGAGCTGCTGCTCTCGCCCTCGGGTCTGCCGTTCAGCAACTCCAATGTCATCGCCTACGACACCCGCGGCGTGGTGGATCGCTTCTACAACTTCCGTCCCAACAATTGCCGCGACTGCGCAGCGAAGAACTGGACGGTGGAGGAGGACATCCTCACCTTGTTCGGCCAGCTCAACATCGACACCGAGATCAGCGACATGTACCTGCGCGGCAATATCGGCCTGCAGTACATCGACGTCGATCAGGAGTCGCTCGGCCTGTCGGTGCTTGGCGGCGACGGCGGAACCGCTACCCAGGTCCGCGACGGCGCGAGCTACTCCGACGTCCTGCCCAACCTGAACCTCGCGCTGTCGCTGACCGACTCGCAGACCCTGCGTTTCGGTGCGGCACGTCAGGTGGCCCGCCCGCGCATGGACCACATGCGCTTCTTCGCCGACTTCGGTATCGACAGCAGCCGGCCGGTGCCGATCTGGTCGGGCTCGGGCGGCAATCCGCAGCTGCGCCCCTGGGAGTCGGACAGCTTTGATCTGTCCTGGGAGCTGTACTTCGATGATGGTCGCGGCTACCTCAGCGCAGCGGTCTTTACCAAGGACCTGAACACCTTCATCTACGAGGACGTCAATCCCAACTTCGACTTCAGCGTCTTCGACCTGAGCACCTTTGCCAACAATCCCAATCTGCCCGGCACCACGATCGGTGAGTTCCGTCAGCAGACCAATGGCGAAGGTGGCTCGATCAATGGCTGGGAGCTTGCTGCATCGGTGCCCTTGGCCACGGTCTGGGATGCCCTGGATGGGTTCGGCGTGATCGCCAGCTATTCGGATACCCGCAGCAGCATTTCGCCCAACGGCCCCAACGGGGCTGCTACCCAGACCCTGCCCGGACTGTCCCGCTACGTCAGCAACCTGACCGCGTACTACGAGCGCGGCGGCTTCTCGACCCGGATCAGCCAGCGCTCGCGCTCCTCGTTCCGCGGTGAGATCCAGGGCTTTGGCGCGGATCGCGAGACCCAGTTCATCCGCGGCGAAGACGTGGTCGACTTGCAGATCAGCTACGCCTTTGGCGAGGGTTCGATGCTGGACGGCGCGACCTTGCTGCTGCAGGTCAACAACCTCAACGACGAGGAGTACCGCGAGTTCTTCCGCGATCCGGGGCTTGCTGACCGGCCGCGCAAGTACGTCGAGTACGGACGGACCGTCCTGCTGGGCTTGAACTACAAGTTCTGATCCACGCAGCATGCGTCCCACTGACCCTGCCGGAGCTCTCCCCGGCAGGGTTTTTTTTCGGCACCCTGTAGCAATGCGCGCATCCGACACTTCACTCCACCGCCTGTGGCCCTGGCTGCTCTGGCTGGCCCTGTTCTATTCCGCCTGGGTTTGGCTGGTGGGGGAGGCCGGAGGCTTGCAAAGCCTTCGCGAGCACTGGGGCATTGCCCTTGCCATGGGCCTCGGTTCCTACGTCGCCGGGTCGACACCGATGGGCGGCGGTACGGTCGGTTTCCCGATCCTGGTGCTGTTGTTCGACCAGCCCGCCGAGCTGGGCCGCGACTTCAGCTTCGCGGTGCAGAGCATCGGCATGCTCAGCGCATCGGTCTTCATCCTCTGCCGTCGGCAGCCGCTTGAGTGGGCGATGCTCGGTCCGGCCCTGCTCGGCTCGCTGATCGGCACGCCCTTGGGCATCCTGTACGTCGCGCCGCTGGTGCCGGCGCTGTGGATCAAACTGCTGTTCGCGGTGATCTGGGCCAGCTTCGGCGTGCTCCACCTGTTGCGCACCCGGGAGTTCTGCGCGGTCGATGGCCCGAGCGCGCCGATGCCGCGTTTCGATGCCGGGGTCGGCTTTGCCATTGGCCTTGGCGCCGGACTGTTCGTGGCTTCGGTGACCGGCGTCGGGATCGACATGATCCTCTACGCCGCGTTGATCCTGCTGCGGCGCGCCGACCTGAAAATGGCCATCCCGACTTCGGTGCTGATCATGGCCTTTACCTCACTCGTCGGCATCGCCTTCAAGGCACAGTTCACCGGCGTCCAGCCGGGCGTCTACGAGAACTGGCTCGCAGCCGCCCCGGTGGTGGCGCTGGGCGCGCCGCTCGGGGTGTTCATCGTCAATCGGATCGGCCGCATGCCGACGCTCTACTTCGTCGCCGTGCTCTGCGTGGGCCAGTTCGCCTGGACGGTCTGGCGCGAATGGGCCGTGCTTGGCGCGCTGGGTCTGGCCGCGGCCCTGGGCGGCGTCCTGCTGTGCAATCTGGCCTTCGAGGCCATGCATCGCTGGGGCAGCGCGCACCAGGGAAACCAGCGTGAGGTTGCCGCAAATGGCGGATTGAATACGTATTCAGCGCCGGCTGCGGAAGCGCTGCGCGCCGTGCGGTCCAGCGCAGGTTAATCTCGGCGGGTCTCGGGACTGGCCCCGTGGGCGCAACCGTTCTGGGAGGGACGTGATGGCCGGCAAACCGCAGTTGTCGTTCTGGCAGATCTGGAACATGTCGTTTGGTTTTCTCGGCATCCAGTTCGGCTTTGCCCTGCAGGGCGGCTTCATGTCGCGCATCTTCCAGACCCTTGGTGCGGACAAGGACGCACTGCCCCTGCTGTGGATCGCCGCGCCGCTGACCGGCCTGCTGGTGCAGCCGATCATCGGCTATCTGTCCGACCGCACCTGGCACCCGATCCTCGGCCGGCGTCGCCCGTACTTTCTGATCGGCGCCATCCTCAGCTCGATCGCCCTGGTGTTCATGCCCCACTCGCCGACGCTTTGGGTTGCAGCGGGCATGCTCTGGGTGCTGGATGCCTCGATCAACATCAGCATGGAGCCGTTCCGCGCCCTGGTCGCTGACAAGCTGCCGGACCAGCAGCGTTCCTACGGTTTCGTGGTGCAGACCCTGATCATCGGCATCGGCACCTGGGTGGCCAGCAATCTGCCCTGGATGGTCAATCAGCTCGGCGTCTCCAACGTGGCGCCGCCGGGCGTGGTGCCGGAGTCGGTCAAGATCGCCTTCGCCATCGGCGCTGCGGTGTTCATGCTCAGCATCCTGGTCACCGTGCTGACCACCAGCGAATCACCGCCCGAGGACATGGCCCGCTTCGAGGCCGAGCGCAAGGACGGCGCCCTGGTCCGCGACATCCTGCAGCTGATCCGCCACATGCCGACCCAGATGTTCAATATCGGCATCGTGCAGTTCTTCAGCTGGCTGGCCTTCTTCAGCATGTGGAGCATGGCGACCCCGGCGCTGACCGACCACGTGTTCGCCGCGCCGGCACCGGACCCTGCGGCCTTCGACATGGGCATCGCCGCGCAGGCCGCGGGGTTCACCGCCGCCAACCAGGCGTTCCAGAATGCGGCTGACCTGGTCGGCTCCTACATGGGCTACTACGGGCTGTCGTCGATGGCGGTGGCCCTGCTGCTCAGCTTCTATGCCGCGCGCCGGGTGATCAATCGCCGGCTTGTACATTTCGTTTCGCTGCTGCTCGGTGGGCTGGGCTTCCTGTCGATGTACTTCGTGCCTTCGCCGGTCTGGCTGATCGGCTCGTTCGCCCTGGTCGGGGTGGCCTGGGCGAGCATCCTGTCCATGCCCTACGCCCTGCTGGCAAGCGCGGTCGACCCGCGCAAGATGGGCGTGTACATGGGCATCTTCAACATGTTCATCGTCATCCCGCAGATCGTCGCCGCAACCCTGCTCGGGCCGACCCTGCGTCTGCTCTTCGACAGCCAGCCGATTGCCGCGCTGATGATCAGCGGCGCCAGCCTGCTGATCGGCGCGGCCTGCCTGTCGCGGGTCAGCGAGCCGCGCAGCGCGCCGAGCGCGGCGATGGCAGCCGCACACTGATTCTGGAGGTCCGCATGCTTCGCTATCTGCCGCTTGCTCTGGTCGGCCTGCTGCTCGGTTGCGACAGCGCCCAACCGCCGGCAAGCAAGGCGCCTGTGGCGCCTGCCGAGTACTACGGAACGCTCGAACCGTTTGCCTCGGAAGCGCTGTACTTCGTCCTGCTCGACCGCTTTGTCAACGGCGACCCCGGCAACGACCAGCGTGAGCAGGGCGGCGCGCATCCGACCTTCGACATCCCGCTGCCGCCCTGCGATGGGGTGAGCGGAAACATCGGCTATCTCGGGGGCGACTTCCGCGGCCTGCTCGACAACGCCGACTACATCCGCGAGATGGGTTTCACCGGGGTGTGGATGACGCCGATTGTCGACAACCCGGATCAGGCCTTCAGCGGCGGCGACGAGATCAGCTGCACGTCCTTTCTTTCCGATCGCGGCAAGGCCGGCTACCACGGATACTGGGCGATCAGCTTCGAGCGCGTCGACGAGCATCTGCCGAGCCCCGGCCTGGGGTTTGCCGAGCTGACCGCCGGGCTGCGCGCCAAGGGGCTGAAGAGCGTGCTCGACATCGTCGGCAATCATGGCTCGCCGGCCTGGAGCATGCCCGAGCCGCAGCCGCAATTCGGCCAGCTGTTCAGCGCCGACGGCAGCCTGCTCGCCGATCACCAGAACCTGCATCCCGCGCAGCTGGATCCGCAGAACAACCCGCTGCACGCCTTTTTCAACGACCGTCCGGACCTCGCCCAGCTGGCGGATTTCGATCCCGACAATGCGCAGCTGGTCGATCACCTGGTCGGGGCCTACCTCAGCTGGCTGGAGCAGGGCGCCGATGCGCTGCGCATCGACACCATCCGCCACCAGCCGCTGCGCTTCTGGCGCGAGGTCAGCCGACGCCTGCGCGAGAAGCGCCCGGGCCTGTTCCTGTTCGGCGAGGCCTTCGACTACGAGGCCAAGAACATCGCCCCCTTCACCTGGCCGGAGAACGGCGCGATCAGCATGCTCGACTTCCCGCTCAAGCAGGCGATGGACCGGGTGTTCAGCGACGCCGGCAGCGACTACGCTGACCTGCTGCCCACGCTCAATCTAACCAAGGGTCCGTACCAGAACCCCTACGATCTGGTGACCTTCTACGACAACCACGACATGCCGCGAATGGACGCCAGCGACGAGGGCTTCATCGATGCGCACAACTGGCTGTTCACCGCCCGCGGTATCCCGGTCATCTACTACGGTTCCGAGATGGGTTTCATGCGTGGCCGCGCCGAGCACGCGGGCAATCGCAACTACTTCGGCAGCGAGGGCATCGAGGCGGCGCGCAGCCATCCGATCCGCGAGCGCCTGTCGCGGGTGGCGACCCTGCGTGCCCGCACGCCGGCCCTGCAGCGCGGGCTGCAGTTGAACCTTGAGTTCAGTGGCGACCGCGCGGCATTCATCCGCGTGCTGCAGAATGCGGACGTCAGCCAAAGCGCCCTGGTCCTGCTCAACAAGGGCGATGCCGCGGCGCGCTTTGAGCTGCCCGCCGACCTGCCCGAGGGAGCCTGGAAGTCCGGATTGGGCGGCGCCGATCTTGCGGCCGGACAGAGTGAGGTCGAAGTGCCTGCACATGATCTCGCGGTGTTCATTCTCGATGCGCCGATCCGCGCTGCGGGCTGGACCGCGCGTCTCGACGCTCTGATGCAGCGCGAGCTGATGCGTCCGGCGGATGCGCAGCCGACCGTGGACTCGACGCGCGACTGACGATCTGCAAGCCCCTAGTGTCCTGTTCCGGGAGTACATCGCAGAATTCGCTCGGTCTGCGCCGTCGATGCTGCGTTCCTCGTCGTC
>CAYGMG010000104.1:0-15035 GCA_964350895.1 uncultured Lysobacter sp.
TGCACAACTTGACGCACACAACTGCCCGCAGGGGCGAGCACAGGGATGTGCTCGCGTTCGCCCAGCGCAGGATGCGCTGTCGGCGAACCCTCGGAGCCCGAACGCGGACCCGCAGGGCAGGATGCCCGGAGGGCGACAGACCGGGGTGGCCTTTCTTTGGGTTACCTTTCTTTGGCCACTCAAAGAAAGGTGACTCGGGCCGCCCGCAGGACGGTTCGAAACGCCGTTGATCTTGATCCTGCTTCAACAAAAAGAGCCCACTTCGCCGGCCAGGGCGAACGCACACTTTGCGCCCAATACGGCCCTCTGAGTGGCGCAGCGCCTCAGCGCAGGTCGCGGCGGCGCTTTTCGTCCAGCCACTTGTCGGCCTGCGCCGGCTGGTAGCTGCGCAGCCAGTGGAACAGGGTGTCGAGGTCTTCGCCGTGCCACAGATCGCCGCGCTGGTCGGGATGCAGGAAGCGTGTCTCGACCATGCGATCAAGCATGGTGATCAGCGGGTTGTAGAACCCGTCGACGTCGAGAAAGGCGCAGGGCCGGTCGCCCAGGCCAAGCTGGCGCCAGGTCAGCATCTCGAACATTTCATCGAGCGTGCCGAAGCCGCCGGGCAGGGCGACGAAGCCGTCAGCCAGGTCGAACATGCGTCGCTTGCGCTCATGCATCGAGCCGACCACTTCGAGATGGGTCAGGTGCTTGTGCGCGACCTCCCACTTCATCAGGTGCTCGGGGATCACCCCGGTGACCTCGCCGCCGCCGGCCAGCACGGCGTCGGCGACGATGCCCATTAGGCCGACATTGCCGCCGCCGTAGACCAGGCCAAGGCCTTCGCTGGCCATCCGCGTACCGAGCGCTGTGGCGGCCTCGGCGTACTTCGGGTCATTGCCGGCGTTGGAGCCGCAGTAGACGCAGATGGAATTCATTTGCGAGCCGTGATTGGTGATTGATGATTTGCGATTCGAAAAAGCCGGAAAGCCGAGTGCCGAGGTTGACGATGGCGCCCGTGCCGTTCGGCGACGCACTGCTGCCAACGAATCACCAATCACCAATCACCCATCACGGGCCAACGTCAGTTGGCCTTGTGAATCGCCCGTTTGTCGACGGCCAGTGCGGCTTCGTGTACGGCTTCCGACAGGGTCGGATGGGCGTGGCAGATCCGCGCGAGGTCTTCGGCGGAGCCCTTGAACTCCATCGCGACCACGCCTTCGTGGACCAGCTCGGAGACATTGGCGCCGACCAGGTGCATGCCGAGGATGCGGTCGGTCTCGGCATGGGCAATGACCTTGACCATGCCGGCGGTTTCGTTCATCGCCACCGCACGGCCGATGGCGGCAAACGGGAAGCTGCCGGTCTTGAACGGGATGCCCTCGTCCTTGCACTGCTTCTCGGTGCGCCCGACCCAAGCGATTTCCGGCTCGGTGTAGATGACCCAGGGCACGGTGTTGAAATCGACATGCCCCGGCAGGCCGGCGATCATCTCGGCGACGGCGATGCCTTCTTCGCTCGCCTTGTGCGCCAGCATAGGGCCGCGGACGCAGTCGCCGACCGCCCAGACGCCGTCGACGCCGGTGTGGCAGTGGTCGTCGACCTCGATCATGCCGCGGTCGGTGAGTTTGACGCCGCAATCCTTGGCCAGCAGATCCTGGGTGAAGGCGCGGCGGCCGACCGAAACCAGCAGCTTGTCGACCACGATGCTCTGCTCGCCCTTGGCGTCTTCGTAGGTGACGTGGACTTCCTTCTTCTTGACCTCGGCCTTGGAGACCTTGGCGCCGAGCTTGATGTCCAGTCCCTGCTTCTTGAATTCGCGCTGCGCAGCCTTGGCGACGTCGGCGTCGGTGACCGCGAGGAAGTCGGGCAGGGCTTCGAGGATGGTCACCTCGGCGCCAAGGCGTTTCCAGACCGAGCCCAGCTCCAGCCCGATCACCCCGGCGCCGATGACGCCGAAACGCTTGGGCACAGCATCAAAGTCGAGCGCGCCGACGTTGTCGACGATCTGCTTGCCGTCGAACTTGGCGAAGGGCAGCTCGATCGGCACCGAGCCGGCGGCGAGGATCACATTGGTCGCGGTGTAGGCGGTTTCCTTGTCGTCGAAGTCCTTGACCGTGACCTTGCGGTCCTTGTGCAGGGTCGCATGGCCATGGATCGCAGTGACCTTGTTCGCCTTGAACAGCTGGGCGACGCCGCTATTGAACTGCTTCACGATCTTGTCCTTGCGGCCAATCATCGTGCCGACGTCAATCTTGGCGTCCTTGGCGGTGATGCCGTGGTCGCCGAACATGTGGGTCAGGTTATGGAACTGCCGCGAAGAGTCGAGCAGCGCCTTGGACGGGATGCAGCCGACGTTGAGGCAGGTGCCGCCGAGCGCCATCTTGCCGTCTTCCTTGCTGCGGAAGGCGTCGACGCAGGCGACCTTCATGCCCAGCTGGGCGGCGCGTATGGCTGCCACGTAGCCGCCAGGGCCGGCGCCGATGACGATCAGGTCGAATTGGGTTTCGCTCATTGCATTCGCTTCCGTGATTCGTGAGTGGTGATTCGTCCAGGCGGGTTCGCGATCGTGACGGGCTTTCGCTGTGGCGAGTCCCCCATCACGAATCTCGAATCACGGGTCTCCTCAGAGCCCCAGCAACATCTTGTGCGGATTCTCCAGCTGGTTCTTGATGTCGACC
The DNA here is from genome assembly GCA_964350895.1 of uncultured Lysobacter sp. Classification (GTDB taxonomy): domain Bacteria; phylum Pseudomonadota; class Gammaproteobacteria; order Xanthomonadales; family Xanthomonadaceae; genus Pseudomarimonas. The sequence goes on from CAYGMG010000104.1 coordinate 2,661, forward strand.
AGGAACAGCACGGCGTCCTTGCCATCGATGATGCGGTGGTCGTAGGACAGCGCGATGTACATCATCGGCGCTGCCACCACCTGGCCGTTCTCGACAATCGGCCGCTCCTTGATCGCGTGCATGCCGAGGATCGCCGACTGCGGCGGATTGACGATCGGCGTCGACATCAGCGAGCCGAAGGTGCCGCCATTGGTGATGGTGAAGGTGCCGCCCTGCAGGTCTTCCAGCTTCAGACCACCCTTGCGCGCGGCTTCGGCGTAGTCGGCGATGCCTTTCTCGACCTCGGCAAAGCTCATCTGTTCGACGTTGCGCAACACCGGCGTGACCAGGCCTTTCTCGGTCGATACCGCGATCGAGATGTCGGCATAGCCGTGATAGATGATGTCGTTGCCGTCGGCACTCGCGTTGACTACCGGATGCCGCTGCAGCGCGTTGGCTGCGGCCTTGGCGAAGAAGCTCATGAAGCCCAGGCGTACGCCGTGGGTCTTCTCGAACTGCTCCTGCAGGGTCTTGCGCATCTTCATCACCGGGCCAAGGTTGACCTCGTTGAACGAGGTCAGCATGGCGATCGAGTTCTTCGACTGCATCATCCGCTCCGCGATCCGCACGCGCATGCGGGTCATCGCCACGCGCTGTTCGGGGCGCGCGCCGGAGGCGCCGGAGCTGTCGCCGGAATCGCCGCTGGAGTCGTTGGAGTTCATGTGCTTGACCAGGTCTTCCTTGGTTACCCGGCCGCCGCGGCCGCTGCCCTCGACCTTGGACGGGTCGATGTCATGCTGCTCGGCGACCCGGCGCCCGGCCGGGGACAGCTCCGAGGTGTCGCTCTTGGACGAGGACGACTTGGACGGCGCGGACTCCTTCTTGCTGCCCGACTTGTTCCCGGACTCCTGCTTGTCCTCGCTCTTGTCCTTGTCAGCCGACTTGGATTCCGACTTCGAGTCCGACTTGCCGGCCGCGGCGCCTTCCTTGATCTTGGCCACGACCTGCTGGCTGGTCACCGTATCGCCGCTCTCGAAGAGGATCTCCTCGAGCACGCCGTCCACCGGTGAGGGCACTTCGAGCACCACCTTGTCGGTTTCCAGGTCGAGCAGGTTCTCATCGCGGGAGACCGCGTCGCCGACCTTCTTGTGCCAGGCGGCAATCACGGCGTCGGATACCGACTCGGGCAGCACTGGGACTTTGACTTCGATGCTCATGGATCGCTTTCCTCAACGGGAGGGTGGGTGTGGCCAAGTCGGCCAGACGAAACTCATTCTGCGGGGATGTCGCCTTCCTGCGGCTGCGCCAGGGCGTCATCGACCAGGCTGGCCTGCTCTTTGACGTGGGTGGCGAAGTGGCCGCCTGCCGGCGCCGGGGAGCGCGCGCGCCCGGTGTAGGACAGCTTCTGCTTGCCCTGCACGCAGAAGCGCAGGTGATGCTGGATCTGGTACCAGGCGCCCTGGTTGCGCGGCTCTTCCTGGCACCAGACCACTTCCTTGGCGCTGCCCAGCCGCTTGAGTTCGGCGACCAGATCCTCACGCGGAAAGGGGAACAGCTGCTCGACGCGGACGATGGCGACGTCCTTCAGCTCGCGCTTGTCGGCCTCTTCCAGCAGGTCGTAGTAGACCTTGCCGGCGCAGACCACCACCCGCTTTGCCTTTTTCGGATCGGCCAGACGCGAGTCCGGGATCACCCGCTGGAAGCGGCCCGAGGACAGCTCGTCCATGCTCGACACCGAGGACCGGTTGCGCAGCATCGACTTCGGGGTCATCACGATCAGCGGCTTGCGGGTGGCGAACTTCATCTGCCGACGCAGCATGTGGAACATCTGCGCAGGCGTGGTCGGCGTGCAGACCAACACGTTGTTCAGCGCGCACAGCTGCAGGAAGCGCTCAAGACGCGCCGAGCTGTGCTCCGGGCCCTGGCCCTCGTAGCCGTGGGGCAGGAACAGCACCAGGCCGCACAGCCGGCCCCACTTGGCCTCGCCCGAGGTGATGAACTGGTCGATCACCACCTGGGCGCCGTTGGCGAAGTCGCCAAACTGGCCTTCCCAGATATTCAGCGTGGTCGGGTCGGCGGTGGCATAGCCGTACTCGAAGGCCATCACCGCTTCCTCGCTGAGCAGCGAGTCGATGATCACCGCATGGGTCGGGTTGCTGACCAGATCACGCAGGGGCATGTGGGTCTCGCCGGTTTTCTGGTCGTGGACTACGGCGTGGCGGTGGAAGAAGGTGCCGCGGCCGGAATCCTGACCGACCAGGCGCAGCTTGTAGTTCTCGCGCAGCAAGGTGGCGTAGGCCAGCGTCTCGGCGAAGCCCCAGTCCATCGGGATCTCGTCGACCGCCATCTTCAGCCGGTCGTCGTAGACCTTGCCGACCCGCGAGTGCGGGCTGACGCCTTCGCCCAGGGTGTTGATCTTCTGCGCCAGCTTGACCAGGGCTTCCTTCTGCACCCGGGTGTCGATCTCGGCCTCGGGCGAGCCCTTCAGATAGGGGCCCCAGTCGACCGCGAACTCGTCGACCACGCCGGAGACCAGCTCGACCACGCCTTCGCCGCGATCCATGCGCTGGCGGTAGTCATCGACCATTGCCTTGGACTCGTCGGCCGGGACGATGCCGGCGCTGGTCAGCTTGTCGGAATAAAGCTCGCGGGTCGACTTCCGCTGGCGGATGTTCTGGTACATGACCGGCTGGGTGGCGGCCGGCTCGTCGGCTTCGTTGTGGCCATGCTTGCGATAGCAGACCAGGTCGATCACCACGTCCTTCTTGAAGGTCTGGCGGAAGTCCAGGGCCAGCTGTGCGCAGAAGATCACCGCTTCCGGGTCGTCGCCGTTCACGTGCAGGATCGGCGCGCCGACCATCTTGGCGACGTCGGTGCAGTAGAGGGTGGAGCGGGCGTCGTCCGGTCGTGAGGTGGTGAAGCCGACCTGGTTGTTGATCACCACGTGCAAGGTGCCGCCGACCGCGAAGCCGCGCGCCTGGGACATCTGCAGCAACTCCATCACCACGCCCTGGCCGGCAAACGCGGCATCACCGTGGACCAGTACCGGGATCACGAGTTTGCGCTCGTTGTCGCCGCGCCGGGTCTGCCGCGCCTTGACGCTGCCGGTAATCACCGGGTCGACGATTTCCAGATGCGAGGGGTTGAAGCCGAGTGCCAGATGCATCGGGCCGCCCGGCGTCTGCACGTCGGAGGAGAAGCCCATGTGGTACTTCACGTCGCCGGAATGCGCCGGATCCTGCGGGCCTTCGTGCTTGCCTTCGAACTCGTCGAACAGCAGCTGGGCCGGCTTGCCCAGGGTGTTGATCAGCATGTTGATGCGGCCGCGATGGGCCATGCCGATCACCAGCTCGCGCACGCCGCCGCTGCCGGCCCGACGAACCAGTTCGTCCATCAGCGGTATCAGGCTCTCGCCGCCTTCCAGCGAGAAGCGCTTCTGGCCTACGTAGCGGGTGTGCAGGTAGCGCTCCAGGCCTTCGGCGGCGGTCAGCTTCTCCAGTACCCGGCGCTTGGCCTGGCTGTCGAGCCCATAGCTGCCGCCGGCGCGCTCCAGGCGCTCGTAGACCCAGCGGCGCTCTTCGGCCACCGTGATGTGCATGAACTCGGCGCCGATCGGCCCGCAGTAGGTCGCCTTCAGATGTCCGAGCAGGTCGCGCAGGCGCATCCGCTCCGGACCGCCGAAGGTGCCGGTGCTGTACTCGTTGTCGAGATCACCGTCGGCAAGGCCGTGGAAGGCCAGACCGAGGTCCGGCGCGTTCTGCTTGCCGGCAAGGCCGAGCGGGTCCATGTCGGCCTGCAGATGGCCGCGGGAACGGTAGGCGGTGACCAGCTTGAGCACCGCGCCCTGCTTGCGCGCAGCCTCGTTGTCGACGGCGCCGGCGACCGCGATGCTGCGCCGCTGGCGGCCGGCGCGGGCCACCTGCTCGATGATCGGGCTATGCGGAACGTCACCGTTCTCGCGGCCGCCGAGTTCGTCGAAGTAGGCTTTCCAGGCCGGCTCCACGCTGGTCGGATCGACCAGGTAGCGCTCGTAGAGCAGTTCGACGAAGGCGGCATTGCCACCGGAGATGTGCGAGGTCTGGAAAAACTGCTTTATCAGGCTGTTCACGATTCGCCTTGCCCGGGCCTGGGCCAGTACCGGGTCCTTGGGGGAATAGGGGAGTGCGCCAGCGACGCGCCGTCGGCCCGCGATTATAGCGGGGATGAACCGGCGGGCGGCACCACCTGCGGCCTTCGTTTGGCGGGGATTCGACTTTGCTCGGGGTCAGTGCGGCCTACAGCGACTGCGCGCGCAGGCTGCTGGCGGGCCCGGCGCGGTCCCAGCTCTGGTTGAACTGCTCCTGCAGCTGACGGTGCCTACCCGGCGCACGGCGCTGGAAAATACCCTCGAAACGGCTGCCGATCGGACGGAACAGCAACCCGCCGACGTCATTGATGACGAAGGCGCCGGCAAACGGCGATTCGGCAGCCTCGGCCGGCTGGCGTAAGGGCATGCTGCTGGACAGGCGCTGGGCCAGCGACAGCAGGGGCGCGCCGACCTGCAGCGCGGTATCCGGATCCTGCACCAGGATGCGGATCTCGGCGCCGCGCCCGGCGGTGGCGATGCGCCGAAGGGACTGCATCAGGGCATCACCGCGAAACAGCTCGGGATCCATCGAGCGGGTGTGGATGCACAGTTGGCGCCGGGCATCGCCGAGCAGCAGGCCCAGCGACTCGCGGCAGGCTTCGAGCTGGTCGAGCTCGACCTCGGGCGATTCCGCTCCGGGCGGCGGCGCGCTGCGTTCAAGCGGTGGGGCGTCGCCCAGGTCCAGCTGCATGCGATGGTGGCTGATGCCGGCGACCACTACCTGCTGGCCGCCATCGCTGAAGCCGTGCTGCTGGTAGAAGGCGCGCGCATCGGGCTCGGCGTCCACGTGCAGGACGCCAATGCGTCGCTGGCGGGCGAGGTCGAGCAGGCGGATCAGCAGGGCTCCACCGACGCCGCGGCGGCGCCAGTCGGCGGCCACCGCCATGCGGCCGATATGTCCATCCGCAGCCAGCCGGGCGCAGCCGACCGCATCGCCTGTCGGCGAGCGGGCCAGCACGTGGGCACAGTCGGGATCGCGCTCATCCCACAGCGCCTCGGGTCCGGCGCCGAGCTCGGCGCTGAACACCGCCTCGCGCAGGGCGATGATCGCGGCGCGCTCTGCTTCGACCGACGGGTCGGCGGGTGCGACATGGAAGCCTTCGGCAATCTTGCTCATTGGCGACTCCGCGTGCTGCGTTCGAGGACCAGTTTGCCTTGGTTCAACCAGGTCAGCGCAAGCGCTTGGGCGGCGGCGGACAGACTGGCGAAGGCGCTCTCGTCGATCGGCTCGCCGCTGCAAAGCCGGCTTGCGCCGGCGCGGTCGCAGGGCTGGCCCTGGCCATCGGCATAGGCCAGCGCCGCGCGTCCGCTGCGCACCCAGGCCAGCCGCGCAAATGGATGCGGCCGCAGCCGCGCGCCGCGCGCAAGGCGCTGGGCGAGGCTGGCGGCGGTCGAGCGGCGCGGCGGCGGCGCGGACAGCCCGGCCGAGCGGTAGCGGGTGATCATGCCGGCGAACCAGGCACCGAGCGCCTGATCATCGAGTTCCACCGCAGCGCGGAGCCGCTGGCGCAGGCCGGCCAGGGACTCGGCGTCGACCAGGCCCGGATCGCGGGCCGGCGCGCGGCCGGCATCGGCAAAGCGCTTGGCGCCGTCGGTCTGGTCGGCCATGGAGTCGGCAAGGTCGGCCAGCAGCTCGGCGTCGGAGGGTGCGCGCAGCCCGACTGAAAAGGTCATGCAGGCATCCAGCGCCTCGCCGAAGTGCGGCACCTCGGGCGGCAGGTAGAGCATGTCGCCCGGCTCCAGCACCCAGTCATGGCTGGGATCGAAGTGCCGCAACAGCTTGAGTGCCTGACCTTCGCGCAGCGCCTGGCTGGCCCCGGGCCGGTCGTCGATCTGCCAGCGTCGGCGTCCGTGGCCCTGGATCAGGAACACGTCGTAGTGGTCGGTATGCGCACCAACCGAACCGCCTGGCGCTGCAAAGCTGACCATCACGTCGTCCAGCCGCCAGCGCGGCAGGAAGGAGAACGGCGCCAACAGGGCGGCGACGTCCGGGTCCCACTTGTCGACGTCCTGCACCAGCAGGGTCCAGTCGTGGTCGGGCAGGGCAGGGAAGCGCTCCTCGGCGAACGGGCCTTGCTCCACCTCCCAGTTGCCGGCGGAGCGATCAAGCCGGATCAGCCGCCCCAGTGCCAGCTCCTCGCAGGCCAGACCGGCGAGGTCTTCTGGGGTCAACGGGTCCTGCCAGGGCGCGAAAGCGCCGCGCACCAGCAGGGGCCGGCGCTGCCAGTAGTCGCGCAGGAAGCGCGCCGCCGGCATGCCGAGCAGGCCGCGCTTGCCGGCGATGACCTCGATCGGCAGCTCGCGTTCCATATCAGATGGTTCCCGCGAAGCGCCCGGCAAGCCCGGTGTAGCCGGAGGGGCTCAGATCGAGCAAGCGCTCCTTGGCCTCGACCGGGATCGCCAGGTCGCCGATGAAGTCGCGCAGCGCCTTCGGATCGATGCCCTGGCCGCGGGTCAGCGCCTTGAGCTGCTCGTAAGGGTTGGGCAGACCGTAGCGGCGCATCACCGTTTGCACCGGCTCGGCCAGCACTTCCCAGGCGGCGTCCAGGTCGGCGGCCAGCCGCTCGGGCGCCACGCTCAGCTTGCCGAGCCCGCGCAGCAGGGCCTCCAGCGCGATCAGCTGGTGGCCGAATGCGGTGCCCAAGGCGCGCAGCACGGTGGAGTCGGTCAGGTCGCGTTGCCAGCGGCTGATCGGCAGCTTGAGCGAGAAGTGCTCGCACAGCGCATTGCCGAGACCGAAGTTGCCCTCGGCATTCTCGAAGTCGATCGGGTTGACCTTGTGCGGCATGGTCGAGGAGCCGACTTCGCCTTCCTTGACCGCCTGCTTGAAGTAGCCGAGCGAGATGTAGCCCCAGATATCGCGGCACAGGTCGATGCCGATGACGCCGATCCGGCGCAGCGCATCGCAGGTCTCGGCGATGCAGTCGTGCGGCTCGATCTGGGTGGTGTAGGGGTTGTAGACCAGGCCCAGGGACTCGACGAAGCGCTGCGCCAGCGCCGGCCAGTCGACTTCCGGATAGGCAACCACATGGGCGTTGAAGTTGCCGACCGCGCCATTGATCTTGCCCTGCAGTTCCACCGCGGCCAGCTGCCGGCGCTGGCGCTGCAGCCGCGCGACGACGTTGGCCAGCTCCTTGCCCACCGTGGTCGGCGAAGCGGTCTGGCCATGGGTGCGAGAGAGCATCGGCAGGCGTGCGTGGTCGTGAGCCAGCGAGCGCAGGGTCGCGATCAGCCGGTCCAGGGCCGGCAGCAGCACGCCGTCGCGGCCTTCGCGCAGCATCAGCGCGTAGCTGAGGTTGTTGATGTCCTCGGAGGTGCAGGCGAAGTGGATGAACTCGCGTGCCGGGCCGATCTCGGCGTGGCCTTCGAGACGTTCCTTGAGGAAGTACTCGACCGCCTTGACGTCGTGGTTGGTGGTCCGCTCGATCTCCTTGACCCGCTCGGCATCGGCCACCGAAAAGCCGTCGGCCAGCTTGCGCAGATGGGTCACCGCGGCCTCACTAAGCGCCGGGAGCTCGGCGATCGCGTCCTCGTCAGCCAGGGCGATGAGCCACTCGACCTCCACCCTGATCCGTGCGCGGATCAGTCCGTATTCGGAGAACACCGGACGCAGGGCGTGAACCTTGCCGGCGTAGCGGCCGTCCGTGGGGGAAAGGGCGGTGAGGCTGTGGTCGGACATGGCGGCTCCGGCGCTGCGGAAAACCGCCATTGTAACGGGCGCCGTGCGGCCGGCGCCCGCACTTTGCGATCAGTTCTCGGGCAGGCTGACCCGGCCGGCGATCCGGCGATGATCAACGTCGCCCGAGCCAATGTCGTCCACCCGCAGATCACCGGCGACATCCTCGACCGACAGGTCGCCCGAGCCGATGTCTTCAACTTCGACGCTGCCGCCGATCCCGGCGAGCTCGATATCGCCGGAACCCAGCTGCTCGATCAGCACATCGCCGCGGATATCCCGTCCGTTGAGGTCGCCGGAGCCGAGCCGGGTCACCAGCAGGCTGCCGGCATCGCGCAGGACGACATCGCCCGAGCCCACCTCGACGCGCACTTCGCCGGCGACGGTTTCGATCTCGGCGTCGCCCGAGCCGATGCTCAGGCGGATGGCGCCGGCTCGGCTGACCAACAGGTCACCCGAGCCCATGTCGACATTGACCGAGCCCATGTCGCGCACCTCGACGTCGCCGCTGCCCAACTCCACCGCAATCGGCAGCGCGGCCGGCAGCCTGGCGGCAACATCGAGATACCCGTACTGCTTGCCGAAGAAGCCACCGCGGAAGCTGGTGTCCGAGCGCAGCTCGACGCGCAGCTCGGAGCCGATGCGTCGCTGCCGGAGGGTGACCGTGTCGAGCTTGTCGGCGTCCGAGCTGCAGGCCTTGCCGTCGATGCCGGCTTCGTCGCCCTTGGAAGCGCCGATCCGCAGGTTGTGGGCGCCGACATCGAAGCGCACCGACGTCACCCCGTCCAGGTCCAGCTGCAGCGCGCGCGGCGCGCTGTGCTTGCAGTCCGCGGCCGGGGCAATGCCGGGACCGAGCAGGATCAGCGCAGCGGCGAGTGTCTTGAGTCTCATCATCGTGTTCCTCGAATGCAGTGGAGGGATCAACCCTCGTCGCGCCAGCGGCGCAGACGGGTGGCAAGGACCAGCATGGCGATGCCGATGACGGCACCAATCCACAGATGCGGGCTGGCCAGCGAGGCGTAGACGGTTCCCAGGTTGAACAGCTCGGCCAGTTCGGCAGGCGAGCTGACGTCCTCGATCTTGCCCAGCTGCTCGAAACCGCCGCTGAACCAGCTGCCAGGGAAGACGCTGAACAAGGCGCGGACGACAACATTGCTCCAGAACCAGGTGTCCGGCACGGCCAGTGTTTCCATCAGGTCGAACCAGCTGACCATGATGCCGGCGCCGACCGGGATGCCGACCGCCCACAGAAACGGCTTGTTGCGCGCCCATGCCGAACACAGCATCAGCCAGCCCACCGTAGGCAGGGCCCAGAGCATGGCGATCGGCATCATCGCCAGGGTCAGCGCGATCACCCGCAGCGGACTGGCGTTGAAGAACAGGATGCTGAACATGTTCTGGCCGTGGAAGGCGAAGAACACCGCGACTACCAGCAGGGTAGCCATCGCGGTCAGCAGGCCCGCCGCGGTGCCCAGCAGGGGCGCCACCAGCAGCGCGCTCAGGACCTTGCTCACTACCGTGTCGCGGTCACTGATCGGCAGCGACTTCCAGAACAGCACGCTGCGGTCCTTGCGGTCATCGTAGAGCGCGCCAAGGCAATAGAAGAACACCACGATGGCGCTCACCACGCCGACCAGGCCGGTGATCATCAAAAGGGTCAGGTCGATGCCCGCGGCGACCTGTTCCAGCGCCTCGGGACTCATGTTCTTCAACACGCCATCGAGCTTCACCATGCCGATCTCGATGTTGCTGCGGTCGGCGGCGGCGCTGGAGACGGCGATGGCCATGATGTTGAGCAGGACGAACACGCCACCGGCGATGATCGGCGCCCAGAAGAAGCCGCCCTTGTTCTCCCAGAACTCGCGCTTCAGCAGCCACTTGATGCTGTTCATGCGTAGGCTCCCTTCATGGTGGCAACGAACAGGTCGGAGACGTTCGGCGTGCGGATCTCGCCGAGTGCTGCCAGCTCACCGCGCGGCACGCCATCGAACAGGAAGACCGACTTGCCGAACACCTGGCGCTCGTCGAGCGGATTGAATCCGCGTGCCTGCTCGGCGCGCTCGGCCGGCACCATAACCTCGCAAAAGCGGTCGGCGACCTCGTCCATGCTGGCGTCCAGCACGATCTTGCCGTCGCGGATGAACAGCAGGTCGGTGAGGATGTGCTCGATTTCCTCGACCTGATGGGTGGTGATGATGATGGTCTTCTCCTCGTCGAAGTAGTCGTTGAGAAGGTTCTGGTAGAACTGCTTGCGATACAGGATGTCCAGGCCGAGCGTCGGCTCGTCCAACACCAAAAGCTTGGCGTCGATCGCCATCACCAGGGCCAGGTGCAGCTGCACGATCATGCCCTTGGACATCTGCTTGACCTTCATTGCCGGGGTCAGCTTGGTCTTGGACAGCAGCGCCTCGCAGCGGGCGCGGTTGAAGCGCGGGTGGATGCCCTCGACGAAGTCGACCGCTTCGCGGACCCGGATCCAGCGCGGCAGGACAGCCACGTCGGCGATGAAGCAGACATCCTTCATCAGGGCATCGCGCGCGGTGCGCGGATCATGCCCCAGCACGCTCAGGCTGCCCTCGAACTGGGCAAGGCCCAGGACCGCTTTCAGCGCCGTGGTCTTGCCCGCGCCATTGGGTCCGATCAGGCCGACAATGCGTCCTGCCGGAATGCTGAAGTCGGTGCCGTCCAGGGCCGGCTTTCCGTTGTAACGCTTGATCAGGCCACGGGCCTCGACTGCCGCACTCATTGCTTGGTCCCCTTGTGCTCGTCTGCTGCCTTCAGCAGCTGGTCGGTGGAAAGCCCCAGGCGCTCGATGCGGATCAGCATCGCCGGCCACTCCTCCCGGAGGAATCGCTCGCGCTCGCTGGCGAGGAGTTTTTCCGGCGCTCCTTCGGTCACGTACATACCCAGTCCCCTGCGTTTTTCGACCAGCGATTCATCGGCCAATTCCTGATAGGCCCGCGATACGGTGATCGGATTGAGTTGAAAGTCGGCGGCCACCTGGCGCACCGATGGCAGTGCGTCACCTGGCTTGAGCACGCCATCCAGCATCATCGCCACCACCCGCTCCTTGAGCTGCAGGTAGATCGGCGTGGTGTCGTTCCATTGCACGCTCATACTCAGGACTCCGTACGCGCGGCCGGCTTGGCGGCGAAGGAATAGAAGGGCATGCGAACGCCGGGCAGGCTGCCCTTGGCCGGCGCGTCAGGCTGCGAGGCGGGGGTGGAGTCGCCCTCGTCGCGGCCGGCCTCGACGGCGGCATCGATCGACAGCGCGGCCAGGCTGACCGCCAGCTGGAATACCGCACGCTCGCTCTCCACGTCCATTCCGGTCAGGCCCTGCAGCGGGCTGGCGAAGGCGGCCGGACGCTCGTTCGGCTCGGCCACCGCGAGAAAGGCCATGACCAGTGCGGTGGCGACAGCGGCGGTCAGCAGCGAGCTCTTGAGTCGGTACCACATGGCGCTCTCCCTTGGTGAGCTATTGCGTCGGTGTTGTAGGTAACTATAACACCAGTTCTCAGGCCTGCAAGCCCCCGAGGCAAGAGGTTTCCGTGTCATTCAGACTTGTCGGACAGCACAGGGGCCGAGTGCCGCTGCACGCAGCCTCCGCCGGGAAATCGGCGAGGGCCGACCGAGCGTGGCGAAAACCTCCGACGTCGCCGAAGCAGCTGACGGACGGCCAGGCCCAGCAAGTGGTTCACCCTGCCCGAGCGCGGCGGTGAATCCGTGCAGCGCAGGGCAGGCGCGGCTGGCGATGCGGCCGGCGGGGTTACGCTTGCGGCTTCACGTGAAAGCGTGTTCCGCAGCGCTACGCTGGGCGCTCCCTGGTTGAGGTCCTGCCCATGAAATTCGCGCTTTCCCTATTCCTTCTGATTCTTTTCCCGGCGAGCGCCGCGCTGGCGTCCTGCGCGGCCCTGCTCGACCACAGCTATCGCCCGCTGGCTGGCAAGGAGCCGGTGCACCTGTGCGAGGCCTATGCTGGCAAGGTGCTTCTGGTCGTCAATACCGCCAGCAAGTGCGGCTTCACTCCGCAGTACGAGGGGCTTGAGGCGCTGCATCAGGAGTTGTCGGAGCGCGGCTTTGCAGTGGTCGGCTTTCCGTCCAATGACTTCATGGGCCAGGAGCCGGGCAGCGAAGAGGACATTCGCGAGTTCTGCACCAATACCTATGGCGTCAAGTTCCCGATGTTCGAGAAGGTGGTGGTGACCGGAGACGATGCCACGCCCCTCTACCAAGCACTGACCCGCCAATCGGGCCAGGCACCGCAGTGGAACTTCCACAAATACCTGATCGACCGCGACGGCAAGCTGGTCGCCAGCTTCGGCTCCCGTGTCAAGCCCGACGATGCCGCCATGCGCGCCCAGATCGACTCGCTGATTGGCGCCGCAGCCGGCACCGCTGGCAGCCGCTGAGGCAGCGTTCGCCGGGCCTCCTCGTCGCTGAAACCGGGCAGGCCCGCGATCGGCAACCAAGGGCGCATAGCTGCCGTTCGCCCTGGCCGGCGAATGGGGCCATTTTCTTGCAGGCAAGATCAACAGCATTTCGATCTGCCCTGCGGGCAGCCCGAGTCACTTTCTCTTGTTTCGGCAAGAGAA
>CAYGMG010000105.1:0-14655 GCA_964350895.1 uncultured Lysobacter sp.
GCGAGCTACTTTCGATTTGTCCGTTACAGTCCACTAGTGTCCTGTCCCGGAACTATGTTGTTGAAGTCGCGACGCGGATGCGTCGTCGAGGCAAGGCGCGAAAAGGAGGCATAGCAGCGCTATGGTGACGACGAGGAACGCAGCCTCGGCCGTGCAGACCGAGCGAATTCTGCGATGTACTTCCGGGACAGGGCACTAGCAGGCCCGGGCTGCCGGTCAGGCCGGAACAGGCGCTATAGTCGGGCAAGCCGCTCTTGCGAGGAGTGCATGTTCGAAAGCCGTCAGGGAAACGGGGCGAGGTTCGGCAGGGCGCCGCGCCGGCGGCTTTTCGCCTTGCCATGTGGCCTGCTGGCAATGCTATGGCTGATCGCCCTGCCCGCGCTGGGCAACGAGCCCTCCGACCCGGAGCGGCCTCACCTGCACCTCCTGCACGATCCCGACGCCGGCATGGGGCTTGCCGAAGCACGCGCGGCCTGGGCCGCGGGCCGTTTCACCGAGCACGTGGCAAGCAGTGCGAACTACGGCTTCGTCGAAGGCGCGATGTGGTTCGCTTTCAGCGTCGAGCATCCGCTGGCAGCCCAGGGCCCGCCGCTGCTGGTCATCGAGTACACCCTGCTCGACCACATCGAGCTGTTCCGCCTTGACCAGCAAGGCAGCGAGCCCTTGTGGCGCGGCGGCGACCGTCAGCCGTTCTCGGCGCGCTCGCTACCGCTGCGCTACTTCAATCATGCACTGGAGCTCGCAGCGGGCGAACGGGCCACGTTCTTGCTGCAGGTGCGCAGCGAAAGCTCGATGCAGGTCCCGATCGTGGTCAGCGAGCCGCAGAGCTACCTGACCGGCCTGCAAGGCAGCCGGCTAGGACTCGGCGCGTACTTCGGCGTGCTGGCCGCCCTGCTCGCCCTCAACGTGTTCCTGTTCGTATCGCTGCGCGATCGCAGCTACCTCTACTACGTTCTCTATGTCAGCAGCGTGGGCCTGATGTTGCTCTGCCTGAGCGGCATCGGCTACCAGTTGCTCTGGCCCGACTCCCCCCAGCTTGCCAACCTGATGGTGCTGCTGAGCATGTCGCTGTCGCTGGCGACCATGCTGCAATTCACCCGTGCCTTTCTGGAGCTGCGCACGCGGCTGCCGCTGGGCGACCGCCTGTGTCGCTGGCTGCTGCTGCTCTCGCTGTGCGGAATCCCGGCGGCCCTGCTGTTTCCGTATGGCCCGGTGGTGCGCGCGCTTACCCTGCTGGTGTTTCCCGCCGGCGTGCTGATCTATGCCTGCGGCGTGCTGCTGTGGCGGCGCTACCCGCCAGCGCGCTATTTCCTGGTCGCCTGGACCAGCCTGTTGCTGGCCACCATGATCTACGCCTCGGTGTCGCTGGGCTGGCTGCCGCGTCTGGCGATCACCGAATACGTCATCCAGATCGGCTCGGCGGCCGAGATGGTCCTGCTCTCCTACGCGCTCGCCTACCGCATCAACCTGCTCACCGCGCAGTCCGCGCGGATCGAGAGCGAGGCACGCGAACAGCTGGAACGGCGGGTGGTGGAACGCACGGCCGATCTAGACGGTGCCCTGCAGCGGCTTGAGGCAGCCAATAGACAGCTCGAGGAATTCAGTCGCCGAGACGGCCTGACCGGCTGTCTCAACCGGCGCTCGTTCGACCACCTGCTGCGCCGCAGCGAGGAGTCGCGCATTGCCGGCGGCCAGGAATTTGCCCTGCTGATGATCGACATCGACGAGTTCAAGCAAGTCAATGATCGCCTCGGACATCTCGCCGGCGATGACTGCCTGCGCCATGTTTCAAGGCAGCTCGCGACCCTGGTCGAAGCAGCCGGCGGACAGCTGTGCCGCTACGGCGGCGAGGAGTTCGCGGCGATCATCTCGCCCTGCGGTGCGGAGCGTGCGTTGCAGCTGGCCGAAGCGCTGCGCGAGCGCGTGCACGCGCATCCGATGGCACGCGACGGCCGCTTGGTCACGCTGAGCATCAGTGTCGGCCTTGCCGTACGCGGCAGCCCGGCGAGCGCTGAGCTGCTGGACGTCGTGCGCCGCGCCGACCGCGCTCTGTACCGCGCCAAGCAGGAAGGCAGGAATCGCTGCATCGCGGCGGACAGCGGCTGAGCTGCCCGGTCGCCGGGCAGGCTACATGGTGTGGGTGGACTTGTCGGCGTTGAGGATGCCGGCGAGCAGGGTCTCGATCTTGCCGCGCACCGCTTCGCCTTCCACCGATTCATTGAACTGCACGCCGATACCGGCGGTGCGATTGCCCTGCGAGCCCTGCGGGGTGACCCAGCAGACCTTGCCGGCGACCGGCAGGCGCTCCTTGTCTTCGAGCAGGGTGAGCAGGATGAACACCTCGTCGCCAATGCCGTACTTCTTGGGGGTCGGCACGAAGATGCCGCCACCTTTGACGAACGGCATGTAGGCGTTGTAAAGCGCCGCCTTGTCCTTGATGGCCAGCGACAGGATTCCCTGCCGAGCCATGCCTGCTCCACCGATCATCGCCAAGACTCCTGCCAGCGCATCGTTGTGTTCAGCCGGTCCGGCCGCGATGCAGGCTGCGCCAGCCCTGCAGCAGTTCGACCAGCAGCATTTCGTGCCGCAGCGGCACCGACAGCAGGGCTCGCGCCCGGTCCGCCCGCCGTGACCACGCGGCCAGCTTGGTGAAATCACCGGCAGGGGTCAAGCCTTGCCCTGCCCAGCCACGCCGGGCCACCTCGCCGACTGCGGCGCGCAGGCGCTGCTCGGGGTGGTCCGCGGCCCAGCGCGAGGCCAGCTCGGAGGCTCCGGCGCGGCCACTGGCCAGTGCATCGAGCTGTTCGGCGACTTCCCGATACAGGGCCAGGCCACCCTCGGCGATCAACGCCAGCGCCGCAGCCGGCTGGCCTGCCGTCCATTCGAGCGCCTGACGCGCGTCCGCGGCCGAAGCGCCGTGCTGGCGGAGCCATGATTCGGCCATCCCTGGCTCGGGCGGCCGCAACCACCATTTCTGGCAGCGGCTGCGCACCGTCGCCGGCAGGCGCTGCGGCTGGCTGCAAACCAGCAGCAGGTAGCGACCGGGTGCCGGCTCCTCCAAGGTTTTCAGCACCGCGTTGGCGGCCGCCGCATTGAGCGCGTCGGCAGGATTGATCAGGGCGACCAGGCCGCGGCCGAACTGCGGGGTGAGGTTGAACCAATGCGAGAGCTGACGGATCTGTTCGACGCCGATCTCGGTCTTCAGCCGGCCGTCGTCGCGCTCCAGGAAGCTGATCCGCAGCAGGTCCGGGTGGGTCCCTGCAAGCCGCAGGCTGCAGGCGCGGCATTGTCCGCAGGCATCGCCGCCGGCCGGCGACTGGCAGAGCAGGCGCGCCGCCAGCTGCTCGGCGAGGGCGCTTTGGCCGAGTTCACCAGGGCCGGCAAACAGCAGGCCGTGGCCGAGTCGATCCGCGGCCAAAGCCTCGGCCAGCCGCTCGCGGCTCGGCGCGACCCATGGCGCCTGGCTCAGCGCCGTGTCCACAGAGCCTCCAGCGCAGCCAGCGCATTCTCCACCACCTGTTCCAGCGGAAGACTGGCGTCGATCACCGCGAAACGCTGCGGCTCGCGCGCTGCGGCGCCACGGTAGCCGTCGCGGACCCGCTCGAAAAAGGCCTCGGTCTCGGACTCGATGCGGTCAGGCGCCGCCGCGCGGCTGCGGGCACGGGCAAGGCCGAGCGATACCGGCACGTCGAGCAGCAAGGTCAGGTCAGGGCGCCTTCCCACCACCAGACGTTCCAGCTCGGCGATCATCCCGCCATCCAGTCCGCGGCCCTTGCCCTGATAAGCGAAGCTGGCGTCGGTAAAGCGATCACAGAGCACCCAGCGGCCGCGGCGCAGGGCCGGCTCGATCACTTCCTCGACCAGCTGGGCCCGCGAGGCGAACATCAACAGCAGCTCGGTGCGCGCCGCCATGCCCCCTCCACGGGCATCCAGCAGCAGCTCGCGAATCCGCTCGCCGAGTGCCGTGCCGCCTGGTTCACGGCAGCGCACGTGGTCGATGCCGCGCGCCAGCAGCCAGTCCTCCATGGCGGCGATGACCGTGGACTTGCCGGCGCCCTCGCCACCTTCCAGGCTGACCAGCCGGCCGCTCACCGGCGCCTCAGCTGATAGCGTCGCACCGCGGCGTTGTGCTCGGCCAGGGTCCGCGAGAACTGGTGCGAGCCGTCGCCGCGGGAGACAAAGTAAAGGCTCTCTCCCGGCGCTGGATCAACCGCTGCCTGCAGGGCCGCGAGACCGGGCAAGGCGATCGGCGTCGGCGGCAGACCGGCGCGGGTATAGGTGTTCCAGGGCGTGTCGGTCTGCAGGTGGCGCCGGGTCAGGTTGCCATCGAAACTGGCACCGATCCCGAAGATGACCGTGGGGTCGGTCTGCAGGCGCATGCCAAGGCGCAGGCGGCGCACGAACACGCCGGCGATCTCGCGGCGCTCGCCGGCGCGGCCGGTTTCCTTCTCGATAATGCTGGCCAGCACCAGGGCCTCCTGCGGCGTTTCCAGCGGCAGGTCTGCAGCGCGGGCATCCCAGACCCGAAGCAGGGCGCGACGCAGGCCGAGGTGGGCGCGGCGCAGGATGTCCAGATCGCTGCTGCCGCGCACGAACTGGTAGGTCTCGGGCAGGAACTGCCCCTCCGCCGGAAGGCCGGTCGAGCCCAGCTCGCTCATCAGGCTGTCATCGGAGCGGCCGGCAATTGTCTGTCGCAGCACCGGATCCGCCGCAAGCGCGGCGCGCAGCTCGCGCAGATTCCATCCGGGAATGATGGTGAAGCGGTACTGCACGACATCGCCGCGCTCAAGCCGGCGCAGCAGCTCGCGCGGCGTGCTGCCCTGGGCGATCGCGTATTCGCCGACCTGCAGCCGGCGCATGACCTGCATCTCCCAGGCCAGCGCGCGCCAGTACAGATCGTGGCCCTCCTGAACGCCGACCCGGCGCAGCGCGGCCAGCACGTCGATGAAGCTGTCGCCGCGGCGCACCTCCAGCTGGTGCTCCTGTTCGCTCATGGCCAGCGGGCGGTCGGCGAAGGCGCGGTAGTCCTGGTAGGTCCACCAGCCCCCCGCAGCGCCGAGCGCAAGCAGCAGCAGGGCGGTCAGCAGCAGTCCGCGTAGCAAATGTCGGGTGGTGCGTTTCATGCCGGGGCGTCATCCCACTGCGGCTGGTCGAGGAAGGAATGGTGGAAGGCCGGAGCCTGTTCGGCCAGCTGCCTTTGCAATGCGCGCACCGCAGGGCCAGGTGTCCAGCCGCGCCGGTCCAGCTGCCGGACCGGGAGGATACCGCGGACGCTGTTGCACACGGCCAGCGCATCGGCGGCCACCACCTCATCCGGACGCAGCTCGGCTTCGGCCAGCAGACCGGAATCAAGCAAGAAGCCCCGGCAGACACCGGCGATGCCCGCCTGATCGACCGGTGGAGTCACCCAGCCCTGGCCTGTCAGGCACAGCAGGTTGCCGCTGATCGCCGAGACCACCCGGCCCTGGGTGTCGCACATCAGGCCTTCGTCGATCTCCGGCTCACTCCACTCGCGCCGAGCCAGCACCTGCTCCAACCGGTTCAGGTGCTTGAGCCCGGCCAGCGCCGGCTGAATGGCCAGCGCGGTCTGGCACCAGCGCAGGTGCAGACCGAACTCGGCGGCCCGCGCGCAGTCCGGCGCCTCGCCGATGCTCACCACCCGCCGCGGCCTGGACAGCGAGCGCACCACGTAGCCGCGGGCACCGCCGCCGCGGGTCAGCAGCAACTTGAGCACGGCGCGAGGCCCGCCGCTCCAGGTCTCCACGGCACGCGCCAGGTCGCGCGCCCACAGCGAGCGCTCCGGGGCGACGATGCCAAGCACCGCGGCGCCACGTTCCAGCCTTGCCAGATGTGCCTCCCACCAGACCGGCCGTCCATCGACCAGGAGCACGGTCTCGAACACGCCATCGCCGTACGCAAGTCCGCGATCATCGGCCGGCACTCCCTCGCTGCGTCCGTCCACCCAGCTGCTCGGCCGGCTCATCCGCCCACTCCAAGGGCGCGCAGCAGGCCGCGCGCCTTGGCCCGGGTCTCCGCCAGCTCACGCTGGGGATCGGAGTCGGCGACCACGCCGGCGCCGGCGCGGAAGCAGAAGCGCTCGCCGCGCAGGGCAAAGCTGCGGATCAGGATATTCAGGTCGAAATCGCCGCCGTGGTCCAGCCAGCCCAGGGCGCCGGTGTAGGCGCCGCGGCCCTCGCCTTCCAGCTCGGCGATGATCTGCATGCAGCGGACCTTGGGACAGCCGGTGATGGTCCCGCCGGGGAACACCGCGCGGATCACCTCCACCAGATCCACCGCATCGCGGGCCTCGCCGCTTACCGTCGACTCGATGTGGTGGACATGGGCATAGCTTTCGACCGCCATCAGCTCGTCGACGCGTACGCTGCCCGGCCGGCTGATTCGGCCCAGGTCGTTGCGCTCCAGATCGATCAGCATGATGTGCTCGGCGCGCTCCTTGGGATGCGCGACAAGCTCGCGCACCCGGCTGGCATCGTCGTCGTGGTTCTCCCGCGGGCGGGTTCCGGCGATCGGCCGGGTTTCCAACCGCGCGCCACTGCGCGAGACCAGCCGTTCCGGCGATGAACTGACCACCTCGGAGTTCCCGGGCAACGAGGCCAGGGCCGAGAACGGCGCCGGATTCTGCGCGCGCAGCGCCGCGTAAAGTGCTCCGGCCGGGTCCGCCGCCGCGACCCGACCATCCCAGCGTCGCGAAAGGTTGACCTGGAACACGTCGCCGGCGGCGATGTAGTCGAGACTGCGCTGCACGCCCTGCAGATAATCCGCTGCCGGGGCTTCGTGAACTTCTTCGACAGCCAGGGCCGAAGCGAGCGATGCCGGGGGCTGCACAGCGATGGACTGTTGAACCGCTGCCAGCAGCGCCTCGGCACCGGCTTCGGCGACCAGAAAGCTGCGCTGCAGACCATGATCGAGCACTACGGCCACCGGACAGCGCCAGGCAACCGCCTGCGGCAGGCCCTGCGGATCGGCGGGCAGACTAAAGCTGGACTCGATCTCGGCGGCGATCTCATAGGCAAGGAACAGCCCCCAGCCGCCGTAGAAGGGCAAGGCGTGCGGGGCCGGGTCGCGCCGCGAGGAAGCCGGCAGGCGCGCCCTGAGCGCATCCAGAAAACCGGTTTCGGCAAGCGGCAGCCCAGCAAGGTCGGTAACCGCGCCGGCCGCGGTCTTCTGCAGCCCTTCGCCCGAGCAGGCCAGCAGCAGATCGTAGCGCCCGCGTGGGCCGCGAGCGGCGCTTTCCAGCAACAGCGGGAACAGCGCCGGGTTGCCGCGCTGCAGCGCCAGCAGATCCGGACTATGGTCCAGTTCGACCAGCAGCCCGGCACCGAGCGCGGCAGCCGGCGAGGCCAGCCCGCTCACACCGCGCGGAACACCAGGGTGCCGTTGGTGCCGCCAAAGCCGAAGCCGTTCGACACCACGACCTTGAGCGCCGCCTGACGCGCGGTGTTCGGCACGTAGTCGAGATCGCAGCCTTCGCCCGGATTCTCCAGGTTGATAGTCGGCGGAATCACGCCGCGGGTCAGCGCAAGGATGCTGAACACCGCCTCGACGCCGCCCGCGGCGCCCAGCAAGTGGCCGGTCATCGACTTGGTCGAGCTGACCATCATCTTGAAAGCGTGATCGCCGAAGGTCTGCTTCATCGAGCGCGTCTCGGCCAGATCGCCGAGCGGCGTCGAGGTGCCATGCGCGTTGAGGTAGCCGACCTCCTCCGGATTGACCCCGGCGTCCTTCAGCGCGGCGCGCATGCAGCGCGCAGGGCCTTCGCCGTTCTCGCTCGGCGCAGTCATGTGATAAGCATCCGAGGACGCGCCAAAGCCGGCCAGCTCGCAGTAGATGCTCGCGCCGCGCGCCCTGGCGTGCTCGTATTCCTCAAGCACCAGGATGCCGGCACCATCGCCGAGCACGAAGCCGTCGCGATCGCGATCCCAGGGGCGCGAGGCGCGGGTCGGGTCCTCGTTGCGGGTCGACATCGCCTTCATCGAGCAGAAGCCGCCCACCGAGGTCGGCGAGGAGCCGCGCTCGGCGCCGCCGGCGAGCATCACGTCGGCATCGCCGTACTGGATGGTGCGCATCGCCATGCCGATGGAATGATTGGCGGTGGCGCAGGCGGACACCGCGGAAAAGTTCGGACCCTTCAGGCCCTTCAGGATGCTGACCTGGCCGGGCAGCATGTTGATGATCGTGCTCGGCACGTAGAACGGAGAGATCTTGCGCGGGCCGCCTTCGAGGTACTTGGCGGTCTGCTCCTCGATGCCGAGGATGCCGCCGATGCCCGAACCGATCATCGCGCCGATGCGCTCGGCATTGGCCTCGCTGATCTCCAGCCCGGAGTCGTCAAGGGCCATGAAGGACGCCGCCACGCCGTAGTGGATGAACTCATCCATCTTGCGCGCGTCCTTGGCCGAGATCCAGACGGTCGGATCGAAGTCGCGGACCTGACCGGCGATCCGGGTGCTGAACTGGCTGGCGTCGAAATGGGTCAGCGGGCCGATGCCCGACCGGCCATTGGTGATGCTGTCCCAGGCGCTCTCCAGGCTGTTGCCGACCGGCGAGACGATGCCCATGCCGGTGACCACGACGCGACGCTTGCTCATAGCTGATCCCTCTCGATATCCAGCGCCCATCGGACCCGGGCGCTCAGTACAGCGCAAACGCACGGGGCCGCACTAAGGCGGCCCCGCACGGGCATAACAGGCAAGCGCCGATCAGCTCTTGACGTGCGCCTTCACGTAGTCGATCGCCTGCTGCACGCTGGTGATCTTCTCGGCTTCTTCGTCGGGGATCTCGCACTCGAATTCCTCTTCGAGCGCCATGACCAGCTCGACGGTGTCCAGCGAGTCGGCGCCGAGGTCATCGACAAAGCTTGAGTTGGGGGACACTTCGTCTTCTTTGACGCCAAGCTGTTCGACGACGATTTTCTTGACGCGCTCTTCGATGCTGCTCATGGGTTCTAGAACCTCCCGGGGAATATTTTGACTTTGGATGACGCGGCCCCGGCCCGGTCGGGCCGTGAAGGGCGCATTGTAAGACCAATCGACGGGGTGCGACAGCCGCCCGTCAGCGGCGGCCCCTTCGGGCCAATTCCACAGATCAGGGCATGTACATGCCGCCGTTGACGTGAAGCGTTTCGCCGGTGACGTAGCGAGCCGCCCCGGACGCAAGGAAACCCACGGCTTCCGCGATGTCCGCGGGCGTGCCGAGCGAGCCCAGCGCGATCTGCGCCAGTAGGGCCTGCTTCTGCGCCTCGGGCAGGGCGTCGGTCATGTCGGTCTGGATAAAGCCCGGGGCGACCACGTTCACCGTGATCCCGCGCGAGCCGACCTCACGCGCGAGCGATTTCGAGAAGCCGATGATTCCTGCCTTGGCCGCGGCATAGTTGGCCTGGCCCGGATTGCCGATCAGCCCGATCACCGAAGCGATGCTGATGATCCGTCCGTGGCGCGCCTTCATCATCGGCCGCATGACCGCCTTGCTGAGCCGGTAGATCGGCGTGAGATTGGTGTCCAGCACTGCCTGCCAATCCTCGTCCTTCATCCGCATCAGCAGCTGGTCGCGGGTGATGCCGGCATTGTTGACCAGGATGCTCGGGCCGCCGAAGGTCTTGCCGATCTCCTCGACCAGGGCCTCGCAAGCGCCCGGCTCGGTGACATTCAGCACCCGCCCTGCACCACCCTGCGCCGCAAGGCGCTCGCCGATGGCCGCGGCGCCGGACTCGCTGGTCGCGGTGCCGATGAC
Source organism: uncultured Lysobacter sp. (assembly GCA_964350895.1). Classification (GTDB taxonomy): domain Bacteria; phylum Pseudomonadota; class Gammaproteobacteria; order Xanthomonadales; family Xanthomonadaceae; genus Pseudomarimonas. The sequence continues at coordinate 9,751 of CAYGMG010000105.1, forward strand.
CTTGCCGCCGCGCGCCGCGAGCAGGTCGGCGATCGCCGCGCCGATGCCGCGGCTAGCGCCAGTGACGAGGGCGATCTGGCCATCAAGGTCGAAACTGCTCATGCCTCACCCCATTCGTTGATCGCTGCCTGCAGATCGCCGGGCGCGCCCAGTGCGCGGAAATCCAGCTGCTTGTCGATCCGCTTGCCAAGCCCGCTGAGCACCTTGCACGGCCCGCACTCGCCTATGCGCGTCGCACCACCAGTCGCCAGCGCCTGGACACAGGCGGTCCAGCGAACCGGCAGGTAGAGCTGGCGGACCAGGGCATCGCGGATCGCCGCGCTGCTGCCCTGTATCGCCGCATCCACGTTTTGCACCACCGGCACCGTGGGTGGCAACCAATGCAGCTCGGCCATGATCTCGCCCAGCTTCTCCGCCGCTTCGCGCATCAACGGCGTATGCGACGGAACGCTGACCGCCAGCTTGACCGCCTTGCGCACGCCGCGTTCGGCGAGTGCGGCCAGTGCGGCATCAATGCCGGCAGCGCTACCGCCGATGACGATCTGCCCCGGCGAATTGTAATTGGCAGCCACCGCGACTTCCGGCGCGCCGATGCTAGCGCAGACTTCCTCGACCAGCGCGTCATCGGCGCCGAGCACCGCAGCCATCGCGCCCGTTCCCGCAGGCACCGCCTCCTGCATCAGCCTGCCGCGCTCGCGCACCAGACGCGCGCCGTCGGCAAGACCGAGCGCGCCAGCGGCCACCAGGGCGGCGTACTCACCCAGGCTGTGGCCCGCCATCTGCGCCGGCTGCGCGCCGCCTTCGGCCTTCCACACCCGCCACACCGCCACGCCCGCCGCGAGCAGGGCCGGCTGGGTGAACTCGGTGCGATTGAGCTGCTCTTCGGGACCCTGCTGGCAGAGCGCCCAAAGATCGAGGCCGGCGCCGTCAGAGGCCTCAGCGAAGGTCTGCTCGACCAGCGGATGGGCGGCGGCCAGCTCGGCCAGCATGCCCAGCGACTGCGATCCCTGTCCGGGAAACACCAGGGCCAGCGAGTTGCTCATGCGTCGTTCTCTCCGCGCCGCCCATTCGGCGGCAAAGCGCGGCAGTTTACCCGCCGGCCCGGCCGAAGCGTCTGTACGTCGGCGTAGGGCGGACTGGCATGATGGCCAAATCGCCACAGGATGCCGGGCATGCCGGGACTCGAACAATGGTACGCCGCGGGCCGCCGCCAGCGCTGCGGCAAGCACGCGCTGTTCCTTCGCGAAGCCGGAACCGGCGAGGCGCTGCTGCTGGTGCACGGCTTTCCGACCAGCAGCTGGGACTGGGAAGCCGTGTGGCCCCAGCTTGCCGCACGGCATCGCCTGCTGGCGCCTGACCTTCTGGGCTTCGGCCGTTCCGCCAAGCCCGCCGGGCACACCTATCGGATCGCCGAGCAGGCCGATCTGCTGGTCGAGCTGCTGCGCCAGGCCGGTATCTCGCGCTGCCACGTGCTGGCCCATGACTACGGCAACACGGTGACCCAGGAGCTGCTCGCGCGGGATCTCGAGGGCACGTTACCCATACGGCTGGGCTCGGTGGTCTTCCTCAACGGCGGACTGTTTCCCGAGTGCCATCGGCCGGTCCTGCTGCAGCGCCTGCTGCTGACTCCGCTGGGCCCGCTGCTCGCGCGCCTGACCAGCCGCCGCCGCTTCGCTGCCAACCTGCGGCGCATCTTCGGCGCGCAAACGCCGCCAAGCGGTATGCAGATCGACGGCTTCTGGGCCCTGCTGCAGGAGGACCGGGGCATCGACGCCCTGCCCCGCCTGCTGCGCTACATTCCCGAGCGCCACGCCCAGCGCCAGCGCTGGGTCGGTGCCCTACAGAACAGCCAGGTACCGATCGGTTTCATCAACGGCAGCGTCGATCCGATATCCGGCGCCCACATGGCCGCCCGCTGGCGAGAACTGCTTGGCGAACAGGGGCTGATCGAACTGCCGGGCATCGGCCACTATCCGCAGCTGGAAGCGCCGAGCGATGTGCTCAAGGCCTATTGGCGGCTGCGCGATGCATTCGCAGCAAAGGAGAATCCGACATGAGCCAGGAAGTCGACGTCAGCCGGCGCTTCGCCGCAACCGCTGCCGACGTGTTCGCGCGAATCGCCGATCACCCGAGGTTCTTCCCTGCCCCACGCTATCGCTGCCGGCTGCTGGAAGACGGCCAGCCGCAGCGCAATGGCAATGGCGCCCTGCGCGAAGTCCGCATCGGCGCCATGCGCTTTCGTGAGCGGATCAGCCAGTTCAGTCCCGACACCGGCTTCGACTACCGTATTGAGCAGGTGCACTTCGCAGGCCTGCCGGTGCCCTTGCGCCACGAGCGCGGATGGATCGAGATCAGTGACGACGGCGAGGGCTGCATGGTCCGCTGGCGCCCGCGCTTCAGCGTGGGCGTGCCGCTGATCGGCGGCGCCATCGAAACGCGGCTGGCCCGGGATGTCGAGAAGGCCTTTGCCTGGCTGCTGGCGCAGACAAGCCGTTCCATCGCCGATGGTCAGCCGACAGGCAGCTGATCAGGCAAGGCCGCTCCACACCGCGAACGAGGCCAGCGCGATCAGGCACCAGGCCACCACGCCAACCAGCAGACACTGCCCCTCGCTCGGCTGGCTGGATGGGCGAAACACCTTGATAAGAAGGTAGCCCGTGCCCTGCAGAAACCAGTCGTAGAAAACCTCGGCGAGCAATCGCAGCGCGAAGCGGAAAACGCCACCTGCTACTTCAAGGACCGTGTCGGCAGGCATCAGCGCTCTCCGTGGATGTCCCTGCCGCAGACGAGCGCGCGCGGCCAGCGTGACCGCCCGTTCGCCATGCACGGCACGGAGCCCAGGGTTCAGCGCTTGAACGGCTTCTTCTTGAATCCGCCCGGCTTGCCGTCTCCGGACTTGAATCCGCCAGGCTTCGGGCCACCCGGCTTGAAACCGCCGGGCTTGAAGCCACCGGGCTTGCCCGGACGCTTGCCGCCCGGCCGCTCGCCGCTGCCCTCGGGCTCCTGCTCGTTGTCACCAGCGGCGCGGATCTTCAGTCGCTGGCCGGCCACCCAGACCGACTTCAGGTGGTCGAGCAGGTCGTCCGGCACCTGGTCCGGCAGGTCGACCAGGCTGAAGCCATCACGGATATCGATGCGCCCGATGTAGCGACTCTCGATGCCGGCCTCGTTGGCGATCGCGCCAACCAGGTTGCCCGGCTTGACCCCGTGGCGGTGGCCGACCTCGACGCGAAAGGTGCGCATGCCGGCCTCGGCCGCGCGCGGACGGTGCGGCATGCCCTCGGCGTCATCGAAGTGGTGGCGCTCACGGATCAGCCGCGGCGAGGGCGGGCCGCGCTCCTCGCGCTCGCGCGGAGGACGCGGCGTGCGTTCCGGGCGCTCGGCGCGCTCCGGTGGCGTCTCGCGGCGCGCCGGCGGGTCCAGCAGCAGGGGCGTGTCGCCCTGCAGCAGGCGGGCCAGGGCCGCGGCCACGTCGGCTGCGGGAACGTTATGTTCGGATTCGTAGCGTTCGACCAGGGAGCGGTACAGCTCCAGTCCGCCGCGCTCCAGGGTCTCGGTGATCCGGCTCAGGAACCGGGTCACCCGCTGATCATTCACCGCCTCGACGCTGGGCAGGCTCATTTCCGAGATCGGCTGCCGGGTGGCGCGCTCGATCGCGCGCAGCATGCCCTTCTCGCGCGGGGTGACGAATAGGATCGCCTCGCCGCTGCGCCCCGCACGCCCGGTGCGTCCGATGCGGTGGACGTAGCTCTCGGTGTCGTAGGGGATGTCGTAGTTCAACACATGGCTGATCCGCTCCACGTCCAGCCCGCGGGCGGCGACGTCGGTGGCAACCAGAATGTCCAGCTGTCCCTCCTTGAGCCGCTGGATGGCGCGCTCGCGCTGCGGCTGGGGAATATCGCCATTGATCGCCGCCGCCGAGAAGCCGCGCGCGGCGAGCTTTTCCGCCAGCTCTTCGGTGGCCTGCTTGGTGCGGGCGAAGATGATCATCGCCTCGAACGGCTCGGCCTCGAGGATGCGGGTCAGCGCGTCGAGCTTGTGCAGGCCGCTGACGAACCAGTAGCGCTGGCGGATATTCGCCGCGGTGGTGGTCTTGGACTTGATGCTGATCTCGACCGGCTGGCGCAGGTAGGTCTGCGCGATGCGCCGGATCGGCGGCGGCATGGTCGCCGAGAACAAGGCCACCTGTCGGCTCTCGGGCAGCTTCTGCAGCACTTTCTCGACATCGTCGATGAAGCCCATGCGGAGCATCTCGTCGGCCTCGTCGAGCACCAGGGTGCGCAGTGCAGACAGGTCCAGCGAACCGCGTTCGAGGTGATCGATCACCCGGCCTGGCGTGCCGACGACCACCTGCACCCCTCGCTTCAGCGCCGACAGCTGGGGGCCGTAGCTCTGTCCGCCATAGATCGGCAGCACATGGAAGCCCTCCAGTCCCGAGGCGTAACGCTGGAAGGCCTCGGCAACCTGGATCGCCAGCTCGCGGGTCGGGGCAAGCACCAGGCACTGCGGACGGGTCGCCGACGGGTCCAGCCGCGAGAGCACGGGCAGGGCGAAGGCCGCGGTCTTGCCGGTGCCGGTCTGCGCCTGGCCGAGCACGTCCTGGCCGGCCAGAAGGGGCGGGATGGTCGCTGCCTGGATCGGCGAGGGAGTCTCATAACCCACCGCGCCCAGCGCCTTGACCAGGGCGGGGGGCAAGCCCAGATCGGCAAAGCCGGGGGTATGCTCGGGCACGGAAGCGTCGGTCATCGATGGAGCCTGGAACGGATTCGGCGCACAGTCTATCGCGCATCGCTGTTCCAGCCGCCGCCAAATCAGCAATGGCACGGACTTTTCAGGCCCGCGTTCAGCCTGCGGGCTTGCCGGCTGCGTCGCGCTGGGACGCCCGCCCGCCCGCCACGCCTCGAC
>CAYGMG010000106.1:0-14508 GCA_964350895.1 uncultured Lysobacter sp.
TCGTAGTGTGAAAAAAATGGGGAGACCTCAGGTCTCGGACGCGCCGGTCGAACCGCCCGCATGCCCGCATCGGTGCGCCCAAGGCGCACCCTACGAGGGGTGCTTTGGTTTGTTTTTGGCAATCAAGATCAAGAGCGCGCTTCGATGGTGCGTTGCGCTTCGCACTGCAGGCTGTGCGGCTAGCGAGCCTGCTGCGCTTCGACCACGAGGCCTGGCTTGATGTGGGAGCGGATCGTATCCGCGACCGCGGAGCTTCGATCTAACCGCAGTCAGTGGCAAGCCTGTCGCGCTGCGGTCGCGGATACGATTCGCTCCCACAACAGCTCGCCGGCGTGCCCTGCGAAACGGCAGCTATGCGCCCAGAGCAGTCCTCCGCGAAGCGCCACTTCTAGCCACGATCAAACCATGCCGCCATCAAGTCAGCTGCAGTTTCCGATCAATCGATGAGTGGCGGGGCCGATCGGCCCGGATCGTTTCGCGATCCGGGCTTAAGATTGGCCTTGGCGGTCGCTACAGATTCAGCCCTGTGGCGCAGGCGTGCTAAATGGCTCCAGAACGAACGGGGCAGGAGGGCAAGGCCCCTAGCGGGGCCCTGCCCTGTCTGCAGCTGCCTAGCTCGCTGCAGGGGTGTCGCGGTAGACCTCGAAGTTCAGGTCTTCCGGCTTGAGGCGGTTGAGTGCGGTGCCCAGCGACAAGGCGGCAACCGTAGTGAAGAACACACTCATCATGCTGGCCTCGATCGAGCCCAGGTCGACGACGTCTTCGGCCGCCTGGCTCATGAAGAACACGCTCAGGGCCATGCTGGTGAACAGCAGCGACTTCATCTGTATCGAAACCAGCAGTTCATGATCCGCAGGATGCTGATGCGGGTCCTGTTTGCGCCCGAAAAGCTGCCAGGCGCCTACCGCTGCCATGAAGACATTGGTCATCACCAGCGTAAGCGTGCGCTGCATGCTGTCGTTCCAGGCAAGCTCGAAATCGTGAACATGGAAATCGAAGATCACGCTGCCAAGTGCAATGGCGACGGTAGCGAGCAGCAATCCGGGCGAGACCACGGCAAGCAGCCTGCGCGGCTTCAGGTTGGCGCGACGGGTGCTCGACGCACGCGCTTCACGCATCAGTTTGAACTGTCGATAGCCCATCAACTCCTGGGCCATCCAGGGCAGAAACTGCAGCATGCCGAATAGCGCCGGCCAGAATTCGGAAATGTGCCCGTCGTCGGCAAAGCTCGAGTGATCGACCAGAAAGATCACTGCAAGCAGAATGCCCGCACCGAGCAGCACCAGGGCGCGGTTGGACCACTCGAACACGAAGATCGCCATGCGGTAGTACTCGATCGGCTGCGGGTACAGCTTGGGATAGTCCGCCGGCGGATGGCTCTCGATCATCATGCGCGCACGCTGTGAGGCCTTGCGCGCAAAGTAGTAGGACACCAGCCATATCTGGACGGCAAACAGCAGGGCAAATATCAGCATTTCTCTTAACATGATCTAGCTCCTCATGAACTGCGTTCGGCCATCACCTGGGCGAACGCAATGCGGATTTCCGAGTCGGTAACGCCCGACTCGCGAAAGGCAGCGACGAGATCGGCAAGTTCCCGCAATACCTTGGCCTGCAGATCAACCGTGCTGTTGGCTGCGGCTTCAGGATGGACAAAGGTCCCGCGATAGCCGCGGGTCTGGATCACCGAGTCCCGTTCGAGCAAACGATAGGCCTTGGCCACCGTCTTGCTATTGAGTTCCAGGTCGGTCGCCAGCTGACGAATCGAGGGCAAGGCATCGCCCGCCCGCAGTTGCCCCTGCTGCACCGCCTGCTTGATATTCCGCACCAGCTGAGCGAACAGCGGATCCGGGTCATTCAGATCGATCACAATCTCCATCGGAGTCCTCGCTCCACATGTACCGTGTGCCGGCATGGTACATGTGGGTCATCGGCCTGGCAAGCGCATGTGGCCACTGTTCTGTTCCGGGCGGCCCGCTGGCTTGCCTGACGCAGCGGCGTTGGCCGCCCTGCTGTCAGACGATTGCCAGAATTCATCCCAGGCTCGCCATCGCGCCGGGATCTACTCGATAGCAAGACGCGGCCCATTGGCCGTGCTGGGAGTGCGGGAATGAATCGACGTTGGTGGCTGAAGCTGGGGATGATCGGCGCGCTGGTGCTGTTGCTGCTGGTGCCGCTGTCGATCCTGCGGGAGCTGGTGAATGAGCGGCAATGGCGCGGACAGGAAGTGGCGGCGGATATCGCGGCCTCCAGCAGTCGCGCCCAGCAGCTGATTGCACCGCTGCTGGTGATCGACGCTACGGCGACGCTGAGGCGCCAGCGGACGATTACCGAAGCCGGCGTGACGCGTGAGGTGGAAGAGATCATCAAACAGCCGCGGCAGCGGGTAATCGCACCGCAGTCGCTGGGCGTGGATGGCGATATCGCCACCGAGCGTCGCGGTCGCGGCATCTTTACTGCCCTGCTCTTCCACAGCGAACTGGCAATCGATGCGCAGTTCGCGCTGCCGGCGCCACCAGCGATCGAGGGCGACCTGCTCAGCTATGAGATCGGTCAGCTGCGCCTGCTGATCGGCGTCGGCGACAGCCGCGGCATTCGCTCGATCCAGATCCGCGTCAACGGCAGCAAGCTGGCCGCCGAGCCTGCGGCAGAAGATCGCGGCTGGATCAGCGATGGCGTCCAGGTGGTGCTGCCTACCGCGATGTGGAAGCCCGGACAGCTGCAGACCGACATCTCGCTCGGCCTGAGCGGTACCGACACGCTGGCGATCATTCCGATTGCCGATGAGACGACGATTGCGCTTCGCGGCGAGTGGCCGCATCCGGGCTTCTCAGGCGCGCATCTGCCGGTGGAGCGCATCGTCGATGACGCTGGCTTCAACGCCCGCTGGCAGGTTTCGCGGCTGGCCAGTCGGGCGCAGCAGGCGCTGCAGGCCTGCCAGTCATCGGACAGCGCCTGCTCCGGCCTCGCCGAGTCGGCACTCAGCCTGCGTCTGGTGGATCCGGTGGATCGCTACCTGCTCACCGACCGCGCGCTCAAGTACGGCCTGCTGTTTCTGGTCATCATGTTCGGTGCGGTGTTCTTTCTTGAAGCATTGCGCAGCGTCGAAGTGCACCCCTTGCAGTACGGCCTGACCGGGCTCGCGATGGCGACCTTCTTCCTGTTGCTGCTGGCGCTGTCCGAACACCTGTCGTTTGCCCTGGCCTATGCGCTCGCCAGCGTGTCATCGGTTGCGCTGATCGCCGCCTACATGTCGGCCGTGCTCGGCGGCCGCTCGCGCGGGCTGGCGTTTTCCGCCCTGCTCGCCCTGCTCTACGCCCTGCTGTTTGGCGTGCTGCAGTCCGAGGACTATGCCCTGCTGCTCGGCGCGGTCACCCTGTTCGCCCTGCTCGCATCGGTGATGCTGGCCACGCGCCATCTCGACTGGTCGCGCGTCGGTTCGGACGGCGGTAAGGTCTGAGGCGGTCGGCCATGGAGGAGACGCCGGTGAAATCACTGATTTCTGTACTGTTGCTGCTCGTCGGGGGCTGCGGAATAGCCGGCGGAGTGCAGCTGATCCAGCTCGAATACACGAGCAGCCGTGTCCATGCCAAGTATCCTGAGCAGATCGCCGAGGGCAGGATCGCGCAGCAGCTCTACGATCAGGAAGCTGCTTTGGCATGGCGAGACGTCGCCTTGCATCTGGGGATACTGCTGGTGTCCGGATCAATGGTCTACGCTGGCGCCCGGCGGCTGCGGCCTCAGCGACTCTCAGAGCGCAAGGAAGGGTCCGTTCCTTCCAGCTGAAGTTTGCCGCCCTGGAGCGACCCGAGGCAGCCTCAAGAAATCTTCCGGTCCGGGCGTCGAGCTGCACCTATCGGAAGAGAGTCCCAGCGCATTGGCAACAAGCCGGGTCAGTCGGAAGAAGAAGAGGTCTGGCTGCCGTCCGTCGCGCGCTTGGGCGCTGATTTGCCGATGCGCTGGATGCGGCGGACGTTGTCCGCCAGCGGAACGATGCTGAGCTCGGTATCGCCCGGGGCGAAATAAAACAGGAAGCCGGTGTTCTTGCCCACCAGTTCGATCTCGACCAGCCGGCCATCGTGAAACTCGATGAGGTGATCGACCTTGGCCTCGCCTTCCGCCAGGCGCTCGCGCACCTTCATCCCGCCCCCGGCAGCGAAGCCGATGTAGCCAAATACCAGCACGCAAGCCGAATAGACCAGCCACGCCTTCACCAGCGGCGTTTCCTCCTGGAGGGTGTCCTCGCCACCCCGTGCTCGCTTGCGCTTGCGCGCCAGCAGCTGAATCCATTTGGTGTAGGGATACAGAAAGGCAACCAGCAGAACGAGAACAGCCAGGCGCGCAGGGCGCTCGGTCAGCAGCGCAATCGGGCTGATCAGCACATCAAGCACATCGGACCAAGCAAGGAAGTTGACGCCAAGCAGGCCATAGAACAGGGACTGGCTGGCGATGCCGAGAATCAGCAGATAGACGTAGCCCAGGGTAAGCAGTTCCGAAAACGCCGGCGTACTACGCTGGGCAACGGTTGGAGATGGTGCTGAGGGCAGGTCTTTCGACACGTCGGGGATTCGCGCTTGCGGTGGCGGCAGCCTAGCGGCCTGCCCACGCAAGGTCCATTCTCAGCGCCGCCGCCTGCGGCTTATCGCGCTCACCCAGCGGGATTTCCGACCCCACTTCGGCTCCTTGCCGCCGATCAGGCAGGGTGGCGAGAAAAGTCTTCAGCGCCGCCACCGTCCGCGCCGCATCCTCCTCCTGCGGTACGTGACCCAGATCCTCGAACATCACGAGTTGGCTGTTGGGGATCGCGGCATGGAATCGCTCGGCCGCTGCCGGCGGAATCAGCCGATCGCGGCCGCCCCACAGGATCAGGGTCGGCTGGGTGACCGCTGACACCGGTTGCGCGCTGGCCATTGCGCCGCGCTGCCCGAAGCGCGCCAGCAGCGCAGCCCGATTGCCCGCACGCGTTGCCAGATCGAAATAGCGATCCACCAGATCCGGTGTGATCCTGGACGGATCGCCGTAGACATTGCGCAGGCTCGATTCAATCACGCCGCGCGGCAGCACCCGCTGCAGGATCGGCGCCGCCCATTTCATGCGCGCCAGTCGAAAGCCGATCGGCACCGAGCGCGGCGCGATCGCGATCGCCGCCGCGTCCGCCGCCGGTGCGCCCGTGGCATCTACCAGCACCAGGGCCACTACGCGATCGGGATGCGCCAGCGCCGCCTGCCAGGCGATACCGCCGCCGTAGGAGTTGCCGCCCAGCACCACGTGCTCCACACCCAGACGATCGAGCACGGCGATCAGCACCTGAACCTGTCGCTGCATCGAATAGTCGTGCGCCGGGTCCGGACCGGTCAGCCCGAACCCGGGCAGGTCGTAGCGGATCACGCGGCGCGTCGGCCTCAGCGCCTCCGCCCAGCCCTGCCAGGTATGCAGCGAGTCAGCGGTGCCGTGCAGCAGCACGACGGGCGCCGGGTCATCGCGTGGCCCCTCATCGCGCAGGTGCACAGGCAGCCCGAGCACCGCCTCGATGCGCGAAGGCGGCGCGCCCCAGCGGGCCATCAGCGCTTCCGCCGGCTGGTCCGGCGCCCAGGCCCAGGCGATAAAGCCGCCCGCGACCAACACAGTCAACGCCAGCAGGGTGAGCGCCGCGCGAATCATCCAGCGAATCAAACTTCTGGCCATCCCGAACTCCCGCTAAGCCTAGTCGAGTCGAGTCGAGCGCGGGAGGGTCGGCCGCCCCACGAAAGAACCCGCAGAAAGACAGGGGGCACTCCGCCCCGGGCCTGCCCCGATCACCCGGGCTTATCGGGGCGCTGGCGCAGCATCGTGGTCCTCGATGCAGACGCGGTCGCGTCCCGCGGCCTTCGCCGCGTACAGTCTGCGGTCGGCGCGCGACAGCCATTGGCCGGGATCGTCGCCGGCCTTGAGCGAGGCGGCGCCAACCGACACGGTCACCGGTTTGCCGTCGGACGTGCGCAGGCGTGCACGAATCGCCGCCTGCAGCTTGGCAAGCGCGGCCGCGATGCCGTCCGGCGTGGTGCCTGGCATCAACAGGACGAATTCCTCGCCGCCATGCCGGTAGAAGCTGTCGGAAGCGCGCATGGTTTCGCCGACGATGCTGGAAAGGTCGATCAGCACCTGGTCGCCGGCATCGTGGCCGTAGCGGTCATTGACGTCCTTGAAGTGGTCCAGGTCGATGACCGCCAGACCAGACGGCTCGCCCCCGAGCCGGGCGGCTTCGGCGCGCTTCGAAATCTCACGTTGCAAGGCGCGGCGGTTTCCAACCTGGGTGAGCGGGTCACGATTGGCCATGACATCCAGCTGACCATGCTGGCGCGACGTGCGCCAGGCGAACACGAACGAGAACAGCGCGACCTGTACGGCGACAGCGAAGAACGTCGTCCGCTCAAGCGGATCGGCGAATAGCTCTGGAACCCGGCCGATGCCCGCGATCAACAACACGGAAAGCACAAGGGCAATCCGACTGCTGGCCATCAGGAAAATGCCGATCATCAGCGAAAACAGCCAGAGATAGGACAAGCTGTAGGTCGGAATCACGAACAGGGTGCCTGCCGTGGTCAGCGTAGAAATCGCGTTTCCGGCCATCACGCTGCGCCCCGACCTCCAGGCATAGGCCATGCCGCCGAGCAACACTGCAACGATCATGGCTTCAATCATGGCAATCGCGATGGCACCCTGGGTGACGCGATAGACAGCGAACGAGCCCAAGGCCAGGGAGGCCAAAGTGCTGAACATGCACAGGATCGCCAGCTGCGTGTCGGCCTTCAGCCGTTCGATCGCATCAACGAAGCTGCTCACCGTGGTGGCGTGTCGGCGCGCTGCTCGGTTTTCGACTTCTGGAGTCATCAACGTGTCGCCCGAAGATCGGCAATTCTGAAGTCCGAGAGTACAACGTACACGCGCCAGGCACCTGTGCTCCCGCGCCCGGCGGATCGCAACCGGGACGCCCTCAGGGCGGCGAAACCCTCACTCGTCCGAGGACTGCCTGCTCAGCGTATACACGCCAGGCTCGTGCAGGCCCTCCTCGCCGCGATACACCTCCGAACGCCGAAGCGTTCCTGCAGGCCCGGGCGTGAACCACAGGGCATGGGCGTGCGACTCGCCCGGATCGAGATCGGTCACATCGCGGAACGCGAAACGGACTTCCCCCTCGGAAGCGCCGCGCGACTCAAGGCGCGGCTGATTGCCCTGCGGGCAGTAGTGCGTGGCGACCACCGCATCGCCGTCCAGGTGATAGACCGTCATCGAGTGCAGCCCCGCTGCGGTCTCCCACCGCTCGACCATCGCGGTGCCCCGCGCCGTCAACTCGAAGACGATCTGCAGCCCGGGCGCCTCGGCAACCTGCCATCGCCCCTCCCAGGACCGGATCCGTTCAAACTGCGCCGCCGGGCTTGGCAAGTCGCCCTGCTCGTCCGACTGCGCGTGCGCGGGCATGGCCAGGAGGGCGATGACAATCATGGCGGCTTTGGCGTGGTTGATCATGCGCATCCTCTTGCGGCATCAAGCCTGTGACATTGACGGCCTGGTTGAGCGAAAGTTCCGAAGCAGATCCGGAAGGATCGCCAGGGCGCGCCATCTGTCTTCGCATTGAACTACTCAGCCCGGAGGTGCGGCAGCCCTTCTGCCCTCCGCGGCGCCCGAGGACGCTTCCGCTTGTTGCGCCTTGCTGATGCGTCGGACCCGCTGCACGTTGTCAGCTAACGGAACAATGCCGATCTCGGTGTCTCCGGGAGTGAGATAGAACAGGAAGCCGGTGTTCTTGCCCACCAGTTCCGCTTCGATGACCCGGCCGCCGTGAAACTCGATGGAATGAGCGACCCGCGCCTCGCCTGCAGCAAGACGATCGCGCAGCTTCGTCCCGCTCCCGGCAGCAAGTCCCACCGCGCAGGGCCAGTCTCGACCCGCCAGGCGGGCGATTGCGTTCTCGCGCTCTAGCGGATGGACAGGTGGCCGGTCAGAATCCGTCCTGCGCGCTGCTGCCTACGTCCGCACACGAACAACGATCTTGCCCTTGTGTGCGGATGCACCGAAGTGCCGGAATGCATTGCGTATCTCCTCCTCGGTGAAGGCGAACAGCGAATCCACGACCGGCTTGAACCTGCCTGCCTCGAACAGCTCGTTGAAGCGGGCCAGCTCGCGATTGGTCTGGAGCGCGATGACCTGGAGCTTCCTGCCTGGCTCGCGACGGGGGCGCATTCCGGAAACTGCGATCCTCAGCAGGTTGAGCAGTGGCCCACCTACCGTTACATAGATGCCACCCGGCTTCAGCGCACGCTCGTAGTCTGCCGGTGCGCGGTCGGTTCTGACATCGACAATCAGGTCGAACTGCGCACCGCATCGGGTGAAATCGGCGGTCCGATAGTCGAGCACATGATCGAACCCCCAAGAGCGCATCGCACCCAGTTTGGCCGCGCTATCCACCCCGGTGATCTCGAGATCCGCGCGCTTGAGCAACTGGACGGCGATGCTGCCAACGCCACCTCCGGCGCCATTGATCAGCACTGACTGTCCGGCACCAAGCGGGCCGCCCGCTGCCACGGCCTGCAGCGCCAGCATGCCTGCCTGCGGGATGGCGGCCGCCTGCTCGAAGCTCATCTCGGGCGACTTGGCTCTCACCGCTTCCTGCGGCGCACACACGAACTCCGCAAAGCCGCCGAACCCACAGCCCGACAGATCGCCGTACACCTCGTCGCCAGGCTTGAAGGCGCCGACACCCTGGCCTACCGCTCGCACGACGCCGGCGACGTCGGACCCGATGATGAGACGCGGCCTGAACAGTCCTGCCATGAAACGGTTGGGGAGAAACGGCGTGCCATGAAGCAGGCCCCAGTCCCAGTCGTTGATCGACACGGCATGCACCTCGATCAGCACCTCCCCCTTCTTCGGGCGGGGTTTCTCACGCTCCTGGAGCTGCAGGAAATCGGGTGAGCCGTACTGGCGGATGATCAGCGCCTTCATGCTTTCGTTTCTCATATCCGCGGGCGTGCCTCCTCGATGGATTCAGATGCTCAGGGGCCAAGCTTACGTCCTCCAGCGCAACTGGGCCGGGACGAAACCCGCATCGGTGTGCCCATTCCATTCGAGTTACTGACGTCGTAGCTTCCGCCGTCGCCGCTGCAGGCGCGGAGTTCATGCCGGTCCTCGGCGCCAAGCCATCGTGGCGTTCGCGCTCAGGCCACTTGCGCCACGACCCCGCTGGCAGGCCAGCCGCGCTTCGGACAGACCACGCCCGTCTCGAGATGTCGAAGCCCATGAGTGGCGGGGTTCTTCATGCGCTCGAAGCGAAGCATCGGGCGCATGACCAACAGTCCATTCAACAGGGAGATGCACTGACTCAGATCGGGCGCACGCGCCGTGGCGGCGGCAGTCGCGCGACAGTGACCCGGTATGCGCAACATGCGCACGCATTTCTGCTCTCCAACAGGAAAAGGGGGATAGTGGCGAGGTCAGCGTGCACCCCGACTGTGGAGAAGCGAGACCATGAAGCGGAACCTCACGTGGATTACCCTGGCGCTGCTCATCGGTTACGCCAGTCCGGCCGCCGCGCAGACCCTGCAGTGCGCTGCCGAGTCGCTGGAGCTGAATGCTCCGGACGCGGCAGCATTCGACCAGTTCGGTACCGCGGTCTCGATCAGTGGCGACTGGGCCCTGGTCGGTAGTCCTGCAGATTCGGACGGTGGGCTGTTCAGCGGCTCGGCCACGCTGTTCCACCGGGTCGGCTCGCTGTGGACGTTCCACAGCAAGCTCGTGGCCAGCACCCCTGACGAGCTCGATCAGTTCGGCGCCGCGGTATTGCTGGCGGGTGATGTTCTGTTTGTCGGCGCACCGATGGATGACAATGCGACCGGCGCAGATGCGGGAGCGGTGTATGTGTTCGAGCGCATCGCCAATGCGTGGCAGCAGACCGCGAAACTGATTCCCGTGCAGGCATCGAACAACTTCGGCAGCGCGATCGCACTCGATGCCGACACGCTGGTGATCGCCGCTCCCAATGGATTCGTCCCCGGCATCGTCGGCGCGACCTATGTGTTCGGGAAGGTGGGCGGCCTGTGGCAGCAACAGGAGCGTATCGTCGGCGATCCGATGCAAGACGACACCGCCTTCGGGATCAGCGTCGCGGTCGAGAATGACGTGCTGGTGGTGGGTTCGGGGGGCGCCGATGAGAGCGCATTCGGCATCGCCCGGGTCTATCGACGCGAGGTCACCAGCTGGCTGCTGCAGCAATCCATTGCGCCGGACAGCGTGGAGGCGGGCGACCATTTCGGTACCAGCGTCGCCCTGGACGACATGCAGCTGCTGGTCGGCGCGCCCGGCGACAACGACTTCTCCACAACGCCCGGAAAGGCCTACATATTCAAGCTCCAGGACGCCCAGTTCGAACAGGTCGCCGAGCTGCATCCCGCCAACGGCAGCCCGAATGACGCCTTCGGTGCCCGTGTAGCGTTGCAGGCCGATCGCGCCTTGATCAGCTCCATCGCCAGCGATGCGAACGAGCTGGGAATCGGCTCGGTCAGCGTGTTTCGTCGTGGCCTGGGTGTGTGGAACGAGATCGCGACGCTCACCGCCAGCGATGCCAATGCCTTCGGTGCCTACGGCTGGGGTCTGGCGATCGACAACCAGACAGGTCTGGTGGGCGCGTTGGCCGGCAATGGCGGCGCCGGCAACAGTGGTTCGGCCTATCTGATCGACATCCCCGCGCCGCAGCCGGTGGCCGAGCAGCGCAGCAAGCTGCTGGCCTCCCCGGCCGCCGCCGGAGTGGAATTCGGCGCGCACGTGGCCATTGATGCAGATCGCATGGTCATCACCGCGCCGAATCACCCCAACTCCGGGTCCTCACACAGCGGCGCGGTGCACGTGCTCCACGATGCGCTTGGCGATGGAAATTTCGCGCAGGAAGCGCTGCTGACGCCTGGCGACCCCGCGCCCACCGGGCAGTTCGGGTTCAACGCCGACATCAAGAGCGATGCTGTTATCGTCGGCAGCTTCCACTTCAATGACGATCGCGGCGCGGCGTATCTGTATCGACGCGGATCGTCCGGCTGGCAGCCGGAGGCCACCCTTGAGGCCGATGATGGCGCCAACGGGGACCGTTTCGGTTTCCACGTTGCACTCTGCGACGACATTGCGGTGGTCGGCGCGCGCGACGCGGATGTCGGCAACACCCAGGACAACGGTGCGGCCTACGTGTTCGCCCGCCAGGAGGGGAGCTGGAACCAGCTGGCCAAGCTGCTGCCCAACGACGTATCCCTGGTGCGAGGCTTTGGCACCAGCGTCGCTGCGAACTGCGACACGATCATGGTCGGTGCGCCCAATGTGCAGTCCGCCTGCGCGTCGGACCCGATGTGCCCGAACGCGAAGGGCGGCTCGGTCTACGTGTACCAGCGACTGGGCGACGACTGGGTCCAGACTCAGACCCTGCTCGCCAGCGACGCCCAAGCAGGTGACGCCTTCGGCTACTGGGTCGATATTTCGGAAGATCGCGCGGTAGTCGGCGCGTGGCTCGAAGACGATATTGTCAACACCAACAATGGCGCCGCCTACGTGTTCCGGCGGATCGATGGCAGCTGGCAGGAGGAGGCCAAGCTGCGCGCAAGCGACGCCAGCAGCAATGCCAACTTCGGCTTGCGCGTCGCGATCAGCGGCAATGCCGTGCTGGTACCCGCGCGGCGCGCCGACAGCGCCTGCACTGCGGACCCCGACTGCGACAGCGGCGCCGCCTACCTGTTCCACTACGACGGCAGCAGCTGGCAACAGGCTGACATCCTGACCGCCAGCGATGCGGCGCCCTCTGACTGGTTCGGACAGGACGTAGCGATCGCCGGCACCGTCGCCGTCGTCGGCGCCATCCAGGACGATGATGACGGCCAAAGCAGCGGATCCGCCTACGTCTTCGAAATAGTCAACGACTGCGGCAGCCTGGCCATCCGGGCCGGCACGGGCGGCTGCTCGCCGCCGCCGGATCTGGTCCTGTACACGGGGTTTGAATAGCGCAGCTGCAGCGTGTGGGGCGGGTCTCAACCCGCCAAGCATCTGATTGCGTTTGCTCGTCCGTTCGAATGGATGGACGGCGGGCCAAGACCCGCCCTACGCTGCCTTCGCTCCCGCTACCGCGGCTTTCATTTCAGCGAAGGAGTAGACCGCGCCGTGCCGGGGGTCGGAGAGGGAAACGGCCACCATGGCGCGGGCGATGTCCGCGGCGGAGATGGGACGATACTTTCCAGGCAACAGCGGCGACAGTAGCGAAAGCGTTGCCGCAAGGGCTTTCGGGGTGTGCTGTGAGCCTGCGATCACCGACGGGCGAAAGACGCTGACCACCGCTGGCCCGTCGCGGATCACGGCCTGCTCGGACTCGCCCTTGACCCGTGCGTAACGGGGCATGCCCGCAGCCCCGGAGCCCTTGGCGCTGGCCGTGTGATCGGCACCGATCGCCGACATGAAGGCCAGATGGCGTACCTTTCCCGAGTCCTTCAGCCCTGCGGCAAACGCCGCGTTGAGATCGACATCGATCGCACGATGCTCGTCAATCGAGAGCTTCGCAGTGCCGGCGCCAACACCGAGCACGCTGAATCCCAGAACGGCGTGGTCGCATGCCTCGATCGACGCGACCACGGCCTCGCGC
The DNA here is from genome assembly GCA_964350895.1 of uncultured Lysobacter sp. Lineage (GTDB taxonomy): Bacteria > Pseudomonadota > Gammaproteobacteria > Xanthomonadales > Xanthomonadaceae > Pseudomarimonas. The sequence continues at coordinate 12,644 of CAYGMG010000106.1, forward strand.
AAGGACACAGGCTGCATGTCCGGCACCACCCACTCCACCACCGCTACACCAAACCTTTCGGCCAGGTTCGTTGAACGCCGCGAGATCACCACAACCTTCGAAAACCGCCCAGAGCGAACGGCCTCCTCAAGCAGGGCCTGGCCTACCGAGCCCGACGCGCCAAGGAGGATGGCGGACATTTCAGCCATGGGGACGGCCGGGCGTTGCGCTGATCGAGACTGGGGCATAGCGCACTGTAACTCGGTGAGGCAAAAGTCAGCGGGCCTGCGGGCCTGCGGGCCAGATTCACTTACTGGGACGACGCGGCACGTAGCGCGGGTTTCGACCCGCGGCGCATCCGACGACGTCTCTGATCCGTTCGGACCGGCAGCCGAGTCAGCACCCTTCCGCGTTGCTTGGCCGCGCTGAAGAATGCCCAAAGGCACGCCAATCGCCGCGCTGTCGAACAGCCTACGCTCCCGTTGAACTGCCATCGCGAGAACAAGTCGCGCAGCTATTGCGTGCTAGTGCGCACCCTTTGCAGCGGGGCGCACGTATCAGCGCACCCGCGGTCGCGCCCCGGTTATCCGTGCGCGCGCGCAGCGATCGCGCGCCGCAGGGCCGGGGGCAGGAAGGAAGACAGTTTCTGTTGCAGCGCCAGCTCGCGCTTGCTCCACCATATGCCGGCAAAGACGATGGCGATGCCAAGCGCACCCAGAGCCAAGGTGAACAGCAGCTCGTTGTCGAAGACCCGGTAGCTCAGGTAGCCCAGATAACCCATCAGCCCGAAGCCGCCAAACACCACGAACACGCGCCGCGCCAGCATGGCGCCGACCAGGATCAGTCCGACGTTGATCGCGGCGTAGACCAGCTTGCCGAGCTCCGAGCCCGAACTCTGGCTGCTCAGACCACCCCAGAAAGTCAGCGCGCCGACCACATAGAACCAGAACGCGAAGTCGCGACGATCGCTGCCATCACCCTCGCCGTGCTGGCGGATCTCGATGGCCAGCGCGCCGAGGATCATCACCGCGCCAAACACCATGGACACGGTGGCGCGCAGCTTCCAGCCGCTATCGCTGAACCAGCCGTCGGTGTCCTGGGCCAGAAAGGCGGCGACGTCCATGCTCATGTACCACAGCGTTACCGCGATCGGCATGGTGGCGAACGGCAGTCGAAAGCGCCACAGCACCACCGCACCGCCAGCGAGTGTGGCGAACTCCAGCATCAGCCAGCGCCAGTCGATCCACTGGTGGTAGTCGCGATAGTCGCGGTCCCCCTCCCAGTAGCCGCCCAGGTGCTGCACGGCGAAGGTCACCAGCGGGATGGCGGCGATCAACAGCGCCGCCATGGTGCCGGCAGCCACCGGCTGTCGATCCACCTCGACGAAACGCCGAGTCAAGGAGTAGGCCAGCAGCCCAACGCCCCCGCCCAGCAAGAGCATGGGCCAAGCGCCAAAGCTGCTCCAGGCAGTAGCAATGAACACCGAGATCGCGCCGATGGCGATCAATCCGCCCAGGTAATACAGCAGGTGGGCCATCTTGAAGCTCGCCGCTTCGTGCGTATCACCGGGACCCGCCAGGAAGCGCCACAACGCGCCGGCCTGCGCCTCATCAATGACCCCGGCGGCAACCGCCGATCGCAGACGTTCCTGGCTGAGGCTGACTGGCATCGGGGCAGGCTCCGGAAAAGTTGTCAGATCCTGACGCAAAAGCCGCGAAAGATGAAGACAAGCCCCCGCGCCCGCTGCATTCCCCAATCAGGAAAGGCCGGCCAGGCACAAAACCCGCACCTCCCCTCCAGCCACGCTGCCGGCATCGAAAAGGAAACCCACCGCACGCTCCCCGTGTAGGAGACAGCTTGCTGGCGATCCCCCACCCCACCAATCC
>CAYGMG010000107.1:0-13848 GCA_964350895.1 uncultured Lysobacter sp.
GCCTGTCGCGCTGCGGTCGCGGATACGATCCGCTCCCACAGAAAGCCGGCGCAATGGATGGGCATCGACGACCGGCAAATTTGCGCCCAAACCAGAACTGGGCGCGTCTCTTCCTGCGGACGAAACAGCGCTACCAGTGCACGCCTCGCATCAGCGCGGCGAAGGCGATCTGCTCGCTGGAGGCCTGGCCGTCGCCGCCCTTCTCGCCTTTGGCTGCGGCGGAGTCGGGGAACAGGGTGAAGGCGGTATTCATCACCACCTCGTAGGCCTTCGGGGCGAGCGCGTTGAGCACGCCGGCGAAGATGCCAAGGCGCGTGGCGATGCGGCTCGGCCGCTCGAGGATCGCCTGGACGATCATGTCGCCGGCCTCGTCGGGAGTGAGGGTGGGAATGCTGTCGTAGATCTTGGTCGGGCCGATCATCTTGGTCCGCACCAGGGGCATGTTGATCGTGGTGAAGGCGATATTGTTGCCGCTGAACTCGGCCTGGGCGCAGCGCGAGAAGGCGTCCAGCGCCGCTTTCGAGGCGACGTAGGCAGAGAAACGCGGGGAGTTGGCCAACACGCCGATCGAGGAGATGTTGATGATGTGCCCGCGTCGGCGCTGGGTCATCGACGGCAGGAAGCCCATGATCAGGCGCAGCGAGCCGAAATAGTTCAGCTGCATGGTGCGCTCGAAGTCATGGAAGCGATCGTAGGACAGGGCGATCGAGCGACGGATCGAACGCCCTGCGTTGTTGACCAGCACGTCGACACCGCCGTGATCCTTGAGGATCGACTCGATCAATGCATCACAGGAGGCAAGCTCGGACAGATCGGCCTGGTAGGCGTGCACATCGCCGCCGGCCTTGCGTAGCTGGTCGCGCGCGGCGAGCAGCTTGTCTTCGGTGCGCGCCACGATGATGGTCTTGGCGCCCGCGGCGGCGATTTTCTCGGCGGCAGCGAAACCGATGCCGTCCGAGCCACCGGTGATGACCACCACCTTGCCTTCAACCCGCGAGCGCAGCGAGCGATCCTGGAACAGGGCCGGATCCAGATGCCGCTCCCAGTAATCCCACAGCCGCCATGCGTAGTCCTCGAGCGGCGGCACGGCGATCTTCGAGCCTTTCAATGCGCGCTCGGTCTCGCGTGAGTCGAAGCGGGTCGGATAGGTGATCAGCTTGAGCACCTCGGGCGGGATTCCGAGGTCCTTGAGCACCATCCGGGTGAAGCGCTTGATCGGCGGCAGGCTGGTCAGCGCGGCGCGGATCGGCAGCGGTACGAAGGCGAACATGCGCGCGTCCAGGCGCATGGTCATTTCCGGCGCGTGCCCGGCGCGGGCGAACAGATTGAGCACCTCGCCGACCCGCTTGGGGTCGGGGTCGGTCAGGTGGAAGCAGCCGCCATCCAGCCCCGGCTTGTGCGCGATGTGGTCCATCGCATCGGCGATGAAGTCCACCGGCACCAGGTTGATCCGACCGCCCTCGACGCCGAGGATCGGCACCCAGGGTGGCAGCACCTCACGCAGTTTTTTCAGCAGGGTGAAGAAGTAGTACGGCCCGTCGATCTTGTCGATCTCGCCGGTCTGGCTGTGGCCGACCACGATGCCCGGGCGATAGATCCGGAACGGCACCTTGGTGCACTCTTCGCGGACCACTTTCTCCGACTCGTGCTTGGTCGCGAAATAGGCGTTGTCGAGGTCTTCGGCCTCATCGAACATGTCTTCGCGGAAGGTGCCGGTGTACAGGCCCGCCGCGGCGATCGAGCTGGTGTGGTGGAAACAGCGCACCTTGATCGCCTCGGCCAGCTCCACCGCATGCCGGGTGCCCTCGACGTTGGCGACCTTCTGGCTGGCGGCATCGGCCGAGATATCGTAGATCGCAGCGAGGTGGAAGAAGTGCTGCACCTTGCCCGACAGCGACTTGATCTGGGCAGCGCTCAGGCCAAGCTTGGGCTTGGCAAGATCGCCGGCAACCGCAACCACGCGCTTTGCGTCCCAGCCCATCTTCTCGACCAGCGCGGCCAGCTTCTTTTGCGAGCCCTTGCGCACCAGCACGTGGACCGTGCCCTTGCGCTTGAGCAGGTTGCTGACCAGGAAGCGGCCGATGAATCCGGTGGCCCCGGTGACGAAATAGCTCATGGCGATCCCCTCGTGCCTGCGTGACGTGATGGCGGGCTGGCGGCAAGCTGCAGCCCGGCGAGCGATCCTTAAGATAGCCCGGCGTTCCGGCCAAGCCTAGCCCAGTTTGCGCCGGCTGCGGGCGTGGCGGCTGCGCTGGCCGATCCTCCATCGCAGCGCCCGGCGCAGCGCGCGCTATCCGCTCGCGTTGACCGTTCGGGAAGCCGCGTGCTATCACAGTGGCCCCTCAACGCGCCCTCCGCGGAGTGCCTCCATGTCCGACCTCAAAGCCCAGTTCGACCAGGCCGCCGAAGACATCAAGAAGCTGGCCGAACGACCGGACAACGACACCCTGCTCAAGCTCTACGCGCTCTACAAGCAGGGCGCGGAAGGCCCGGTCAACGGACCCAAGCCGGGCTTCTTCGACTTCGTCGGCACCGCCAAGTACGAGGCCTGGGCCAAGCTCGAAGACATGAGCCAGGAGGACGCGCAGAAGAAATACGTCGCCCTGGTCAACAAGCTGACCGGGTAGACAGGCTGTGGCGCGTCGCACGCGCGAGCGAATCCTTGAGCTGAGCCTTGCTCTGTTCAACGAGCGTGGCGAACCCAACGTCACCACCAACCATATCGCCGACGAGCTGGAGATCAGCCCGGGCAACCTCTACTACCACTTCCGCAACAAGGACGACATCATCGAGCAGCTCTTCGCACGCTACGAAGAGCGCATGGATGAGGCCCTGCTGCAGCCGGAAGGCCGGCTCCCCAATCTCGAGGACATCTGGCTGCAGCTGCACATGGTCTACGAGTGCATCTGGGACTATCGCTTCCTGTACCGCGATCTGGTCGACATCCTGTCCCGCTCGCGCAAGGTCCGGCTGCACTTCTCGCGGATTCTGCGCCGGGCCACCGACAACGCCACCGAGGTCCTCAAGGGGCTGGTTTCCGCAGGCGTCATGCGGGCCAGCGCCGACGAAGTGCAGGCGCTGGCGACCAATATCCTGGTCATCGCCACCTTCTGGCTCAACTACAGCGGCGTGCGCGGGGAAAAGGACGAGCAGGAGGCGATCCGCGCCGGGATCCGCCAGGTGATGATGCTCCTCGCGCCCTTCCTGCGTGATGCGGAGCGGGTGCACATCCACACGCTTTGCCTGGCCTACAGCGCACGCTGAGATGTCGCCCTGACAAGGCAGCATGAAAGAAAAAGGGCCGCGATGCGGCCCTTTTCTGTTCCACCGGCAAGCCTGCAGGCTCAGTCGCCCATCAGCTTCTGGCGATGTTCCCAGCGCTCCTGCGCGTCGAGGCACAAGGTGGCAATCGGCCGCGCCTCAAGACGCTCGATGCCGATTTCCTCGCCGGTTTCCTCGCAGTAGCCGTAGGCACCGTCGTCGATCCGGCGCAGCGCCTTGTCGATCTTGCCGATCAGCTTGCGATAGCGGTCGCGGGTGCGCAGCTCGAGGGAGTTTTCGGTCTCGCGGGTCGCCCGCTCGGCCTCGTCACCCACATCACGCACTTCCTCGCGCAGGTTGTCGATGGTCTGCTTGGACTCTTCGACCAGCTCGCCGCGCCAGTTCATCAGCTTCTGGCGGAAGTACTCCAGGTGCAGCGGGCTCATGTACTCGCCGTCACCGCTGGCAGGCTTGTAGCCGGCCGGGAGATCCACGCGCTCGGCCCTGGCCTGCTGCGCGGGGAGCAGCGAGTCGCTGCTTCCGGGAGGTTTGCTCGGCTTCACTGCGCGTGCCTTGATTCCGCTGTCGCTGGGTCGCGCTGACGCGCTGCCCCTGTTCGCTGTTGCCATCTGCTTCCCTGCGTTGCTTTGAACTGGCTTGGCCACCTTGGCCACGGCCTTGGTCGTCTTGCTGGATCCACCCGCGGACTTTGCCGCAGCGGTCTGCGACTTTACCGCAGGCTTGCTGGCTGGCGCCTTGACGGGCTTGGCGGTCTTGCTGGCCGGCTTGCTTGCCTTGGCCGGCTGGGCGCTCTTCGCAGGCGCCTTCTTGACCGGCGCCTTGCTCGCAGCTGCCTTGGCTGCCTGCTTCTTCGGCGCGGGCTTTTTCACCTCGGCCTTCTTCGGCGCAACCTTCTTGGCGGCGGCTGTCTTCGGCGCAGCTTTCTTCGCAGCCGCCTTCTTGGCCGCCGGCTTCGCTGCGGCTTTCGCCGGCGCTGCCTTCTTGACTGGTTTCGCGGCGGGCTTGACCAGCTTGGCCAGTGCCGAGGTCAGGGTCTTGACCGCCCCCTTGCTGGTGGAGGTCTTGCTGGTCTTCGCCGCGTTCTTCTTTGCGGAGGATTTCGATTTCGCTGCCACGGGTGGGTTCCTGCCTGTTTCTTGAGGCCAAGCGGCCGCGTGTTATAGCCTACCGGATCGGCTGCGGCAACCGCCCGCATCTTCTCGAACCCGGCGGATTGGCCTTTCGTGACATCTCCCATCCTGTTGCTGCTGCGTGTTTACAAGGCCACGCTCAGCCCCCTGCTCGGCCCGCGCTGCCGCTTCCACCCGAGCTGTTCCGACTATTCGGCAGAAGCGATCCGCCTGCACGGCCATGCTCGCGGAGGATGGCTGGCGGCGCGTCGCATCGCCCGCTGCAACCCCTTGTTCGAGGGCGGCATCGATCCGGTGCCTGGATCCCCGCTGGAGACCGAAATGCGCGCAAGAGAGACCCATGACTGAAACCGCAGCCTCGCGCACTGGTGTCGGCGCTGTCCTTCGCAGCATCGCACTCGCCTGCATGATGCTGACCGCCTACGCGCTGGCAGCAGGCGCCCCTTCACTGCCGCCAAGCATCCAGCAGGGCCAGCTGCTGATCGTCCATGGCGTCCCCGGCGCCGAGGTCGAGGTTGATGGCCGCAGGGTGAGGGTCGACGCGGAGGGCCGTTTTTTGCTCGCGGCGGCGCGCGAGGCAGTCGAACCGCTTGGCCTCCGACTGCGCTTGCCGGATGGCCGGGAGCAGCGCGGCGAGGTTCCGGTCACCGCGCGCGACTGGCCGGTCGAAGCAGTGCAGGGCGTCCCGCCGCGGACCGTCGAGCCGCCGCCGGAGATCGCCGCGCGCATCGCCCGCGAACAGGCATCGGTAGCGGCGGCGCGGGATCGCGACGACCCGCGCAGCGACTTCGCCCAGGGTTTCAGCTGGCCGCTCAGCGGTCGGATCAGCGGCCGCTTCGGCGCCTCCCGCAGCTACAACGGCAAGCCCGGCTCGGCGCATAGCGGCATGGACATCGCCGCCCCGGCCGGCAGCCAGGTGAAGGCGCCGGCAGCCGGCATCGTCACCTTCGCCGCCGACGACCTGTATCTGACCGGTGGCACCCTGCTGATCGATCATGGCCACGGCTTGAGCAGCGCGTTCTTGCACCTGAGCCGTATCGACGTACGCCCCGGCCAGCGCGTCGAGCGCGACGCACCGATCGCAGCGGTCGGTGCCACCGGGCGGGCGACCGGCCCGCATCTTCACTGGGGGGTCAACTGGTTCGGCACCCGCCTTGATCCCTTGCTGCTTCCGGAGCTGCCAACCCAGCCATGAACTATCGCCACGGATTCCACGCCGGCAATCATGCCGACGCACTCAAGCACGCGCTGCTACTGGCCCTGGTCGAACGGCTGCAGGAGAAGCCCGGCGGCCTGTTCCTGCTCGATACGCATGGCGGGCGTGGACACTATCCTTTGCACAGCGAGGAGGCCCAGCGCACTGCGGAGTGGCGTAGCGGCATCGGTCGCCTGCACGAATCGCGCAGCGAACCGGCCCTGGCCTCCTACCTGCGCCAGGTAGAGGCGGCCGGCGGCGTCGACGGCTACCCCGGCTCACCGCTGCTGCTCGCCGAAGCCCTTCGGCCGCAGGACCGGCTGGCGGTCTGCGAGCTGCAGCAAGGCGAGTTCTCGGCCCTGCGCGACCTGCTCGGCCAGCGCCCTGGGGTCGCCCTGCACTTGCGCGATGGCTACGAGGCAGCGCCCGCGCTGTCGCCCCCGGCTGAGCGCCGCGGACTACTGCTGATCGATCCGCCCTATGAATTGCAGCAGGACGAATTCGTGCCGATCCGCCGCTGCATCGACAGCGTGCTCGGGCGCTGGCCACAGGCGGTCATCGCCCTGTGGTACCCGATCAAGCAGCGCCAGGCCCTGCGCGCGCCCCTCCGGCGGATGACTTCGCTCCCCGCACGCCAGCTGCTCTCTGCCGAGCTCCTGGTGCGCGCGGACGATTCACCGCTGCGCCTCAACGGTAGCGGTATGCTGATCTTCAATCCGCCCTGGCGTTTTGCCGAGACCGCCAGCGAGATCCTTGCCGCACTCGGCCGGACGCTCTGCGAGGCGGGCGGTGAGGCGAGGTTGACCTGGCTGAAACAGGAGTCAGCATGAAAACGATCGGCCTGCTAATTGCCGTCTGCCTGCTGGCCGGCTGCGCCAGCGTGCCGCCGATAGCCAATGCGCCGCGGCTTTCGCCTGCCCCGTACCTGGCCGCCGAGCAGCTTGACCGCTACCTCGACATGGACGTGCTTTGGGGTGGGACCATCGTCGAGACCCGGCAATACGAACGCTACGCCGAAATCGAAGTCGTGGCCTTTCCGCTCGACAGCCAGCAGCGCCCGGCGCTGGATGCGCCGGAACAGGGACGCTTCATCGCCTTGCGCGCCGGGCAGATCGACGCCCGCGAGTTTTCCGCCGGGCGCTTCGTCACCCTGCGCGGGACCATCACCGGCGATCGCGAGCGCGAACTGCGCGGCCGCACCGAGCGGCTTGCGGAAATGGACGCGCGCGAGATCGTGCTGTGGCCCTGGGACTACCGCTTCAAGCGCTCCAACGTGTCGATCGGAATCGGTGTCCGACTCGCCCCCTGACCTGCACACTGACCCGGCGGAACCCGCATGAACTACCTGCTCTACGGATCGGAGCGCTACGCCCTCGCCATCCTTCGCCCCTTGCAGCAAGAACTGCGCCGACGCGGCCACCAGGTCGCCTGGTTCTTCGACGGACCTGGAAGCGAGGATCTGCTCGACGACGAGCGACTTCTGCGGGACACCGCCGAGGTGCGCCGCTTCGCGCCGGTAGCGGTGCTGACCTCGAGCAACGCCGTGCCGCACTTCTTCCCCGGGCTGAAGATCGAAGTCTTCCACGGCTTCGACGCCGGCAAGCCGCGGCACATCTACATCCGCGGTTTCTTCGACGTGTACTGCACGACCGGCCCGCAGGATACCGAGGCGTTCTCGGCGCTGGCCAGGCAGCTCGGCCACTTCCGGGTCATCGAAACCGGCTGGCCGAAGCTCGATCCGCTGTTCGCCGGACGAGTCGACCCGCCCGCCGCGCCGGACCGTGATCGTCGTCCCTGCGTGCTCTACCACTCCACATTTTCTCCATCGTGGTCGGCCGCACGCATCCTGCACTCCACGGTCCGCGAACTCGTCGCCGAGGACCGCTGGGACTGGATCGTCACCCTGCATCCGAAGTCGGCAGCGGAGACCGTGGCCCTGTACCGCGCGCTGGAGTGCAAGAACCTGCGCTTTTCCGAGGACGACAACATCGTCAATGAGCTGCGCCGCGCCGACGTGATGGTGTCGGACACCTCATCAGCGCTGAACGAATTCCTGGTATCAGGCAAGCCGGTGGTGACCTTCCGCAATCGCCGGCCCGGCCCACAGCTGATCGACATCGACCGCCCCGAGGATCTCAAACCGGCACTTGAGCGCGCACTGGCCTATCCGCCGGACCTGATGGCGGCGATTCGCGACTTCGGCCAACGCCTGCACCCCTACACCGACGGGGGCAGCAGCGGGCGGGTGGTGGATGCGGTCGAGGCAATGCTCCGCGACGGGCTGCAGCTGCCCCGGCGCAAGCCTCTCAACCTGTGGCGCAAGCTCAAGATCCGCAAGCGCATCGGCTATTGGGGACCCTGAACGGAAACGGACGCGCAGGCCGTCGCGCACTTCCGAAAGGGTCAGACTCATGCACACTTCACCCACGCTCCTATCGAGGACTTGCGGATGAATCCGAGCGCCAAAACAGCTGTCGCCATGCTGCTGAGCATCCTTGCTGCGCCTTCCCTGGCTCAGATCACCCTGTATGAGCACGACAATTTTCGCGGGCGTGCCATCGACGTGATCGATCTTGTCACCAACCTCAAGCGCGCGGACTTCAACGACACCACCAGCTCGGTATCGATCGAACGCGGCGTCTGGGAAGTCTGCGATGACGCCGGATTCCGCGGTCGCTGCGAAGTCCTTGGCCCCGGCAACTATCCGACCATGCGCGAGTTCGGCCTGAACGACCGCATCTCGTCACTGCGTCCGGTGCCCCGCAGCGGCGGTCTGCCGCCGGGCGGTCGCCCATCCGGACGCCCCGGCTACGATGACGACTACGCCTATCGGCCGCGCGCCAACGAACGCCTGTACGAGGCCGAAGTGACCTCGGTGCGCACGGTCTTCGAGCAGCGCGACCGCCGCTGCTGGCATGACGGCAAGGCGGCCCGCCGCGACGACCCGAATGTGGGCGGCATCGTGCTCGGGGGCATCATCGGAGGCATTCTCGGCCACCAGATAGGCGACGGCAGCGGCCGGACCGCGGCTACCGTCGGTGGCGCCGTCGCCGGCGCGGCGATCGGCAGCAAGGCCGGTCGTGACCGAGATCGAGAGCGCGGCCGCGACTATGACTACGACTACGACCGTGGCTACGAGCGCGGCATGCGGCGCTGCGATGACGGGCGCTCTGGCCAGCCTGCCTACTACGACGTCAGCTACGAGTTCCGCGGCGTCGAGCACTGGGTACGGATGAACCGCCCCCCGCGTCGCACCATCACCGTGAACGCGCGCGGAGAACCGCGCGAATAGTCTGCCCCTGCGCGCGCCGCTCGCTTCGCCAGCGAGCACCCGGGCGCCGGCAGGAGCGGAGATGGCGCCGTGGCGGCACGCCCGCTGCGGCGTCATCCACCCAGGTCATCGCCGAGGACCTCGCGCTGTCGCTTCTTCGGCAGCGCGCCCAGCACCAGCCGGTAGGAATCGCGGATCAGGCCGGTCACCGCATCCTCGCCGAGCGGGTGGCCGGGCCCGAGACTGATCCAGTGCGCGCGCGCCAGGTAGGGCGCGGGATGCACACCCGGCAGGTCGGTCAGCTCAAGGAAGCGCTCGTTGTCGACCTTGAAGCTGAGCTGGCCGCGCTTGGGGCCGTCGAGCGCGAGCGCGCAGAACATCTTGCCGCCGACCGACCAGACCCGGTCGTGGTCCCATTTGATGTCGCAGGTGGCGCCGGGCCAGTCGCCGCAGAGCCGGCCAAGGGCTTCGTCACGCATGCTCACCTCTCCCTCGCATTCCGCAACGGCGGCCAACCGATTAGAGCACGGACTCTTGCCAGCCCCGGCACCTTGCCTGTGTGCTCTACTTGAATGCCCAACGCTGGATACGGAACTTGCCTGTGACGGGGCCGATCCATCGCCGCAACCTGCCCGGCCGCTGGCGCGAGCAATTGGTCATGGGCGACGGTCGTGAACTGATTCTGCGCCCGATCGAGGCCGGCGACGCCCAGGCGCTGCGCAGCGGTTTCGGCCTGCTGCATGCCGACGAAGTACGGATGCGCTTCCTGCATCCGATGAAGGAGCTATCTGCGCCACTGGCCGAGCGTCTGGCGCAACCCCATCCGCGCCAGGAGATCGCCCTGGTGGCGGCCGAACCGCTGCCCGCGGGCGAGGCCCTGGTCGGCGCGGTGGCGAGGGCATCGATCGATGCCAGTGGCGAGGCTGCCGAGTTCGCGATCATCGTCTCGCGCTATCTCGGTCGCCAGGGCCTTGGCAAGCTGATGCTCAAGCGGATCATCCTGTGGTGCCGGCGCAAGCGCCTGGAGAGGCTGTACGGCGATGTGCTGGACGAGAACACCGCCATGCTCGAACTGGCGCGCTCGCTGGGCTTCCGGCGCAGTCACCAGGCGCAGGATCCGGGCATCACCCGGGTGGTGCTGGAGTTGAAGCCCGACGCCACGCACTAGTGTCCTGTCCCGGAAGTCCATCGCAGAATTCGCTCGGTCTGCGCCGCCGATGCTTCGTTGCTCGTCGTCACCATAGCGCTGCTATGCCTCCTTCTCGCGCCTTGCCTCGACGACGCATCCGCGTCGCGACTTCAACAACATACTTCCGGGACCGGACACTAGGGATCCGCCGCTGACGGAAGATTCAGACGTGTCGGGTACACTGCGCGCCCCCTGGCCGGCCTGCTTGCCCGACGTGATTGCCCTACCCCCGATTTCTGCCAGCCACCAGCGCCACTACTGGCGGCGACCGGCCAGCTCCAGCGCGCTGTCCCTTGCCGTCTCGGCCCTGGCCGCCGAGCACTCCGGCCTGCTGGTGGTGGTATGCCGCGACACCCACGCCGCGCACGCCCTCGAGGCCGAGCTACCGGTGTTCGCTGAAGGCCAACAGGTGCTGCATTTCCCCGACTGGGAAACCCTGCCCTACGACCTGTTCAGTCCGCATCCGGAGATCGTCTCGCAGCGCGTGGCGACCCTGTTCCAGCTGCCGCAGGCCAAGCGCGGCATCCTGGTGGTGCCGGTCACCACCCTGATGCAGCAGCTGCCTCCGACGCGCTTCATCGGCGGCAATGCCCTGGTTGTCGACACCGGCGCCCGGCTGGATCTGGACGCCGAAAAGCGCCGGCTGGAATCGGCCGGCTACCGCAACGTGCCGCAGGTGCTCGATCCGGGCGACTTCGCGGTCCGCGGCGCCCTGCTCGACGTGTTTCCGATGGGCGCCGGCGAGCCCTATCGCATCGAGCTGCTCGACGACGAGATCGACTCGATCCGCACCTTCGATCCGGAAACCCAGCGCTCGGATCGCCGGGTACAGTCGGTGCGCCTGCTGCCAGCGCGCGAGTTCCCGCTCGATGACGACAGCGCGCGCCAGGTACGCGAGCGGCTGCGCGCCGATTTCGACATCGACCCGCGGCGCTGCGCGCTCTACCAGGATCTCAAGCACGGCGGCGCACCGGCCGGCATCGAGTACTACCTGCCGCTGTTCTTCGAGGCCACCGCCAGCCTGTTCGACTACCTGCACGACGACGCGCTGTTCCTGATCGCGGACGGCGCGGTTGAAGCTGCCGAAGGCTTCTGGAGCCAGACCGGGGAACGCTACGAGCAGCGCCGTCACGACCGCGAACGCCCGGTGCTGGCGCCCGAAGCCTTGTATCTGTCTCCGCAGTTGCTGCGCGAATCGCTCAACCGGCGCCAGCGCATCGAGCTGGTGGACAGCAAGCACCCGCGGCATGCCGATGCGCGCGAACTCGATGTGGTGGTGGCACCGGAGCTCGGCCTGCAGCCGCGTGCCGACGATCCGGCGCAGTCGCTGCGCGGCTTCCTCGACAACTATCCGGGCCGCGTGTTGCTGGCCGCCGATTCACCGGGCCGCCGCGAGGCGCTGATCGACCTGCTTGCCGAGCATCAGCTGAAGCCAGAAGTGGTCGACAGCTGGCAGGCCTGGAGCCGCAGCGAGGATGCGCCGCGCTGGGCGATCACCGTCGCCGCGCTCGACGATGGCTTTGCCATCGGCCAGCCGCCGCGCTGCGTGCTGACCGAGCGCCAGCTGTTTCCCGAGCGCGCGACGCAGGGGCGCCGCCGACGGCGCGCGGTGCGCGAGCCGGAGGCCGTGCTGCGCGACCTGTCGGAAATCGCGCCAGGCGCGCCGATCGTCCACGAGGACCACGGTGTCGGCCGCTACCAGGGCCTGGTCAGCCTGGATGCCGGCGGCCAGGAAAGCGAATTCCTCTGCATCGAGTACGCCAAAGGCGACAAGCTCTATGTGCCGGTTGCCCAGCTGCATCTGGTCAGCCGCTACTCGGGCGCTTCGGACGAGCTGGCGCCGCTGCACTCGCTGGGCGGCGAGCAGTGGGAGAAGGCGCGGCGCAAGGCCGCCGAGAAAGTCCGTGATGTGGCCGCCGAGCTGCTCGAGATCCAGGCCAAGCGGCAGGCCCGCGCCGGCCTTGCACTCGAGCTGGACCGCCATCTGTACGATCAGTTCGCTGCGCAGTTCCCCTTCGAGGAGACTCCCGATCAGCTGACCGCGATCGACTCGGTGGTCCGTGACCTTGGCGGCAGCACGCCGATGGACCGGGTGGTCTGCGGCGATGTCGGCTTCGGCAAGACCGAGGTCGCCGTCCGCGCGGCCTTCGTCGCCGCCACCGCCGGGCGTCAGGTCGCCCTGCTGGTGCCGACCACCCTGCTCGCCGAGCAGCATTTCCGCAATTTCCGCGACCGCTTTGCAGACTGGCCGATCCGGGTCGAGGTGCTGTCGCGCTTCAAGAGCCCGAAGGAGATCAAGGCCGCCCTGCAGCAGCTCGCCGAGGGCACGCTCGACGTGATCGTCGGCACCCACCGGCTGCTCCAGCAGGACGTCAAGTTCAAGGACCTGGGCCTGGTCATCGTCGACGAGGAACAGCGCTTTGGCGTGCGCCAGAAGGAAGCGCTCAAGGCGCTGCGCGCCGAGGTCCACCTGCTCACCCTGACCGCGACGCCGATCCCGCGCACCTTGAACATGGCGATGGCCGGTCTGCGCGACCTGTCGATCATCGCCACCCCGCCGGCGCATCGCCTGGCGGTGAAGACCTTCGTCAGCCAATGGGACGGCGCCCAGCTGCGCGAGGCCTTCCAGCGTGAGCTGGCGCGCGGTGGCCAGGTCTACTTCCTGCACAACGAAGTCGACAGCATCGAGCGCATGGCCCGCGAACTCGGCGAGCTGGTTCCCGAGGCGCGCATCCGCATCGCCCACGGGCAGATGCCCGAGCGCGAGCTGGAGCAGGTCATGCTCGACTTCCACCGGCAGCGCTTCAATGTGCTGGTCTGCACCACGATCATCGAGTCGGGCATCGACATCCCGAGCGCGAACACGATCATCGTCAACCGCGCCGATCGCTTTGGTCTTGCCCAGCTGCACCAGCTGCGCGGCCGGGTCGGGCGCTCGCACCATCGCGCCTACGCCTACCTGGTGGTACCGGACCGGCGCAGCATCACCGCCGATGCCGAGAAGCGCCTGGAAGCGCTGGCCGCGCTGGAGGAGCTCGGCGCGGGCTTTACCCTTGCCACCCATGATCTGGAAATCCGCGGCGCCGGCGAGCTACTCGGCGACGAACAGAGCGGGCAGATCGCCGAGGTCGGCTTCAGCCTGTACACCGAGCTGCTGGAGCGCGCGGTGCGCTCGATCAAGCAGGGCCGCATCCCCGATCTCGACGGCAGCCAGAGCCACGGGGCGGAAGTCGAGCTGCACGTCGCCGCGCTGATCCCGGCCGACTACCTGCCCGACGTGCATACCCGACTGACCCTCTACAAGCGCATCGCCTCGGCCCGCGACCATGCCGCCCTGGGGGAACTGCAGGTGGAGATGATCGACCGTTTCGGCCTGCTGCCGGAGCAGGTCAAGCAGCTGTTCGCAGTCACCGACCTCAAGCTGCAGGCCGACGCGTTGGGCATGCGCCGGCTGGAGCTGGGCGAGCGCGGCGGGCGCATCCTGTTCCTGCCCAAGCCGAAGATCGACCCGCTGAACATCATCGGCCTGCTGCAGAAGCAGCCGCGGATATACGCCATGGACGGGCAAGACAAGCTCAAGCTGCGCCTTGAACTGCCGGATGCCGCCTCGCGCTTCCGCTGCGCCCGGGAACTGATCGGCCTGCTTTCAGGCCAAGCACCGCGAGCGCAAGCCCGCTAGTGGACTGTAACGGATGAAGCGGAAGAGGGATCGCGACGGGATGGGCTTGCGGGACGCCGTGCCGGAGCGAGGCCCGTAGCCGAAGCTACGGGCTGACCGAGC
>CAYGMG010000108.1:0-13666 GCA_964350895.1 uncultured Lysobacter sp.
GCCAGCGCGAGGTGGCCCTGCGCGAACTGCTGGCCCGGGTCGTCGCGCTGGAGCAGCGCCTGCCTGTGCGCATCGGCGCGTGTCCGGACATCCGTCTGCAGGTCGATCCCGACCAGCTGGAGCAGGCCCTGATCAACCTGGTCAAGAACGCGGTCGAGGCAGCCCTGCCCGAGGCCGGTGAAGTCGAGGTCGATGCCCGGGTCGAGCGCGGCCGGGTGCAGATCGCGGTGCGCGACAGCGGGCTCGGGCTGTCCGGCAGCGACAATCTGTTTGTGCCCTTCTTCACCACCAAGCCCGGCGGCTCGGGGATCGGCCTGGTGCTGGCCCAGCAGATCGTCGAAGGCCACGGCGGCCATCTGTCCCTGGCCAACCGCGAGGACCGCCGCGGCTGCGTGGCGCGCCTGGTCCTGCCCCTGCCCGAAGCGCGCGAGGCGCCGGCCGCCGAAGCGATCACCACGGACGGCTGAGCGGGTCGGCAAACTAGTGGACTGTAACGGACAAATCGATAGCAGCTCGCTGGGTCTGGCCGCGCTGGACTTGCGCCTCACTTGGCCAATAGCTACGGCTATTGGCCTCGCTCCGGCACGGCGTCCATCGCGACCATGCCGGCGCGATCCCTCTACCGCTTCATCCGTTACAGTCCACAAGCGGCTTTGCCGGCACCGGCACCCTCGCTATACTTGCGGGCCAAAGAGCACTGGGGTTCCCCGGTGCGCGTCTGTCCAAGGTGCCCTGTGCGCAATTACGACCTTGAGTTCCTCAAGCATTTTTCGATGGTCATCGCCTTCCTGGTGCTGGTGACCGCATTCCTGATTGGCGGCGCCGTGTGGCTGCATAACGGTCGGGCGGTGGAAGCCGAGCCCAATGCCCGCGCCAAGTTGGTCGAACGCCTGGCCCCGGCGGGCGCGGTGTATGCCGGTGAAACCGGCGCAGCGGCCCTGGCCGCGGCGCAGGAAGCCGCACGCGCCGCAGCCTCGGCCCAGGTCGCCTACGGCGGCAGCCTCGACGGCGGCATGATCTACAACAATCTCTGCGGCGCCTGCCACAACTCGGGCGCCGGCGGCGCGCCGAAGATGGAAACTGCGGTCTGGACCGCGCGCATCGCGCAGGGAGAAGAGACCCTGATCCGCCACGCCATCGAGGGCTATCAGGGCGAGGCCGGGATCATGCCGGCGCGCGGAGGCAATCCGGCGCTCAATGACGAGCAGGTCGCGGCCTCGGTTCGCTGGATGCTCGAAAATCTGAAATGAGCCAGGTTCGTTATCGTGACGTTAACGCCGCCCCCCGGGCGGCGTTTTTGTATCCGCGCGCGGCGCTGATCGCCCTGTTCGGCGTGCTGGTGGCCGGCTGCGAACCGGTTGCCGCGCCCTCTCCGCTGGCCCTTGATCCGGCAAGTCTGGGCCCGCCGCGCAGCATCGGCGACCTGCAGGGCCGCGGTTCGCGCAGCCCCTACGAGGGGCGCACGGTGACCGTGCAGGGCGTGGTGACCGGCAACTTCGTCAACGGGCTGGAAGGCTTCTTCATGCAGGACGCCAGCGGCGCCGAGGACGGCGACCGGGCGACCAGCGATGGTCTGTTCGTGGCCTGGAAGCGCGACGCCCTGCCCAAGGTCCGGCGCGGGGAGAAACTCAGCGTGACCGGCAAGGTCAGCGAGCTGGGCCAGGGCAATCCATCCCTGACCGCGCTGACCGAGGCCAAGGTCGAGGTCATCGGTCGGGGCGCAGTGCGCGCCACCGAGATCGACCGCGCCCCGGCGCGGGCGCAGGACTGGGAATCACTGGAGGGCATGTGGCTGCGCCTGCCCGGCCCGCTGCTGATCAGCGGCAACGCCAACCTGTCGCGCTTCGGCGAGCTGCACCTGGCCTTTGATTCGCGCCTGCGCGCACCCACCGACATCGCCGCGCCCGGCGCCAAGGCGCAGGCGGTGATCGAGGACAACCGCCGGCGCGGACTGATCATCGATGACGCGCGCAGTAGCGAAAACCCGAGTCGGCTGTGGTTCCTTGAGTCGCCGCCTTCGGAGGAACAGACCCTGCGTGCCGGATCGCGGGTGTTCGGCATCGAGGGCATCCTCGACGCCCGCTTCGGCAGCTGGCGCCTGCAGCTCACCGAGAAGCTCGGGCGCATCGAATCGGCTCCGCGACCCTCGCCGCCGGTGCTGCCAGAGGGCCTGCGCCTGGCCAGTTTCAACCTGCTCAACCTGTTCAACGGCAATGGCCGCGGCGGCGGCTTCCCGACCGATCGCGGCCCCAGCAGCCAGGCCGAGTACCAGCGTCAGCGCGACAAGCATGTCGCGGTTCTCGGCGCCCTGCTGCCTGATATTGCCGCGCTTTCCGAGCTGGAGAACGACGGCGATGGCGAGCGCAGCGCCCTGGGCGACCTGCTGCGCGCGCTGAACAAGAGCATGGGTGAGGCCGGCGACTACCGCTCGGTGGTTGCCGACAGCGGCGAGGGCCCGATCCGCCTTGCGATCATCTACCGCAGCAGCCGGGTCGATACCCGGGGCGAGGCGACCAGCCTGGTCGCCGGGCCGTTCGCCAATGGCGGCCGGCCGCCGCTGGCGCAAACCTTCGTCGATCGCGCCAGCGGCCGCGTACTGACCGTGGTCGCCAACCATTTCAAATCCAAGGGCGGCTGTCCGCAGGACGGCCAGGGCGAGCCCGGTGACCGTGACCAGGGCGACGGCCAGGGTTGCTGGAACGCCAAGCGGGTCAATGCGGCGCGCGCGCTGGACCTGTGGATGAAGTCCGACCCGACGCGCTCGGACAGCCCGCATCGGGTCCTGCTCGGCGACCTCAATGCCTACACCCGAGAGGATCCGCTGCGCCTGCTGCGCTCGCTGGGCTGGCGCGATGCGTTGCCGATCCGTGGCGAGCAGATGCGCCATCACAGCTTCGTCTTCAACGGCGCCGCCGGCAGTCTCGACCATGCCCTGGTCACCCCGGGCCTCGCCGGCAGCATCACCGCCGCCCTGGTCTGGCAGATCAACAGCGACGAAATCGACCTGTTCGACTACAACCTCGAACGCCGGCCGGCCGAGCTCTATCGCCCCGATCCGTTCGCCAGCTCGGACCACGATCCGCTGGTCGTGGTGCTTGATCTGGAACGCGCGGCGCAGTAGCCCAGCCCGGCGCATACGGCGCCGCCGGGGCGCGCCCCGGCGGACCCGCGCGGGGGGCGGCGCAAGCCGCTGGCGGGTCCAGTATCATCCCAGCCTCTTGCCCCACCAACGGACGCTGATGAGCAACCAGGACACCGCCTTTCCCGATGTCACCAGCGAGGTGCTGCTGCGCGGCGCCGCGGGGGTGATCGAGGCGGTGGTCGACGTCCCCGATGCCGACTGCGTGCGCGCCGGGGTGGCGGTGATCTGCCACCCGCATCCGCTGCATGGCGGCACCATGCACAACAAGGTGGTCACCATGATCGAGCGCTCGCTGCGCGAGATCGGCATGACCACGGTGCGCTTCAACTTCCGCGGCGTCGGCAAGAGCGAGGGCGAGCACGACAACGGCCGCGGCGAAACCCTCGATCTGCTCAGCGTGGCCGAGTGGGTCGGCCAGAAGCGACCGGATGACGCGCTGTGGCTGGCCGGCTTTTCATTCGGCGCCTACGTCGCCCTGCTCGGCGCCCGCCACCTGCCACTCAAGCAGATGATCTCGATCGCGCCGCCGGCCGGCCGCTGGGACTTCTCCGCGGTACTGCCGCCGACCTGCCCCTGGCTGGTAGTGATGGGCGATGACGACGATGTGGTCGAGCCGCAGCAGGTGTTCGACTGGATCGAAGGCATGCCGGCCGCCGAGCGGCCGAACCTGATCCGCATGCCGGAGACCGGGCATTTCTTCCACCGCCGGCTGATGGATCTTCGCGGGGCGATCAAGAACGGCGTGCGCAGCAACCTGCCGCCTTCGCGGAAGCCGTGAGCCGGGAGCCGGATCGGCGCGATATCCCGCCGGGACGGGCCTATGCCGAGGGCGTGGCCAGCGGGCGCTGGGAGGATGATCCGGCGCAGCGCGCGGTGCTCCGCGAATTCGACCGCATCTATCACGCCCTGCATCCGCGCCTCGGCAGCGGCCTGCTGGATCGACTGCGGCAGAAGCTGAGCCCGCCTGAGGTGCCTCGCGGTCTCTATCTGTGGGGCGGGGTCGGCCGCGGCAAGACCTTTCTCGTCGATCTGTTCTACGAACACCTGCCGGGCGACGCCAAACGCCGGGTGCACTTCCACCGCTTCATGGGCGAGGTGCATGGCCGGCTGCGCATGCTCGGCGAGACCCGCGACCCGCTGGTCCAGGTCGCCGCCGACATCGCCGCGCAAACCCGAGTGCTCTGCCTTGACGAATTCTTCGTCAGCGACATCGGCGATGCGATGATCCTCGGCCGCCTGCTGGAGCGCCTGTTTGCCCTCGACGTGGTCCTGGTCACCACCTCGAACACCGTGCCCGACCAGCTCTACCGCGACGGCCTGCAGCGCGCCCGCTTCCTGCCGGCGATCGAGCTGCTCAACCGCCACTGCGTGGTCCACTTCATGGAGAGCAGCACCGACTACCGGCTGCGCACCCTGACCCAGGCGCCGGTCTACCACCACCCGCTGAGCGGCAATACGGAAGCAGCGATGCAGCAGTTCTACGAGCAGCTGACCTGCGACACCCTGCGCGAGGGCGAGCCGCTGGAGATCAATGGCCGGCTGATCCCGGCAATCGACTTCTGCGAGGGCGTTGCCTGGCTTAGCTACTCGGCGCTGTGCGAAGGCCCGCGCTCGGTCGCCGACTACATCGAGATCGCCCGCGACTTCCACACCGTGCTGGTGGCGCGGGTGCCGCAGTTCAGCGCGCAAAGCGAGAACGAGGCGCGCCGCTTCATCCACCTGGTCGACGAGTTCTACGACCGCAACGTCAACCTGATCCTGTCCGCCGAGGTACCGCTAACCGAGCTGTACCGCGGCGACAAGCTGCACGCCGAGTTCGAGCGCACCGAGAGCCGGCTGATCGAAATGCAGAGCGAGGCCTATCTGGCCCGCGCCCACAAGCCCTGAACTTTTCGTTCCACTGCGGCGCAGGGTCGCCGCCACGCCCAGGAGCCACGACCATGATCCGACTCGCAAGCGCCCTTTTGCTGCTCGCCGCCAGCGCTGCGCAGGCTGCCAGCATTCCCGACCCCGATGCGCTGCGCATCGCGCATGAGCGCTTCACCCTCGACAACGGGCTGGAAGTGATCGTGCACAGCGATCCGGCGGTGCCGATTGTCGCGGTCAACGTCTGGTACAAGGTCGGTTCGCGCGACGAGCAGCCCGGTCGCACCGGCTTTGCCCACCTCTTCGAGCACTTCTTTTTCAACGGCAGCGAGAACCATCCGCACGGCTTCCGCGAGGCCATGGACGACCTCGGCGCCAACAACCGCAACGGCACCACAAACACCGACCGCACCAACTTCTTCGAGGACGTGCCGGTCTCGGCACTGGAGCGCACCCTGTACCTGGAGGCCGATCGCATGGGCTTCCTGGCCGGGCACATCAACGAGGAGATGCTGGTCCGCGAGAAGGGCGTGGTGCAGAACGAGAAGCGCCAGCGCGAGAACCAGCCCTATGGTCAGGTGTTCAACCGCCTGGTGGAGAACATGTACCCGGCCGGGCACCCCTACAGCTGGTCGACCATCGGCCGCATGGAGGACCTCGAAGCGGCCACCCTGGACGACGTGCAGGCCTGGTACCGCAGCTGGTACGGGCCGAACAACGCGGTCCTCGCTCTGGCCGGCGATATCACGGTCGAGCGGGCGCGGGAACTGGTGGAGAAGTACTTCGCGGCGATCCCGCCGGGCGCGCCGGTCACCCGCCTCGATCAGCAGGTGCCGCGGCTGTCCGGGGTCATCCACGACCGCATGCAGGACCGCGTACCGCAGGCGCGGCTATACATGGCCTGGCATCTGCCGCCGCTGGGCACGCCCGAAGTCCACGACATGGAGCTCTACGCCAGCCTGCTGTCGGGCAGCGACAGCGCGCCGCTCGACCGCCGCCTGGTGTTCGAGACCCAGCTGGCCACCGAGGTCGGCGCCTTCGTCTGGCGCAAGCAGCTGACCAGCACCCTGATCGTCACCGCCACCCTGGCGCGTGGCGCCGACCCGGCCGCGTTGGAGCAGGAGATCCAGAAGGTGCTGGCCGACTCGCTCAGCCGGCGGGTCGACAAGGCCGAGCTGGACCGCGCGCGGACCCGCTTCCTGGCCAGCTTCGCCCGCGGCAGCGAGCGCCTCGGCGGCTTTGGCGGGCGCTCCGACGTGCTCGCGGAAAGCCTGGCCCTGCAGGGCGACAGCGAGGCCTATCTGGCCCGGCTGCGTGACCTCGCCGGGCGCAGCCTGGAGCAGATCCAGATCAGTGCGTTCAAGACCCTCGATGCGCCGCACTACCAGCTCTGGGTCGAGCCCTTCCCCGAGCTCAAGGCCGCCGCGGAAACCCTCGATCGCTCGCAGCTGCCGGCCCTCGATGCGCCGCCCGAGGTGCGCTTCCCGGAGATCCAGCGCTTTGCCCTCGACAACGGCCTGCAGGTGATGCTGATGGAGCGCCACTCGGCGCCCCTGGTGCAGTTCGCCCTGACCGTGGATGGCGGCTATGCCAGCGATCCGCAGGGCGCCCCGGGCACCGCTCAGCTGGCCCTCGACCTGCTGCTCAAGGGCAGCCGGCGCAGCGACGCCTTCGCGCTGGCCGACCGTCGCGACGCCCTCGGCGCCACACTCGGAGTCGGCAGCAGCCTTAACCTGTCGTTTGTCTCGATGACCGCGCTGAAGGCCAACCTCGATCCCTCGCTCGGCCTGCTTGCCGAAGTCGCCCGCGAGCCGGCCTTCCCGGCCGACATGGTCGCCCTGCAGCGCAGCCAGCAGCTGGCGGCGATTGCCCAGCAGGCAGCCAACCCGTTCGGCGCCGCCCAGCGCCGGGTCCCGGCCCTGGTCTACGGCCCCGCGCATCCCTATGGCCGCCCGGCCGGCGGCCTTGGCGAGAGCGCTGCGGTGGAACAGCTGGATCAGGCGGCGCTGCGCGCCTGGCACGCTGATCACTTCGTTCCCGCCAATGCCACCCTGGTGGTCGCCGGCGCAATCGATGCCGAGAGCCTGCGCCCCCTGCTCGACAAGCACTTCGGCGATTGGCGCGGGCAGGCTCCGGCCGGGCGTCCGCTGCCGCCGCTGGAGGTGGCCCCGGCCGGCGAGCTGCTGCTGGTCGACAAGCCCGGCGCCGCGCAGTCGGTGATCGTCGCCACCCAGCCCAGTGCCACCGGCGAGATCGATCCGCTGGCGCTGGAGACGGTGATGCGCAACTTCGGCGGCATGGCGACCTCGCGGCTGAACCGCAATCTGCGCCTGGACAAGCACTGGTCCTACGGCAGCAGTGGCTACATCAGCGACGCCCGCGGCGCGCCCGGTGCATTCACCGTGATCGCCCCGGTGCAGACCGACAAGACCGGACCGGCGATGCAGGAAGTGTTTGCCGAGATCCGCGGCCTGGCCGGGGCCCGGCCGCTGGCTGGCGCCGAGCTGGAGAGCATCCTGCGCAGCCAGGTCTCGCGCCTGCCGGGCCGCTTCGAAACCCTGTCGTCCCTGGTCAATGCCGCGGTCGACCTGCTGCAGAACGACCGCGAGGCGGCCTACTACTACGACTACGCCAGCAGTCTGCGCGCGCTCGACGGCGCGGCACTGAACCAGGCCGCGGCGGCGGCCGTCGACCCCGACCAGTTACGCTGGATCGTGATCGGCGACGCTGCGCGGATCGAGGCCGAGATTCGCGTCCTGCCGTTCATCAGGGCAGTGAAACGCGAGGTGGAGTAGGCGCCGGGCGCGGCGTCGCCGCATGCTGCAGACCATCGCCAGCGACAACCTGCGGGTGCTGTGCTTTCGCCGGCCCCGCGGGCCGATCCGCGAACGCTGGCCGGCCTATCTGGCCTTTGGCCTGCTGCTGACCTGGCTGGCCGGCTTGGGCCGCTACTGGGACAGCCCGCGGGCCGAGTGGTGGCAGCTGCTCGGGCTCGGTTCGCTGGCCTACGTCTTTGCCCTGGGCCTGCTGCTGTGGCTGATGGTCGCGCCGCTGCGCCCGCCGCGCTGGTCCTTGCCGCAGGTGCTGGTCTTCGTCTGCTTCTGCTCGCCGCCGGCCCTGCTGTATGCGATTCCGGTCGAGCGCTTCCTCAGCCTGGCGCAGGCGCAGAGCGTCAATCTCGGTTTTCTCGCCGTGGTCGCCTGCTGGCGGATGGCCCTGCTCGGCGTGTTCCTGCGCCGCGGTGCAGGGCTCGGCTGGGCCGATGCGCTGATCGCCCTGCTCCTCCCGGTGGCCCTGATCGTCGTCGCGCTCAGCGCGCTGAATCTTGAGCACGTGGTGTTCCGGCTGATGGCCGGTGTCGCCCCGGAAGAGCGCTCGCCCGCCGACCTGTCCTTTCTGGTGGTGATGCTGCTGTCCTGGCTGTCGATCATGGCCGCGCCGGTCCTGCTGCTCTGGTATGGCGTGCGCATCTATCTGGCGTGGCGCCCGGCCGCCGCCGTTGCTTCACTGAGCCGCAGGCCGCCCAGCCCCTGAGCCGCGACCGAACGGCATGTTCAGGGATGCTCGGCCGCGGCGTGGACCTTCTCGCGGCGGATCAGGTATAGACCGGCGGCGACGATGATGGTCGCCCCCAGCCAGGTAGTGCGGTCCGGCAGCACGCCCCAGAGCAGCACGTCGAGGCCGGTGCCCCAGGCCAGGGCGGTGTACTCGAAGGGCGCGATGGCGCTGGCCTCGCCGTGGCGGAAGGCCTCGGTCAGACAGTACTGGCCGAGTGCGCCGGCCAGGCCGACGCCAGCGACCAGCCAGCCATGCGCGCCGGCAATCGGCTGCCAGTCGGGCAGGGCGAGCGCGCCGGCGCCCACGCTGACCGAGGTCAGCATCCAGAACACCATGCTTTGACTGCTGTCGGTGCGCGAGAGCATCCGCACCAGCACCGCGGACAACGCGTAGCAGAAGGCGCCGAGCAGGCAGGCAAGGCCGGCCAGCGTCGCCACGCCCTCGCCCGTTGGCCGCAGGATCACCAAGGTGCCAAGCAGACCCACCGCGATCGCCGTCCAGCGCCGCGGGCCGACCTTCTCGCCGAGGATCGGCACGGCCAGCGCGGTGACCAGCAGCGGGGCGACGAAGAAGATCGCATAGGCCGTGGTCAGCGGCATGTTCTTGAGGGCGTAGACGAAGGGCACCATCATGCCGACCGCCAGCACGCCGCGCAGGGCGTGGATCGGCCAGCGGATCTGCCAGACGGTGGAAATGCCTGTGGTGGCGAAGATCCAGACCAGGGCAAACGGCAGCGAGGCCAGCCCGCGCAGCGCGGCGACCTGGAAGCTGCCGTAGTGCTCGGCGAGCAGCTTGAGGCCGGCATCCATCAGCGAGAGCAGGCCGATCGCCAGCACCAGAAGCACGATGCCGCGCAGGTTGGAGGCGTGCATGGCGGGCTCAGGCGAAGCGATGGAAGTAGAACGCCATACCCGCGGTCAACAGCCCCACCCAGACGACGGCGACCCCTTGCAGCAGCAGGAAGACCCAGAGCATGCGCCAGCTCAGCTTGCGCGCGACCCGCTTGTCGGGCGCTTCGTAGAGCGCGCCGGCGATCAGCGCACCGCAGCGGAAGTAGACAATGGCCAGCACCACGGTCAGCGCGATCAGGGCCCAGCCGCTCCAGGTGGCCAGCGCAGCCAGCTGCCAGGAAATGCCGATCTGCGAGGCGACCATGCAGCCGACCATCAGGAACATCCACGGCGTCAGCCGGGCGGTCAGCAGGTAGAGCATGACCGGCTTCGCCTGCGCGACCTGTTCGCCGGGCGGCTTGACCCGCCGCGCCCACCAGGCGAAGGCCACCGCGGTCAGCGGCAACAGCAGGCCGGTGAAGATCATGCCGAGCAGGCTGGCGGCCCCGGTATCGACCAGTCGGCGCATGAAGCGCAGGCGCTTCTCGGTGGCCAGCAGGCGGCGCTCGAGGATCTGCGCCAGCTGCAGGCGGACCACGGCCGGCTGGCTCTCTCCCACTTCGCGCAGGGCCTCCTCGATGGCGAGAAGGGCGGCGCGACGCTCGGCCGCATCGATCTGCGCATTGTCGAGCGACACGAAAGGCATGATGTGGCGACCCGCCATCTGCCGCCGCGCCGCCTTGGAGGCGGCCTGCTCCGTCTCGTCAAGCTGCAGGGGCGCGCCGGGCTCAAGGCCGGCCTCGCGCCACAGCGCCGCGTCCGGGGCGATCTTCACCCGCAGTTCCGCCGCCGCATCGGCATTCAGGTCGAACACCTGGTTTGGCTGCTCCAGCAGGAAGCCGTTGATCGAGGCCAGCGCGGCCAGCACGCCGAACGGCATGACGATCCACAGGAAGTGGGCAAAGCCGCGGGCGGAGAACCCCAGCGCGCGTTCGCCCTGCAGGGCCAGGCGCGGCTCGGCCAGCAGCAGCCGGCGCGCCGCCAGGAAGCCGCGCAGGTCGTACCAGGCCGAGGCGACCCGCGGTTCGGCGTAGCGATGCGGCGGCTGCGGGGTGGCGTCCATACCGGCTTCCTGTATTCGGCTGGCGATCATCCGGCCCGGCCTGTCTCAGGGTCAAGGCGATCCGCCGTGATCGGGCCGGATGGCACTTGCCGGGCGGCGCCTGCACCGGCATGGTGCCGGCCCCTTTCGGTTGCCTGCCCTGATGCGCCTTCTCTGTCTGACCCTGCTGCTGTGTAGCGCCAGCGCCATCGCCGGGATCCGTATCGACGGCGTGCTGGACGAGCCCGAATGGCAGCAGGCGCAGCGCTTTGACCAGTTCGTCGCGGTGCAGCCGCTGAGCGGCGAGCCGGCGCCCGACGACCGTCGCGCCGAAGCGCTGATGCTGTCGACGCCCGAAGGCCTGGTGTTCGCCATCCGCGCCTGGCACCCGCCCAGCGTGCCGCAGACCCGCACCCGCATCCCGCGCGATGGGCGCGCCGCGGTCGACCGCTTCAACGTGATGATCGACTTCGATGCCGACGGCAGGCAGGGCTACGACTTCACCATCACCACCGCCGGCGACATCATCGACGAGGTCATCCGCAACGAGAACCAGTTCAACCCCGACTGGGATGGCGCCTGGGAGCATGCGGTCGCCGATTTCGAGGGCGGCTACGTCGCCGAGTGGCGGATCCCCTGGAGTATCGCGCCGATGCGCAGCTCCAGCGCCCCACGGCGCACCATCGCGATCTACTTCGACCGGGTGATCGCCGCCAGCAACCAGCGCTTTGCCTTTCCCGACGCCAGCTTCATGCGCCCGCGTTTCCTCTCCGACTTCCACCGCATCGAGGTCGATCAGTACCGCCAGCGACAGCTCGCCATCACCCCCTATGGCGTGCTGCGCCACGATCAGGTCAGCGGCGCAACCGATACCGAGCAGGGCTTCGACCTGTTCTGGAAGCCCAGCGGCGAGCACCAGTTTGCGCTCACCGTCAACCCCGACTTCGGTCAGGTCGAGAGCGATGCGCTGGTGGTGAACTTCAGCGCCATCGAGAACTTCTTCACCGACCGCCGGCCGTTCTTCACCGAGAACCAGGCCTACTTCGATCTCGGCCATCCGCTGGGCACCCTGTTCTACACGCGCCGGGTGGGCGGACCGCTGGACGATCGCAGCGGCGCGGCCAGCATCGATGCCGCGGTCAAGGCCAATGGCAGCGTCGGTCGATTCGGCTACGGTCTGTTCGCCGCCGACGAGGACGGCGAGGCCGGACGCGAGTCGCGGCTTGTGCGCACCACCTGGGACAGCGAAGGCCTGCGCTTTGGGCTGACCCACAGCCGCGTCGATCGGCCCTTTCTCGCGCGCCGCGCCGAGGTGAGCTCGCTGGACGCCGTCTGGCAGCCGACCGCGACCTGGCGTCTGCGCCCCCTGCTCAGCGAGAGCCGCAGCGACACCGCAGGCGTCGTACGCAGCGGCCGCGGCGCGGGCCTGGTCGCGGACTGGGATCCGGACGGCCCGTGGCGACAGGAGTACATCGCGCTCTACGCCGACGATCAGCTGGAGCTCAACGACCTGGGCTTCCAGGAGCGCAACGATTTCCGCTATCTCGAATGGGAAACCGAGTACCGCCAGGACGCGCTGCCCGAGCACTCGGCATGGCGCTCGCATGCCTGGGAGTTTGAACTGGCCTATCGCGAGAACACCGCCGGCGAGCGCCTGCGCGCCGCGACCACGCTGCAGCGGCGCTCTTCGCGACGGCGCGGCGGTGATCTGTTCTGGCTGCTGCGCTGGCAGGCCCCGGCAGTCGATGATCGGCTCTCGCGCGGCAACGGCAGCGTGCCCCTGCAGGGCGGCTGGCAGTTCTACGTCGAGGGCGACCGACCGCGCCGCGGCGACGGCCGGATGGCCTGGTTCTGGAACCTCGAGGTGTTTCCCAACGCGGTCGGCGGCCACAGCGTCTACGGCGGGGTGCAGCCGCGCTGGCACGCCGGCGACCGTCTCGATATCGATCTCGGACTGTATGCCGTGCGTCGCCCTGACTGGCTGCTCTGGCAGCAAGGCCGCGAGTTCGCCAGCTTCCGTGCGCGCCAGCTCGAGCTCTACTCCAACCTCAACTGGTTCCCGACCGAGCGCCAGGAGCTTCGGGTGAAACTGCAGGCTATCGCGATCGACGCCGAGCTCAAGCAGGCCCGCCGCCTGCATGGCGGGCAGCTGGTCGACAGCAATGCCGAGATCGCCGACTTCAGTCTGCGCAACTTCGGCGTGCAGGTCCGCTGGCGCTACAAGCTCGGCACCCTGAGCGACATCTACGCCGTCTACGGCCGCGGCGGCTTCGCCTTCGACGAGCTGCAGGCCGGCGAAGAGCGCAGCGTATCCGGCATCCTTTCCGACAGCTTCTCGCTGCGCGACGAAGACCAGCTGCTGCTGAAGATCGCGTATCGTTTCTCGCTCTGAAACACGCGGTGACCGACATGCTGGAAATGGTGGGCTTCGACGCCGACGACACCCTGTGGCGCAGCCAGGAGTATTTCGACGAGGCGCAGGCCGCCTTCGAGGCGATCCTCGCCCGCTACCTCGACATCCAGGACCGCCGCGTCCACGACGAGCTGCTCGCCACCGAGCGGCGCAACATCCGCCTGTACGGCTACGGCGCCAAGGGCATGACCCTGTCGATGCTGGAAGCCGCCATCGCCCTGACCGACGAGAAGATCAGCGCCGCTGACCTGCATCGCGTGCTGGCGATCGGCCGCGAGGTGCTCGAGCACCCGGTCGAGCTGCTGCCCGGCGTGCGCGAGGCGGTCGCCGCGGTGAGCGAACAGCATGACGTGGTGCTGATCACCAAGGGCGATCTGTTCCACCAGGAACGCAAGGTCGCCGAGTCCGGCCTGTCCGAGCTGTTCCAGCGCATCGAGATCGTCTCGGAGAAGGACACCGAAACCTATGCCCGCCTGCTGCAGGAGTTCGAGCTACCCGCCGAGCGCTTCGCCATGGTCGGCAACTCCCTGCGTTCGGACATCGAGCCCGTGCTGAACCTCGGCGGCGCCGGCGTCCACGTGCCCTATGCCACCACCTGGGCGCTGGAAACCGAACACGCCGTCGACGCCGCCCACCCCCGCCTGCGCGTCGTCCAGCACGCCGCTGAGATCGCCGCGGCGATCCAGGCGCTGAACGAAGCCTATAGAGCCGGCAGCAATTAGCTATGAACTTTCTGCGCGCGCAGCGGTCACACT
>CAYGMG010000109.1:0-13536 GCA_964350895.1 uncultured Lysobacter sp.
GCCGGCGCTGCTCGCTGGCTTCGTTGGCGCGGTTGACCACGCTGCGGAACGTGGCGTTCTCGGGACGGTCTTTGGCGTACCAGCCGAGGTGCTTGCGCGCGATGCGCAGGCCGTGTTCTTCACCATAGAAGCCATACAGCGCATCAAGGTGTTCAAGAAGCAGGGCGCCGACCTCGGCGGCCGACGGCGCTGGCAGCTGCTCGCCGGTGGCCAGGAAGTGGGCGATCTCGCGGAAAATCCATGGCCGTCCCTGGGCGCCACGACCAACCATCAGCGCATCGGCGCCGGTCTGGCGCAGGACGTCGCGCGCCTTGTGCGGGTCGCCGATATCGCCATTGGCGAGCACCGGGATCGACAGCGCCTGCTTGATCTGCGCGATCAGCGCGTACTCGGCCTGCCCGGTATACAGCTGGTCGCGGGTGCGGCCGTGCACGGCGAGCGCGGCGATCCCTGCATCCTCGGCGATTCGCGCGATGCGCAGACCGTTGCGGTTGTCGGCATTCCAGCCGGTGCGGATCTTCAGGGTCACCGGCACATCGACTGCGGCGACCACCGCGCGGCAGATGCGCTCGACGAGGCTCTCGTCCTGGAGCAGGGCCGAGCCGGCCCAGACGTTGCAGACCTTCTTCGCCGGGCAGCCCATGTTGATGTCGATGATCTGCGCGCCGTGTTCGACGTTGTGCCGCGCGGCCTCGGCCAGCACGGCAGGGTCGGCGCCGGCGATCTGCACGCCGATCGGCTCGGGCTCGCCCTCGTGGTCCATCCGCCACTGGCTCTTGCGGGTCTTCCACAGACGCGGGTCCGAGGTGGTCATCTCGGATACCGCATAGCCCGCGCCCAGTCGCTTGCAGAGCAAGCGGAACGGCTTGTCGGTGACCCCGGCCATGGGCGCCAGGACCAGGGGTGGATCGATGCGGTAGGGGCCGATCTGCATGGCCGGAGCTCAACTTGGCGAGGACAGCGACCGGCGCGCGGCCGGTCGACTGTGCTCAGCGCTTCATCGAGCCGAAGAACTCGTCGTTGGTCTTGGTGTTCTTCATCTTGTCGAGCAGGAACTCGACCGCGGCCAGCTCGTCCATGGCGTGGACCAGCTTGCGCAGGATCCAGATCTTCTGCAGGAAGTCCGGCTCGATGAGCAGCTCCTCGCGACGGGTGCCCGAGCGGTTGATGTTGATCGCCGGGTAGACACGCTTCTCGGAGATCCGCCGGTCCAGGTGCACCTCCATGTTGCCGGTGCCCTTGAACTCCTCGTAGATCACCTCGTCCATCTTGCTGCCGGTGTCGATCAGCGCGGTGGCGAGGATGGTCAGCGAGCCGCCTTCCTCGGCCTTGCGCGCGGCGCCGAAGAAGCGCTTGGGGCGCTGCAGGGCGTTGGCGTCGACGCCGCCGGTCAGCACCTTGCCCGAGGAGGGCACGACGGTGTTGTAAGCGCGGGCGAGGCGGGTGATCGAGTCCAGCAGGATGACCACGTCCTTCTTGTGCTCGACCAGGCGCTTGGCCCGCTCGATCACCATTTCGGCGACTTGCACGTGGCGCGCGGCCGGCTCGTCGAAGGTCGAGGAGACCACCTCGCCGCGCACGCTGCGCTGCATCTCGGTAACTTCCTCGGGGCGCTCGTCGATCAGCAGGACGATCAGATGCACGTCCGGATGGTTATGGATGATCGACTGGGCGACGTTCTGCATCAGCATCGTCTTGCCGGCCTTGGGCTGGGAGACGATCAGTCCGCGCTGGCCGCGGCCGATCGGCGCCATCAGGTCGAGGATGCGTCCGGTGATGTCCTCGGTGCTGCCGTTGCCGCGCTCAAGCTTGAAGCGCTCGCGCGGGAACAGCGGGGTGAGGTTCTCGAACAGGACCTTGTTCTTGCTCGCCTCGGGGGATTCGCCGTTGATCGTGGCGACCTTGTCCAGGGCGAAGTAGCGCTCGCCGTCCTTGGGCGGACGGATCTTGCCGATGATGTAGTCACCGGTGCGCAGGTTGAAGCGGCGGATCTGGCTTGGGCTGATGTAGACATCGTCCGGACCGGCCAGATACGAGGCATCGGCCGAGCGCAGGAAACCGAAGCCGTCCGGGAGGATCTCCAGCACGCCCTCGCCGGCGACGCCGTCCGAGGTGCGGGTCAGCGCCTTGAGCAGGGCAAAGGTGACGTCCTGCTTGCGCAGCCGGGCGACCGAGTCGCCCAGCCCGATCTGCTCGGCGATGTCGAGCAGCTGGTTGGGATGCATCCGCTTGAGATCAGTCAGCGAATAGGTCGGGAAGTTCGGCGGCAGCTGGAAGCTCACCATCGGCGGCTCGCTGCGATCCGGGCGGTCGTCGCGGTTGCCGCGCTCGGGCGCCTCATCGCGATCCCCGCCGCCGCCGCTGCGGTCACGGCCGCGACGATTGCGCCGGTCGCGGTGCCGGCCACGGCCTTCGCGCTGGCCGCCGCCTTGATTGTCGCCACCGCCTTGGCCCCCGTCGCCGTCGCCGCCGCCCGACTGCTGCTGGGCTTCAGGCGCTTCGGCTGGCTTGTCGGCCTTCTCTGCAGGCTTGTCGGCAGCCTTGGCGGAGGGCTCGCGCTTGCTGCGCGGCTCGCGCGGCTTGTCGCTGGCGGTGTTGTCCTGGGAGGGCGCGGACGTAGTCTCGCGCGCGGCGGCTTCAGCGCCGCCGTGGTCGTTTGTATTGTCGTGCACAGGTCTTCCTCGCGTGGGGCGAGCGTCGGGTCAGTAAGGGAGCGTGAACCGGAGAGGAGAGCGGTGCGATGAGGCGCGCACCGTATTGCTTGACAACACTAGCACTTCGCGCAGCACAAGGTAAAGCACCAGATTTCGCCGCCAGCCGGCCTGCCAGCACTTGCAAGCGCTGCGCCGGCGCGGCAACGTGGCCGGCGGCTGGACCACGGGTTGAGGGCGATGCTGGCAATCCTCGTCGCAAGTTCCAAGGGCGGCAGCGGCAAGTCGACGCTGGCGGCCCAGCTCGCTGCCTACTTCGCCCTGGCCGGCAAGCGCTCGGTCCTGCTCGATGCCGACCCGCAGCACTCAGCCCTGCGCTGGGCCGCGCGTCGCGCCGCCTTGGTCGACGACCTGCAGACCGTCGACGGTACCCGCAAGGCCTGGCGCAAGCGCCTGCCCGACGATACCCAGCGGCTGGTGATCGATACTCCGGCAGGCAGCACGCCCGAGTCACTGGCCCGCTTCCTGGAGATTGCCGATGCGCTGCTGATCCCGGTGCTGCCGGCCCAGGTAGATCTGGAGGCAGGCGCCGACTTCGTCGACCGACTGCGCAAGCACACCGGCGTCGGCAAGGGTCAGCCGCCGGCCGGCCTGGTCGGCAACCGGTTGCGGCCGTGGACCACCCTTGGCCAGCAGGCCGCACAGACCCTGCGCGGCTGGCCGCTGCCGCTGGTGGCCGAGCTGCGCGACAGCCAGGCCTATGCCCTGCTGCACGGGCTTGGCCGCTCGCTGTTCGACTACGGCTCGCAGGCGATCCGCAGTCAGCAGGAAGACTGGGATCCGCTGTTCGCCTGGCTGCGCGAGGTCAACCGCGCGCGCAGCCGCAGCTGAACCGGCCCGCACCGAGGGCTGCGTCCACGCAGGGTACTAAGCGCGGATTAAGCCCATCACGCCTAGCTTCGAAAGCCTGATCCGAAGGGAGAGTTCCATGCTGAGCCGCCTTGCCTGTGTGTTGCTGTTCGGCCTGACACTGGCCTTGCCGGTGCGCGCCTACACCCCGGAGAGCGGTGTCTGGTGGAATCCGAACGAGCCCGGTACCGGCATCTTCATCGAGATCCAGGACAACTTCCTGGTCGCCGCCGCCTATACCTACGACACCGTCGGCAACGCCCAGTGGTACACGGCGACCGGCTTCATGACCGGCAACGCCCGCTTCGACGGTGTGCTGGACGCCTTCACCAATGGCAACTGCCCGGGCTGCCCGTATCGCCCGAACCGCGAGTTCCTCGGCGCGGGTGGCCCGATAACGATCATCTTCAATGCCACCGACCCGACCCGCGCCAGCCTGACCTGGGGCGGCCGAACCATGCCGATCGAGCGCTTCCAGTTCTATCTCAAGCGCCCCGAGGACGAGCAGGCCTTGCCCGGCGTGCGCATCGACCTGACCAAGATGCTCGGCGAGTGGCAGACCGTGCTCGACTTTTCCGACAACCCGAGCGTCGATTTCCAGTTCTACGGTGATATCGCCGTGCTCGACCTGCTTGACTCGGACAGTCAGGGTGATTTCGTCGAAGGTTGCCGGCCTGCCGACAGCCTGCGCGGCTTCTGCAGCAACGAGGACGTCAGCGAGCATCGGGCCACGCTCGAGTACGTCGCCTCAAGCGACGAGCAGGTGCTGGTGATCGACAACGATCCCGACACGTTTGCCGCCTATTTCCTGAACACCGGTACTGATCGCTTCACCGGCGAGGTATCGGTCTACTTCAAGGGCAGCACGCCGACGGTGTTCTATCCGGTAGACGGCTGGCGCAGCGCCAGCCGCAGCTTCGTCCAGGAGGGCATCGGTCCGAGCAAGCAGGAGAAGCCCTCTCGCGCTCCCAGCGCCCTGCCGGTCGCCTGGTTCAGCGCAGACGGCGCGCAGAAGAAGGTCATTTCCGCTGGCCGACTGGAAGCCTTGCGCGCCGCCGAGACCCGCCTGCGCGAGGGCAAGGCTAAGTCGCGCGACTGAGCGCCGCCAGGCAGCGCAATGTGCACCGCGCCGCCCCTGCTCCTGCCCGGCGGCGCGCCCCGCCCGGGCGCGGCGGGATCGACATCGGTGATCTGCTACGCAGCGGAAAGCGCAGCTTCTGCTAAACTTCCGCCCGGCTGCCAGGCCGCTACTCGGATAGGCCCGGCAGCAGCACGACCCAAGCAACACCTGCGCGCCCGTAGCTCAGCTGGATAGAGTACCGCCCTCCGAAGGCGGTGGTCGGACGTTCGAATCGTCTCGGGCGCGCCACTTTCGATGATCAGGAGCCTGGCCGGGAATTCCGGCCAGGCTCTTTGCTTTTTGCGCAGGCGCACGGCGCCTAGGGAAGGTCATCCTGCGATCGCCTTGCCGGGATGCCGCCGAGGTCGGCGCCCGCTATGCTCGTCGCCTTGCGACTGTTTTTGATGCCGCCCCCATGACCCGCTCTGTCACGCGCAGCCTGATGCAGCATCCACTGGCCTGTGCGCTGGTCGTGCTGGATGTGAACGGCCATTGGCTGGAGGGCAATGCCGAGGCGCAACGGCTGGTCTCCGAGATCACCCATGGCGCGCTGGCCTCCCGCCTTGCCTTCGCCATGGCTCAGCTGCGCGCGGCGCCGGAGCGGACGGTGCAATGGCGTTCCCCCTTCGAGGACGATGTCGAACTGCTCTGCAGGTTGCTGGCGGTGCGTGACGAACAAGGCGCTCTGAGCGGTGCCACGCTGTCGGTGGAACGCATGGCTGAGGGCGGGGTGGACACCGAAGGCGAGCGTGATCGCGCGGTGCGCGAAGTAGCCGGACACGATGCCTGGGAGTGGGATATCGCGGGGGGGCGGGTGTTCGGCGCGCCTGGCTGGAGCAGGGTGCTTGGACTGGCCCAGCAGCGTCCCGATTTGCACGCGGCGGACTACGCGGCGCGGGTGCATCCGGACGACTTCGACGAGGCGCGGCGGCGCCTGCTCGAAGTGCTCCAGGGCCGGCGCCCGGAATTTCAGGCTGAGTACCGGATGAAGGCCGAGGAGGGTCAGTGGATCTGGGTGCTGGCGCGGGGCAGGGTGGTCGGCTGGTCGCCCGAAGGCCGCGCCGAGAGGATGGTCGGATCGCATGTCGATATCAGCAGCCTGAAGTTGCTCGAAGCGCGGCTGCGCGACCGTGAACTGCTGCTGGGTGAAGCCGAGCGGCTTGGCGATGCCGGTGCCTGGGCCTGGGATCCTGCGCAACAAGCCCTGTGGTGTTCAGACGGACTGCTGCGCATTGCCGGCGTGCGCGGCGCACCGCCTGCGGATACCGATGCCCTGGTCGGCCTGGTGGCCGAGGCGGATCGTCGCGAGTTCCGGGCGGCGCTGATTGCACTGCGCGTGGGCGGCCAGCCGTTCAGCCTTGAGCTTGGCCTGCAGCGGCGAGGTGCGCTGCGCCGGGTGGTGATGCGCGGCGAGGCGCTGCGCGATCGCTCGGGCCACATCGAGCGACTGCTCGGCGTGGTCCAGGACATCACCCCACGCGTCATGCGCGAGCAGTCCGACCGGATCCGCAACGAGATGCTCGATCGTGTCGCCCAGGTTGGCAAGATCGGTGGCTGGGAGTTCGAGATCGACAGCGGCGTGCTGCGCTGGACCGAGGAGAACTACCGCCTGCACGGCTTCGCGGTCGGCACCCCGGTGACCCTGGACTCGACCAAGCCCTACTACCTTGGGCACTCGCGCGACATCTTCGAGGCGGCGGTCAAGCGCATGCTCGCCGGCGAGCGCGATGAGGACACCATCGAGGTGCAGTTCGTCACCCCGCAGGAAGAGCGCGTGTGGCTGCGCATTACCGGCAGGGTCGAGCACAGGGAGGGCAGGCCGTTCCGGATAACCGGGCTGACCCGCGACATCACCGCCGAGCGCGAGGCCGGCGAACGGATCGAGCAGCTGGCCCACTACGACACCCTGACCGGCTTGCCCAACCGCTTCCAGTTCCGCGAGCTGGCCGCAGCAGCGATCATCCAGGCGCGCCGCGATGGGGCTGGCCTGGCTTTGCTGTTCCTTGATCTCGACCGCTTCAAGTACGTCAACGACACGCTAGGCCACGAGGCCGGCGACCAACTGCTGCTCGACGTCGCGGGCCGGGTGCGCGCGGCGGTGCGCGGCTGCGACGTGGTCGCCCGGCAAAGCGGCGACGAGTTCCTGGTCCTGCTGCGCGAGCTGGCGCGCGCCGAGGACGCAGCCACGGTAGCCCGCAAGATCATCGAGGCGATCAACCAGCCTGTTCAGCTGGGCGATTCCGAGGTTCAGGTGGGGGTGAGCATCGGGATTGCCGTGCTCGGCGATTCGCATGATTCGCTTGAGCAGCTGCTGCGCGCAGCGGATACCGCGATGTATGCGGCCAAGGAGCGTGGCCGGAACAGCTTTCAGTTCTACAGCGACGCCTTCTACGAGCGCATCCAGCGCAAGCTGACCCTGGAGCAGGAGCTGCGTCTGGCGCTGTCGCGCGGCGAGTTCTCGCTGGTCTACCAGCCCACCCTGAGCCTTGCCGACGGCAGCATCCGCGGCATCGAGACCCTGCTGCGCTGGACCGGGCCGGATGGCGAACAGCGCTCGCCCACCGAGTTCATCCCGATTGCCGAGGACTGCGGGGAGATCCTGCCGATCGGCCGCTGGGTGCTCGAGCAGGCCTGCCGGCAGGCCCGCGAGTGGCTCAGCGGCGGGCTGAGGTTCGAGCGCATCGCGGTCAACGTTTCGGCAATCCAGCTGCGCGATCCCGACTTCGCCGGCGCGGTGATCGACATCTGCGAGCGCTGCCACTGGCCGCCCGAGCGGCTGGAGCTGGAGCTCACCGAATCAGCCCTGATGCGCGACAGCGAGGTCCTGCGGCGCAGCTTCGCCCTGTTCGAGGCGCGCGGCGTCAGCCTGTCGGTGGACGACTTCGGCACCGGATTCTCGAACCTGCATTACCTGCATCGCTTCCCGGTCAAGCATCTGAAGATCGACCGCAGCTTTGTCTTCGAACTGCTCCGCGACCAACAGATCGAGCGGCTCAGCGAGGCCATCGTCGGCCTGGGCCACGCCCTGCATCTGAAGGTGGTGGCCGAGGGCGTCGAGACCGAAGCGGCGGCGCGCCGGCTGCGCGAGATCGGCTGCGACGAGGCGCAGGGATTTCTCTACACCCGGCCGCTGCCCGCACCCCTGCTCGCCGAGTGGGCGCGGGAGACCGGCCGCTTCTAGGCGCGCGGCCGGTAGACCGCCGCGTGGATGCAGCTGATGAAGGACACGATGAACCAGCCGAAGGGCAGCAGGCTGAGGGTCAGCAGCCAGGTGATGGCGAAGCCGATGCAGCCGAGGAACAGCCAGAACATGGCCCACAGCACGCGGCCTTGCAGCAGCTGACCCAGGCCGGGAATGATCAGGCTGGCCAGTGCGGCCAGGATGTTGCCAGCGCTGCCTTGTCCTTGTGACATGTGTTCTCTCCTGCAGACAGGGGCGGCGCAAGGCCGCGTTGGCGAGCAAAGACGCCCGCCGGTCCATCGAGTGACGTCGACAAAGGGTAGCCGGTTGGTCGCGGTTCACCCAAGCCTGCGGCAAAGCGCGCGGGCCCCACTCTCGCCCAAGCCGGCGGGCGGCGGGACGAAGGGCGAGCGTTGACTCGGAGCGGGTTCGTCGCCACGGCGGCATCGGGCGCAATCAAGAACCGCCCTACGCGGACATCTGCCTTGCGCCGCAACCCGCCTTCCGCGAATGGTCACCTCTTGCTTGCGTCAGATCTTCCTCCCGGCAGCTTCGATGGCAGACCGAGACCTGACGCGCGCGCAGGGTGTCCAAGGCTTCCGCTGCAGGCGCCAACCCTCCGCCGTTGTCAGCGTCAAGCGCCAAGCGGAACCGCGCTACACGTTCAGCCCTTGCCGGGAGGCGGCCGCGGGGCTTGCCGAGCTCAGGCTCAGTGCGGCCCTCGCGGGTTGTCGAGGTCGCCCCAGGGGGCGGCGAAAACCCCGCCGCCTCGCCACATCAGGGCGGCATCTTCGAGCAGCAGGGCGCGCGCATTGCGGTCATCGGCCTGTCCCTGGTGGTCGCCAAGGCTGCTTGCGACCACCATCGGTCCCAGCGGAACCAGTGCCGGCTGTGCAGCATCAAGGTCGAAGGCATACAGCGCGCTGTGGGTGAATGGCCGGATGTTCCAGTCGGTCGGCAGGTCAGCAGGAGGCAGCGGCTGCCCATGCACACGCATCGGCAAGCCAATACGCCAGCGTTGCTCGCCCAGCGGCAGGACAGCGAAGGCGCGGTGGCTGTGCAGGACGGCGCTGTCGCTGCCGCGCTCGCCGATTATCACTTCCTGCAGCACCCTCGGTCGTGCACTGTCGGCGACGTCGAACAGGCTGAGCTTGACCCCGGCCAGCAGCCCGGGATTGTTCGCCGGCGCTGGCACATGTCGGCCCACGCCGAGCAGCAGATCGCCACCGAAGGGGTGCAGGTAGTCGGAGAATCCGGGCAGTTCCAACTCGCCGCGGATTGCCGGATCGCCGGGGTCGGCAAGGTCGATCACATACAGCGGGTCGATCTGTCGGAAGGTCACTGCGAACAGCCGCTCACCGGCGAAACGGGTGGCATGGAGCAGCTCATCGGGCTTGCCGATCGGCGCCGGACGTTGTGCATTGGGCAGGGTGGAAACGGTCTTGAGCAGTCCGGGCATGAGATCGGACTCGCCCAGCACGTGCAGCCGGTTGCGACCGAAGCCGGCAAACTGCCCCTCGGTCACGATCCTCAGCAGGCCGTCCTGCTCGGAGAGGCGAAACGGCTGCAGCAGGGCGTCGGCGGTCAGCAGGCCGTCCACCGCGCCGCTGGAGGCCACGCGCAGGCCGGAGTCCGCGATGGCGATCCGATGGATGTCGGTGGACACATCCGGTCGTTGGCGCAGTTCTGCATCCGGTGCCAGGGTGAAACGTGAAGTGGTGAGAAACACCGACTTCTGGCTGACGTGGGCGGCGGCTACTCCGCCGAGCACGGCGACCGTGTCGCGGTCGTCCGGGTTGGCGATGGACAGGCGCAGGACATTGACGAAATCCGGTCGCGAATCATTGCGGGCGGCAGGCGGCAGGTGCACGTCCTCGGCAGCAAACAGCGGCTGGCTGTCCTCGCCGACGCGGATCGCGGGCAGCAGGTCGCTCAACGAGGTGGCTGCCAGCAGCGCGGCGTTGTGGCTGCGGTCGGCCTCGCCCTCGATGCTGTAGCGGAAGCCGTCGATGTGCGGTGCATAGCGCAGCACCAGGTAGAGCTGGTCGCCGATCCGCCGTGCTTCGACCATGTGCCCGTCAAGTTCGGCTGACCAGCGCAGCTGCGGGGATGCCGGTTCGCTGCGGTCGAAAATCGCGATGCGGGTCTTGCGCTGCAGCAGGTGGAACGGCGGCGGCGGGCAGATCGCGATGCCTTGCAGGAAGACCTCATCGGTCTGCACATAGACCAGCGCGTCAG
Source organism: uncultured Lysobacter sp. (assembly GCA_964350895.1). Taxonomy (GTDB): domain Bacteria; phylum Pseudomonadota; class Gammaproteobacteria; order Xanthomonadales; family Xanthomonadaceae; genus Pseudomarimonas. Next base: position 10,100 of record CAYGMG010000109.1, read on the forward strand.
CGCTCAGGAACAATCCGCCGCGGCCGGAGTCGGAATTGTTCTGGAACGGCATGGCGAGTTCGCCGCGCGGCTGCGGATCGATCCCTCCGGCGGCGAGTTCGACGATGCGCAGCGTCTCCGGGCCGCTGCCTGGCTGCAGCGAATAGGCGAACTGGCCATCGCTTTTCAGCAGGTCCGGCTCGTCCACGCCAGCCACCACCACATTGGTGGCCGAGAAGGAAATCGGCACCGCGGGCGGGGGCGGCGACAAGTCGACGCCGTCCAGGCTGCGTCGCCACTGCCGGTCATCGAAGATCGCGGCCTCCAGATAGGCACGCAGTGCTGCCGGGTCATCAAAACGTGCCAATCGGTAGTCGGCCTGGCGCTCGGCCACCGCCGGGGTGAAGCGCTGCAGGGTTGCGCCGGCCTGGCGGAACTCCGGCTGCAGCCGCTCGCTGCCGGCGCCGAGCTGCAGCCGCGCGCTGAGCGTATCGCTGTCGAGGCTGGCCTCGATGCTGGCCTGCTCCTCAACGGCGCGCAGCGCGCAGCCCGGACAGGGGCCGAGGAAGGACTTCAGCTGCAGCGGGGGGTCGGCGTGCTCGCGGTAGCCTAGCCACCAGGTCGGCTCGCCGGCTGCGTCGTAGACGTAGTAGATCGCGCTCAGGCTGTTGCCTTGCTGGTCCAGCGACAGACCGAAGCCATCACGCGCGGGATCGTGATAGGCCCCGCTCGGATCCGCCTCGGCGCGCTGCGCGGTGAGCAGGAAGGGCTCCAGCAGCCAGCGGCCGGCGCGTCCGTCGACCTGCCAGTCCAGCTGGGCCGACTCGCTGTGCAGCCGTTGCAGGGACAGCGACCCGGTTACCCGTGAATCGACCACGCCGTCGTCCCAGCGCAGCTGCAGCAGATCGGCCTGCCAGCGTCCGTCTGCATCGATCTCGCCGGATGCCAGATACCAGGTTGGCTGGCTGTTTTGCTGGTAGCTGTACCAGACCACGCCAAGATTGCGACCCGAGAGGTGCAGGTCGAAACCCTGGCCGGGCTGTGTTGGGTCCCACCAGAGCCCTGGCAGCAGGGGCGAGCGCTGGCTGAGCGGCGGCGCGCCGTCCGCAGCGGCGGCCGGACCGGCCAGGGCACTTAGCAGGACGATCAATGCAAACAGGCAATGCATGGGGCACCTCCGGACGTTCCACCCGCGGGCCGGCGGCATCGGATCCTGGGATGCTACGCCGGTCGTGGCGCCAGCGCATCCTGATCGCGCTTGCGGCACTCTCGGGCCTGCCGCTACGCTCGGCGGATGCCCAGCAAGCCGCGCAAGCCCTCAGTACGCCCTCCGCGGCCCGCAGCCCTGCAGCCCGAGCCCGCGCCAGCCTGGTCATTGCGTGCCCGCCTGCCGGACTACTGGAAGCTGGTCCGCGGCGATCGGCCGATCGGCTGGCTGCTCCTGCTCTGGCCTACCTGGTGGGGCCTGTGGCTGGCCGCGGAGGGGCTGCCTCCCTGGCATCTGCTGCTGATCTTCTCGCTCGGCGTCTGGCTGATGCGCTCGGCCGGCTGCGTGATCAATGACTACGCCGACCGCTGGCTGGATCCGCACGTCGAGCGCACCCGCGGCCGGCCGCTGGCTACCGGTGCGGTGGCACCGCGCGAGGCGCTGGCCGTGTTCGCCGTGCTCTGTCTGGTCGCCCTAGGCCTGGTCCTGATGACCAACTGGCTGACCATCTGGCTGAGCGTGGCCGGCGCCGCGCTGGCCGCCAGCTATCCGTATCTCAAGCGGCACACCTGGTTTCCCCAGGTCTATCTCGGCGTCGCCTTCGGCTGGTCGATTCCGATGGCCTTCGCCGCCGTGCTCGGCGAGGTGCCGACGATGGCCTGGCTGGCCTTCGCGACCAATGTGATCTGGACCACGGCCTACGACACCTGGTACGCGATGGTCGACCGCGATGACGACCTGCGCATGGGCGCGCGTTCGACCGCGATCCTGTTTGGCGACATGGATCTGGTCGCGCAGGGCGTGCTGTTCGCCGCCTTTGGCCTGGGCCTGCTGCTGATCGGCCAGCGGGCCGGGCTCGGTGAGCCCTACTGGCTGGCTCTGGTCGTGGTCCTGCTCTTGGTGCTGCGGCAGTTCTGGACGGCGCGCAGCCGCGCCCGCGAGGCCTGCTTTGCCGCCTTCCTGCAGAACAACTGGGTCGGGATGGTGGTCTTTCTGGGCATCGCAGCCGGCTTCGCGCTGCGCTGAGAATCCTTGCCGGAACCCTTCACGGGGCCTACACTGCGCGCCGCCCTGGGTGCTCGGGAAGCCGGTGTGAATCCGGCGCTGCCCCCGCAACGGTAAGCAGGCGTAGTCCTTCACAGCCCACTGGCTCCGGCCGGGAAGGGGAAGGACGCCGGGACTGGTTCCCGCCCTGCAAGCCCGGAGACCGGCCCGGGGTACGCGACGTGTCGTCGCGTGGCTGCGCGTTGCGGTGGGCAACGGTGCGGAGTGATCGCGCCGTGCCTTGCTGCCTGCCGTTCGCCTCGCCCCCTGCCTGCCGCCGCGCTATCGCGGGTGTGCGTATCCAGGAGGCTGTAGAGATGATTTCCCTTGTAACCCGGTCCGGCATTGCCGCTGCCCTGGTGATTGCGTCGAGCGTGGCGCAATCCACCGAGAACCTGCCCAGCGAAGCGCCGCTGGTGGTCACCGCCAATCGCCTTCAGCTGGCCATCGACGCCAGCCTGTCCAGCGTGTCGGTGATCGACCGCGAGCGCATCGAATCCTTTGGCGCGCTCGACCTGGTCGACCTGCTGCGTGCCGAGGCCGGCGTCGACGTGATCCGCAGCGGCGGGCTGGGCGGGCAGACCAGCGTCTTCCTGCGTGGAGCCGGCTCCAACCAGCTGCTGGTGCTGGTCGACGGCGTGCGGGTCTCCTCGTCCACCACCGGGAGTTTTACCTTCGAGCAGCTGCCGCTGGAGCAGATCGAGCGGATCGAGATCGTCCGCGGGCCGCGCGCGGCGCTGTATGGCTCGGATGCGATCGGTGGAGTGATCCAGATATTCACCCGCCGCCAGGGCGGCTTCGATGCCGTGGTGGGGGTTGGCAATCACGACACCTGGCGCGCTGCGGGCGGCGCCGGTTGGTCGCTTGGCGAGGGTCGCCTCGGGCTGCGTCTGGGTGCGGTCGACAGCGCCGGCTTCAATGCCCAGAACCCGCGCGGATTCGGCTTCGATCCGGACCGCGACGGCTACCGGCAGCGCAGTCTGAATGCCGACTTCGAACTGCCTCTGGGCGACGTGCTGCTGGACCTGCAGGCAGGACATGTCGAGGGCGACGTCGAGTTCGACCGCGGCGAGTCCGACTTGCGCAACAGCCAACTGGCAGCGGGCATCGCCAGCGCCGACCGGGAGGCCTGGAGCCTGCGCGCTTCCCAGGCCGAGAACGTCATCCTCACCCCGTCCTTCTTCTCCCGCTTCGAAACCCGGCGCCG
>CAYGMG010000110.1:0-13396 GCA_964350895.1 uncultured Lysobacter sp.
CCGACCGAGCGGAGCGAAGGCGAAGGCGGCTTGCCGCCGGCCGCGAAGCGGCCGAGTGAGGCGCAAGCCCAGCGCGGCCAGACCCAGCGAGCTGCTATCGATGTGTCCGTTACTCTCCACTAGTTGAGCTTGCCCGGCGCGCCGCAGCATTTCTTGAATTTCAGTCCGCTGCCGCAGACGCAGGGATCGTTGCGGCCGGGCAGGTCGGGGCGCCGCACCGGGCCCGGACGCATCCGCTCCAGCCGTTTCCAGTTCAGGTCGTTGAGCACGAACGGCAGCTCGGCGAGCATCTCGATGCGCTCGGCCAGGGTCGGCAGCTCATCGGCATCCAGACCGGCTTCCTCGGCCTGCTCCGGATCGAAGATCGAGAGCTGGGCGATATCGTCGACGTCCTCTTCGACTTCCGGGTCTTCCTTGGCCCAGGCCTCCCATTGCTCGCCGCGCAGGTTGAGCCCGACCATGAAGCCGGTCGCCCAGGCGGCCCCCAGGGGCAGCTCCGAATGTTCGGCGAGCACCGCGTCATCGGCGAGGTCGAGGTCGGCCGGCAGGGCGAGCAGGGGCGCGGCGGCATCCAGCATCCGCTGCGCTTCGGCCTCGTCGCTGTCCTCTTCCGGCAGCGGGGCACAGACCCGGCGGCTGATGTCATTCCACAGCGCCATCACCAGGCCGAGCACTTCCTCGGCCTCGGCCGGCGACTCCCAGACCTGTTCCTCGTTCCAGATGCAGGGCAGGTATTCGGAGGGCATGACCAGGTCCGGGCCAATCATCAGGGCGGACAGAAAGCCGTCGAGCATTTCCAGCGACATGCCGCCGCGCGGGACCACCCGCTCTTCGAGGAAGTCGTGCAGGCGGTCAAGCGAATCGTTGTCCAGCCGTTGCAAGCTCATCCGCTGGCGGCCTCGCTGCCGTGGTGGCGCAGCGCACGCAGGAAGTAGGGCATGGCCGCCGCCATCGCCACCCGCTGTTCAGAGCTTGGCGCCTCGTTCTTGTCGTCGCCCTCAAGCTGGATCATCCGGATCAGCAGGTCGATGCCGGCATTGATCTCGGGCACCCGCTCTTCCATCGCCCTCCAGCGCGGCAGGTCAAGCTGGACCGCATAGAGGAAGCCCCCGGCCCAGCCAGCACCCAGCGGATAGCCGCTTCTGGCCAGCGCCTCGGCGTATTCGCCGGGATCCTCGGGCAGGCCGGCAGGGACGCTGAACAAGGGCATGAAGCCGCTGTCCTCGCCGTCCGGATCGATCTCCAGACGCCGCTCGATGTGGTTCCACAGTCGCGCCGCAAGGGCCAGGGTCTGGTCCTGGGCGGCATCCGGCCAATGTCCCTTGCCCAGCACCAGGGGCAGGAATTGTGCAGGCTCGGCCTCGCCAGGGCCTGCGATCAGGGCGCTGAACAACCCATCCAGCATTTCCAGCGACATGCCATCACCGGTCACGGCGAAGGTATCGAGCAGCTGCTTGAGGCGCTGCACTTCCTCCTCGGTGAGCGGTTCGCGCTCGCTGGCGGGGTTGAAGGCATCCGACATCGCACGTTTCCTTCGCGGCAGGTCAGCCGCAAGCCTCGGCGTCGCCGCGGCCGGCGTCAATAGGCGAATGCTTTGAACAGCGGGTCGACCGATCCCTGCCAGGCGCCGTGGAACAGCTCCAGCTTGCGCTCGGCCGGCGACTGGCCGGCCTCGACAATCTCCAGCAGGGGATCAAGATGGATGCGCTCGTCCGAACCGTGCCGGTTGAGCCGGGCGCGACGTTGCAGGCCGTGGGCGGCGATCACCAGCGCCTGGCGCGCGAGGTCGAGCACCGTGCCGCCGCGAAAGGTCAACTGCAGTCCGTGCCGTGGCACGCCATCGCGCAACGCATGCAGCTCGGCCAGGCTGAAGTCCTTGACCAGGTCCCAAGCGGCATCGAGGGCAGTGTCGTCGTAGAGCAGACCAACCCAGAACGCGGGCAGCGCGCAGACCCGGTTCCACGGACCGCCATCGGCGCCGCGCATCTCCAGGAACTTCTTCAGCCGGACCTCGGGAAAGGCGGTGGTGCTGTGATCGGCCCAGTCGGTCAGGGTTGGCCGCTCGCCGGGCAGGGCCGGCAGCCGGCCGGCGAGAAAGTCCCGGAAGCTCTGCCCGCTGGCGTCGATGTATTTCCCGTCCCGGTAGACGAAGTACATCGGCACATCGAGCAGGTAATCGACATAGCGCTCGAAGCCGAAGCCGTCCTCGAACACGAAGTCGAGCAGGCCGGTGCGATCGGGATCGGTGTCGGTCCAGATCTGCGAGCGGTAGCTGAGGAAGCCGTTGGGCCTGCCCTCGGTGAACGGCGAATCGGCGAACAGCGCGGTGGCCACCGACTGCAGGGCCAGCGACACGCGGAACTTCTTCACCATGTCGGCTTCGCTGGCGAAGTCGAGGTTGACCTGGACCGTGCAGGTGCGGGTCATCATGTCGAGCCCGAGATTGCCGCGCTTGGGCATGTAGGCACGCATGATCCCGTAGCGCCCCTTGGGCATCCAGGGCATCTCCTCGCGCTTCCACTTGGGCTGGAAGCCCATGCCGAGGAAGCCCAGGCCGAGCGGCTCGGCGACCGCCTTGACCTCGCGCAGGTGGGAGGCCGCCTCGGCGCAGGTGTCGTGCAGGCATTCCAGCGGCGCGCCGGAGAGTTCCAGCTGGCCGGCCGGTTCCAGGGTGACCGACGCGCCGGCCTTCGACAGGGCGATCAGCCGGCCATTCTCTTCATGCCGCTGCCAACCGAATCCGGCCAGGCCCTCGAGCATGGCGCCGATCCCGCGCCCGCCCTCATAGGTCGGCGGGCGCAGGTCATCAGTCTGGAAGCCGAACTTCTCGTGTTCGGTGCCGATCCGCCAAGCCTCACGCGGCTTGCAGCCAGAGGAGAGGAAGTTGACCAGCGGGGCTCGGTCGTTGATTTCGGTGGCGTCGACCTGGCTCGGTCCGGACATGGCAATCCTTGGCTGATGGGCCTGCCCGGAACGGTCCCGGGCCGAAGCCGCAAAGGTGGGGGCGATGCGGCCGGCGCGCAAGGTCCGCAAGTCCTCGAGCCATGACCGATCGACCGCGGGGATGGCAAAAAAAACCGCGCTCCTGCGTGTCTGGATTCAGGGCACAGGGCAAGGGGCGGACGGCAGATGATCCGGACTGATGCGGCGGACTCAAGCAGGTATCCCTGCGGCAACCAGGGCGTTGGCCTCGGCGACCAGCTGCGCGCAGCGCTGCGCATCGTCGAGTCGCGTGAGGCCCCTTGCCAGCCGCTGCGCGGCGGCGCGTCCGTCGTCGGTGTCCAACAGGATCGCCAGGGACGGCGCAAAGTCTGCCGCCTCCAGCGGCGGGGCCACCATCCGCGCCGCGCCGAGCTGGCTCAACCGGCGCGCCAGCAGGAAGGATTCGGCGTGGATCGGCAGCAGCAGCTGCGGGATGCCACTGGCCGCCACCTGGGCGGCCATGGTGCCGCCATGGCCGATAACCAGGTCGGCTGCGCTGAGCACGCTGTCCAGTGCGACGGGCCGATCGACCTGGCGCAACCAGCCGGCCTGCGGCCAGCGGCACTCGCCGCCGAGGTAGGCCAGCACGGCCAGATCCCCGCGTGCCGCGAGCGCCGCGTGCAGGGCATCGAGATAGGGGTAGTGCGGCTGCAGGTAGACGAAGACGCGGCGGCGGCCCGCCGGCCAGCGGGCGGGCTCGCCAAGGCCCGACATCGGCCCCAGGTAGCAGGCATCGGGGCGCTGGGCGTAGTGGTCGAAGGGGCCATAGGTGAACAGCAGACTACGCTCGGCTTCGAACCCGAAACTGCCGCCACCGAGCAGGGCAGCCGCCTGCTCGCACCAACCGGCAATGTGTTCCTCGCGTTGCCTGATGCGCTGCAGATCGACGGGCTCCCAGTCGCGGAACACCGGCCAGGGCGGGCCGGGCGGCGGCTGCATGAAACCACTGCCGATCGACAGCGTCGGCACCTCGAGCGCGCGGGCGGCGGGCGCGGCCAGCGGGCAGGCATCGAGCAGCAGCAGGTCCGGCGTGAGCCGGCACAGCAGGTCACGCCAGGCCAACAGGATGGCATTGGCCTGAGCGGCATCGTGCAGCCCGGCCTCGATCCACAGAATGTCGGCCCAGCTCGCCGGTGCCGCGTCTCGCGGAAACCATGTGTTGTGTGGCAGCGGCAACTGCGCGAAGGGCCCGCTGACCGCCGCACGCAGGGTGCGCAGGTCGCGCGCGAGCAGCAGTACCTCGTCGCCGCGTTGCGCAAAGGCGTTGGCGAGCATCGCCAGGCGCACCGCATGGCCGCGGCCCGCACCCAGATCCCAGGCCAATACAACTCGCATCTACCGTCCCCCAGCGGAGCCCAAGATGAAGGCTAGTCGAATCCTCCTGTTCAGCACAGTCCTGGTGCTCAGTCCGGGTTTCGCTCAGGAACCACCGCTTGAGACCGAACCGCCAGCCCCATCGGCCGCCTTGTTTCGCAGCAGCGACGCCAGCAACGAGTTCGAGGTCAGCCTGGAGGTCACGCCGCTCGGCGGCCAGACCCTTGGCAACGACGAGTTCGAGCTGACCTTCATCGAAGCGGATCCGGCTGCTGATCCAGATATCTTCGCCAGCGGCTTCGAAGCCGATGGCGCGTCTGCTCCTTCCCTTGCCCACCGTGAGGACACGCCATGAACCGCCCGCTCAAGCTGCTTCTGTGTAGCGCCGTCGCCGCCGCCCTGTCTGCGCCAGCGCTTGCCGATCCGGTCCCCAATACGCTGCGTTTTTCGGTCGGCATCAACCGCGCCGGCCAACCGTTCACCGGATCCGTCGACATCGAACTACAGTTCTTCACCGCGGAGACCGGTGGCACGCCGACGATTGCGCCGCTGGTCATCGAGGATGTCCCGGTGCAGGGCGGCGTCGGCTTCTTCTCCGCCGACTTTGGCGCGCAGAACCCGCTCAACGACGAGGACACCTGGATCGGCGGCGGCATCCGCCTAGGCAACAGCACGGCGCCGTTCTCTTCTTTCACGCGACGCGGGCGCTTCCTGCCCGGTGGCTTCGCCCTGCATGCGCAGAAGGTCGCCGGTGGCGCGGTGGGCCTGGTGCAGATCCGCAGCGACGAAGTGCAGCGCCGTGTCGAAACCGGATGTTCAGCCAGCGCCGCGATCCGGCAGATCAACCAGGACGGCAGCGTGGTCTGCGAGACCGTCGGCGGTGGAAGTGGTGGCGGGGGCGGCATCGCCGGGGTCACCGCCGGCACCGGCCTCGCCGGCGGCGGCAGCGCCGGCGTGGTGGAACTGCGTGTCGCGGATGGCGGCATCGGGGCGGCCCAGCTGGCCGGCAACGCCGTGGACGCAAGCAAGATCGCCGCCGGCGCGGTCGGCAGCGCCCAGGTGCTCGACGCCAGCCTCAAGGCAGTCGACGTCGACAGCGCAGAAATCCAGCGCCGGGTCGGCGGCAGCTGCGCCGCCGGCACCGCCATCCGCAGCGTCGGCGCGGACGGCACGGTCGGCTGCGAGACCGTCTCCGGCGGCGCCAGCCAAGCTTGGCAACTCGACGGCAACGCGGCCAGCGCAGGGCAGTTCATCGGCACCACCAATGCCCTGCCGTTCGAGATGCGGGTCAATGACGAACGCGGTCTGCGCCTTGAAAGCCTCAACGACCCGGATGGCGGTTCCTACGGCGGCGGCCTGCAGACGGTCGCGGTGACCGCGGGCAGCAGCGCCAACCAGGCCATCGCTCCCGGCTCGCTGGTGGCCGGTGGCGGTGCCCCGGACTTCGCCAACACGGCCAGCGGGAAGTACGCCAGCGTACTCGGCGGGCTGAGCAATGCCGCCACCGGCGACTTCGCCATCGCCATGGGGCAAAGCAGCTTCGCCGGGGCCGACTCCAGCCTTGCCGCCGGCACCCGGGCCAGCGTCCGGGCACCCGGCATCGACAGCGGCCCCGGGGGCGATACCGGTACCTTCATCTGGGCCGACAGCCAGAACAGCCTGTTCCAGAGCAGCGGCACCAATCAGTTCCTGGTCCGCGCAGCGGGCGGCGTCGGCATCAACACCAATACCCCCATGGCAGCGCTGCACGTGAACAGCGTCGGGGTGCCGCTCGGCCTGATTCCTCCACCTCTGACCACCGCGCTGTTCAGCTCATCGGGTGTGCCCATGAACATGGTGCTCGCCAGCACGCTTGGCCAGCCGATGGTCTTGCATTTCCTGTCCAACCAGAGCGGCCGGATCGAATTCAACAGCGGAAACACGCCAGGCGGATTTGAGTTCAGCGTCGCCGACAGCAGCGCCCGACCTCTGCGCCTGCTCAGCGACGGCGACGTGTCGATCGGTCGCACCGACGACAGCGGCGCGGTCACCGTACGCGGCAACACCCAGGTGCGCGGCGACCTGATCGTCACCGGCACGCTGAGCGCGACGAACTGTTGCAGCATGCCCTCCGACCTGAGCCTGAAGCAGGACATCGAACCGATCGCCTCACCGCTGGAGCGGCTGCTCGATCTGCACGGCTACCGCTTCGAGTACAGCGACGAGGCGGTCGCCGCCTATGACCTGCCCGATGCACCGCAGCTGGGCTTCATCGCCCAGGAGCTGGGCGAGGCCTTCCCCGAGTGGAGGGTGGAAGACCGCCGCGGCTTCCAGAGCGTCCTGCTGCGCGGATTCGATGCGCTGCTGGTCGAGGCCTTGCGCGAGCTGGCAGCCAGCAAGTCCGCCGACAGCGAACAGGTCGACCGCCGGCTGCAGCAGCTGGAGGCGGAAAACCGCGCGCTTCGCGAGCGGCTCGAGCGGATCGAGCGGCGCCTGTTTGAATAGCGCGCCACGCCCGGCCTACTCGGCCGCCGCGGCCGGCGCGGAGAGCTCCAGCTGGGCGACCATCCAGGCGCGGGCCTCGGGAATGCCGAGCTCACGCAGCGAGGAAAACAGCTGCACGCCGACTGGCACCTCGCTCAGCGCGTTGCGCACCGCCTGCAGGGCCTTGGCTTGCTGGCCGCGAGGCAGCTTGTCGGCCTTGGTCAGCAGGATGTGCACGGCCATCCCGCGGTCCATGCCGTAGTCGAGCATCAGGCGGTCGAATTCGCGCAGCGGATGGCGGATGTCCATGACCAGCAGCAGGCCCTTGAGCGACTCGCGTTCGCGCAAATAGCCGTCGATCAGGCCTCGCCAGTGCTGGCGGAGGGCTTCGGGGACCTCGGCATAGCCATACCCCGGCAGGTCGACCAGGAAGCGCTGCGGGGCGACCTGGAAGTAGACCAGCTGCTGGGTGCGGCCCGGCGTCTTGCTGGTCCGGGCCAGTTTGCCGACATCGCACAGGGCGTTGATTGCGCTCGACTTTCCGGCATTCGAGCGGCCGGCGATGGCAATTTCGATGGCGTCATCCGGCGGCAGCTGGGTGGGCAGATGGACCGCGCGAAGGTATTCCGCGGTGGCGAGCAGGTTGGGCTGGGGCATCAATACTTCCTTTCCGCAGCGCGTCAGTTGGTCGGTTTCATTGACCCATCTGGGGGGCACTGGAATAATTCGCAGGCTGTTGCCCGCTACTTCGCGGGCCATCCCCACGATTTTCGGAGCCAGTTTATGAGCTTTCGGCGCACCCTGGGCCTCGCCGGCATTCTGTTGTCCGCGGCGGCGTTCGCCCAAACCGAGTCTTCGCCCGCCACGGTGACCGCTGCGGAAGACCCCGCACCGGCCGCGGTGAGCGAACTCACCGAAGCCCATGGCAGCGCCAACGCGGGCGATGCCGCGGCCGGCGAGGCCAAGGCGGCGGTCTGCGCGGCCTGTCACAGCGCCGACGGCAACGCTTCCGACCCGCAGTACCCGAAGCTGGCCGGCCAGCACGAGCGCTACATCGCAAGGCATCTGGCCCTGTTCAAGAGCGGCGAGCGCAACAACGCGATCATGCTCGGCTTCTCGGCCATGCTGACGCCGCAGGACATGCGCGACATCGGCGCCTTCTACGAAACCAAGACCATCGTCCCGGGCATGGCCGACGACAGCGAGATCAAGGACGGCCCGAACGCTGGCAAGAAGTTCTACCAGGTTGGCGAGGCGCTGTTCCGCGGTGGTGATGTGGAGCGCGGCATCGCCGCCTGCATCGGCTGCCATGGCCCGGCCGGCAAGGGAAATCCCGGCCCGCCCTACCCGGCCCTAGGCGGCCAGCACGCCGGCTATGTCGCCGCCCAGCTGCAGGCCTTCCGCGACGGCACGGTCTACGGCCGCGGCGACAACGCCAATGCTGTGATGGCGGGCGTTGCCAAGTACCTGACCGATGAAGAGATCGGCGCGCTGGCCAGCTACATCGAAGGGCTTCACGCCAATCCGGGAACTGCTGGCGGAAAATAAGGTCCGAGTGATTCTGCTGGGCCGGATTCGGGCGCCTTGGGGCGCCCGAATCATTTCCGGCACCGCTTTCCGCAAGCCCAAGACCTTTCAACAGGAGATGCCCGATGCTCACCCGCCTGTTTGCCCTGGCCCTGATCGCAGCCGCCCCGGTGGCGCTTGCCCAATCGCCGGCCGATGGCCTGGTCGAAGGCCGCGACTACACCCTGATCGATCCACCGCAGCCGACCGCTGACAAGAGCAAGGTCGAGGTGCTCGAAGTCTTTGGCTACTGGTGCATCCACTGCGCCCACCTCGACCCGGCGCTGCAGAAGTGGAAGAAGGACCTGCCGGCGGATGTCGACTTCCGCTACGTGCCGGCGATCTTTCAGGGCGGCGTCGATGAGTTCTTCGCCCGCGCCTTCTACACCGCCGAGACCATGGGCGTGCTGGACAAGACCCATTCGGAGATGTTCACCGCGGCGGCTGTCGACCGCAAGATTCAGAGCCCCGATGCCATTCTTGACTTCTACGCCGACCAGGGCATCGATCGCGAGCAGTTCGAGGCGACCATGAACTCCTTCACGGTCAATGCCAAGGTTGCCCGGGTCAAGCAGAGCCTGCCTCGCTATGCCATCGAAGGCACGCCGACGATCATCGTCAACGGCAAGTACAAGGCGATGGCGCGCGGCGGCGGCACCATGGATGACCTGATGGCTACCGTGGACAAGCTGATCGCCCGCGAGCGCAAGGCCGCCACCGGCGGCTGATCCGGCACTCCGCGAGTCTCGAACGGGCGCACTTTCGGGTGCGCCCGTTTTGCTTTGTGACGATGCCAGCTTGCGGTGCCTGCCGCGCACCCCAAGAATGAACCCATGTCCGACGCCTCGCCGCCGCTGCGCCTGCTCAGTGCCAATATCCAGGCCGGCGCCCGCACCGATGCCTTTCGCGACTACCTGACCCGCCTGCATAGCCAGGTCCTGCCGCACGCCAGCAAGCGCGGCAATCTGGAGCATTTCGCCGGCCACCTGGGTGATTTCGATCTGGTCGGCCTGCAGGAGAGCGACCCCGGCTCGCTGCGCTCGGGCTTTCTCAACCAGACCCACTACCTCGCCGAGCGCGCCGGATTTCCCTACTGGAGCCATCAGCCCAACCGCAAGGTCGGACGCTTTGCGACCAGTGCCAATGCCCTGCTCTGCCGGCGCGCCCCGGATGAGGTCCGAGACTATCCGCTGCCCGGACGGATCGCTGGACGCGGCGTGCTCTGGGCGCGTTTTGGCAGCGAGCGCGATGCCCTTGTGGTCTTGATCGCCCACCTATCGCTGGGCGCCAAATCGCGACTGGCCCAGCTCGCCTTCATCGCCGAACTGGTGCAGGAAGCCCCGCATGCGGTGCTGATGGGTGACCTCAACTGCGAAGCCGACTCCGGCGAGCTGCGCCATTTCTACCGCAAGTCCGGATTCGAGCCGCCGGACGACCGCCTGCCGACCTTCCCCAGCTGGAAGCCCAAGCGCGCCATCGACCACATCCTGACCACCAGCAACCTGCCGGTGCGGCGCCGCTGGGCCTTGCCCAACCTGGCCTCGGATCACTTGCCGATGGCCGCCGAGATCGACCTGCCGGGAGGCGCAGGAAAGCTGGCGCAGTCGCTGGCCGCCGAGCCACAAGGCTGAGCCGCCACGGCCGGCAACCGGGTCGGTCAGAATGCGACTTCGGCGCGCAGATACCAGTAGCGACCCGGCAAATCGTAGGTCGAGGCTTCGTAGCCGTTCAGGGCGCAGCTCAGGCAGGCGGGCGGGTCGCGGTCGAACAGGTTGTTGGCACCCAGGACCACGTGGGTCGGCGCCATCCACTCAAAGCGCCAGCCCAGCTGCAGGTCGTGCATTGTCGTGCTGCCCAGTCGATTGCGTCCACGCTGCGGATCGGAACAGGCAGCAAAGCCGACGGCGCGGCCGCAGGCTTCCTCCACCGCATCGATGTGCCGCGACGTCCACAGCAGCTCGGCATCGCCCAGCCGCCAGTCCAGCTGCACGGTCGAGGTCCACTCGGGGATGGCGCTGTCGTTCACCACCAGGCCCTCGCGGCGCGGCTGTCGCGCGCCCATGCCGTCGAACTCGCGATAGGCGAACACATAGCTGTTCAGCCAGCGCAGACGCAGCTGGCCCAGGGGCATCTCTGGCCATAGCCAGTCGATGTGCAGGTCGGCGCCCTCGGTCTCGATACGGCCGAAATTCTGCAGCCGGTTGCCGAACGCGACGATATTGCCGGCCGGCCCGCGCTCGATGGTGTCGCAGAACGGCGAGCCCGGCCCGCCGGCCACGCACAGGTCGAGCTGGGTCTGCGGATCGAGCGCCTGGATGGCGTGGTCGATGCGATGCGAGTAGCCGGTCAGCTCGATGTCCAGCGCCTGCGACCAGGCGCTGCCCTGCGCCGCCCGCGGGCTGAACACCATGCCCAGCGAATAGCTGTCGGAATGCTCGGGCACCAGCTGCGGATTGCCGCCGGTCAGCACGGCGAGCTGCTGGTTGGTCTGCGGCACGCCGGACGGCACACCGAAGGCGCTGCAGTCACGCGCTGCCGGCTGCCCATCGGGCTGGACCAGGCAGGGATCGACCAGGAAGGCATCGAAGCGTGACGCGGCGCCGAACAGCTCGCCGATCGACGGCGCGCGGAAGCCTTCGGCAATGGTGCCGCGGAGCAGCAGGTTGTCGCCGAACTGCCAGCGGAAGCCGGCCCGCGCGGTGCTCTCGCCGCTGGCCCCGGAATAGTCCGAATAGCGCAGGGCGGCGCTGAGGTCCAGCTGCGAGGCGGCGCTGGCCAGCAAGGGCAGGTTGCCTTCCAGATAGACCTCGTTGACCTCGAAGCTGCCGCGGGTGGGCAGCGAGGGCACGCCGTTGTAGTCGCCGGCCACGGTCAGCGGATCGGGCTGGTAGTAGCCGTCGCGCTCGCGGCGCTCGACGCCCGCCGCGATGGCCAGCGGACCGGCCCAGAGGTTGAGCAGGTCGCCGCTGAGGTTGGCGTTGAACAGTGCCAGGTCATTGGCGCTGCGGTCGCGCAGCAGCGGCTGGATGTAGGCCAGCATCGGCGCGCTGATCGATCCTACGCCGCCGAACAGATCGAGCGGCACGCAGCCCGGATCGGCCGCGCAGGCATCGACCGGGCCCAGCGCGCGATTGATCCGCCGCAGGTCGTAGCTGCCGCTGTTGCGCTGCTCGGCGCGATTGCGGCTGCTGGCGACATTGATGTCCCAGTACCAGGGCGACAGTTCGCCTTCGAAGCTGCCCTCGAGACCGAAAGCCAGGTAGGCGGTATCGACTTCCTGACTGAAAACCCGCGGCCCGCCCTCGACCGGCCGCCGGGCCAGCAGCAGCAGGGTCGGATCACTGCCGCGGCTGTCGAGATCGAAACCGAACGGATTGAACGGGTGGTTGGCCGGGATGACGATCTGGTCGGCCAGCGGATTGCCGGTGCCGGCGGTGGCGCCGAGGAAGATCGGCTCGGGCGCCGCCCGCTGCGCGCTGCGCCGGCGATTGAGCAGGGTGCGCAGGTAGCCGCTGACCTGGTCATTGAACTCGAAGCGCGCCTGCAGGAAGGCCGCCTCGCGCCGTGACGGCGTCAGCGCCAGGTTCTCCGCGGCGAAGTTGTAGCGCTCGAGGTCACTGAACGGGACGAAGCCGGGCAGCTCGCCGCCGGGACCGATGGCGGTGAAGCCGCTGCCCGCGGTCAGGTCGCGCAGTTGGCCGCTGAGCGGATCGCGGAGCAGGAAGCGGCCGTCCGGGGTAGCCACCGAGCCCAGCTGCAGGCCGGTGCCCGGCACCGGCAGGGCGCTCAGCGCACGGTCGCGGGAAAACACCTCCTGCTGGTCTAGCACCGACAGCGCGCCGAACAGCGACAGCGGGCCGCGGCGCAGCCCGTAGCTGAGCTCGGCCGCTGCCAGCTCGCCGTCGCCCTGCTGATAGCCGCCCGCGTGCAGGGCCGCGCGTCCGCCCTCGACCTCACGCCGGGTAATGATGTTGATCACCCCGGCCACCGCGTCGGAGCCGTAGATCGACGAGGCGCCGTCCTCGAGCACGTCGATCCGCTCGACGATGGCCAGCGGGATGGTGTTGAGATCGCTGCACGAGGACACGCCCGAGGCCGAGGCCTCGGCGACCCAGCGCACGCCGTCGACCAGCACCAGCACCCGCTTGCAGCCCAGGTGTCGCAGGTCGACCGTGGTCGCACCGGCGCCGACGCCGCCGCTGTCGGCAGGAAAGCCGAAGTTGCCGCTGCGATTGAACCGGGTGTTGAGGGCCGAGCCGGACGAGGTCAGCTGCTGCAGGACGTCGCCGACGCTGGCAAGACCGCTGCGCTCGATGTCGCTGCGCGACAGGGTGTGCAAGGGCGCCTGCCCCTCGATCATCGCCTTGCGGATCCGCGAGCCGGTGACTTCGACCCGATCCAGGGCACGCTGCTGCGCCGCAACTTCGGCGCTGCCGAGCAGGCTGGCCAGAGCCAGCGCCAGAGGAGCAAAAAGGGGGATACCGCGCATGTCCTGCCTGCAACCGGGCCGCCGCGGCCGCTTCCAAGGCGGCTACTGTCCCATCACGGGGCCTCCACCGGCAACCGCCTTGCGCCGGGTGGACCGGCAACCGGCTCCCCGTGGGGCGCCAACGACCGCCAGTCCGGGGCTCAGCCCAGCGCCATCTGCAGCGCTACCAGAATCAGCAGACCGGCAAAGATCCGCTTCAAAGTCGGCCCACCCAGACGGTGCGCCAGCCGCGCTCCGAGCGGCGCCATCAGCACCGAAGCGGCGGCGATGCCGATGGCGGCCGGCAGATAGACGTAGCCCACCGCGCCTTCAGGCATCGACAGCCCTGCGGGCGCGGCCAGCGCATAGCTGAGCGCCGAGGACAGGGCGATCGCCACTCCGCAGGCCGAGGAGCTGCCCACGGCGCGGACCGGCGCCGCGCCGAGCATGACCAGCAGGGGCACGGTCATGCTGCCGCCGCCGATGCCGACCAGGGCGGAAACGGCGCCGATCCCGCCGCCGGCTGCGAGCAGCCAGGGCGAACGCGGCTGCTCGCTGTGCCCGAGCGCCGGTGGCTGGCCGAACAGCAGCTGGCTGGCGGCG
>CAYGMG010000111.1:0-13290 GCA_964350895.1 uncultured Lysobacter sp.
TGGCCGCGCGTGGAGCGCTGCCGCCAGGCCTTTCCGGCGAGCCTACTGCCGCGGCAGCCGCGGGTTGTCCGGCCGAGCCTCGGGATCGCTGCAGCGGAACGGATTGATGTCGAGGCCGCCGCGCCGGGTGTAGCGCGCATAGACGCTCAGCCATTCCGGCCGTGCGCGCTGCCAGAGATCGCAGAAGATCCGCTCCACGCAGTGCTCGTGGAATTCGGCATGGCGGCGGAAGCTGACCAGGTAGCGGAGCAGGGCGGAGCGATCAAGGCGCGGGCCGCGGTAGCGGATCTGTACGCTGGCCCAGTCCGGCTGGCCGGTCACCGGGCAGTTGGACTTCAGCACGTGCGAGACCAGGGACTCGTCGGCGCGCTCCGCCGTGATCGCAAGCAGCTCGGCATCGGGCGGTCCGTAGTGATCGATGGCGAGCCTCGCATCGTCGATGCATTCGCCCTGCAGCTGGCCGAACTGCAGGTCGGCATCGAGCGCGGCAAGGCGCACGCCCACCGCGGCGCCGGCGGCTGCCGACAGGTCGCCGGCGATCAGCGCCGCGAGTTCATCAGCCCCGGCGCAGCGCCGCTGCATGAAGCCGTTGAGGTACAGCTTGAGTGATTTCGACTCGATCAGGTTCGGCGAGCTGGCCGGCACCGTCAGCTCGGCCGTGGCCAGCTGGGGCAGGCCGCCTGGCGCCAGCCAGGACAGCTCGTAGGCATTCCACAGGTCGAGCCCGTGCAGCGGCACGCCATCCAGCGCCAGCGCGCCGCGATTGCCGGCGCGCGGAATCGGGAACAGCAGGGCGGGGTCGTAGTCCTCGCGGTACTCGGTGGTCTTGCCGAGGGCGGAGTCGGCGGCAGTGGTGAGCTGTGACATGCCTGCGATTATCGCCCAGGGCGCGCGTGCATGCGGTGCGCGCGCGACGGCACGCAGCGGGCTCCGCACAGCCTTGCCTGCCTGCCGCCGGTGTGATCTCGCCTGCGGAATCGCCAGGGCTGCAACGCTGCGTTGCCGGCAGCCCACTTGGTGGCGGCCCCGGACCCGGCGAGCATCAGCGTAGTGCACGAATCAGGAGAGCCTTTGATGATCACCCTTCGCCCTGCCGCGGAGCGCGGCCACGCCCATCACGGCTGGCTGGACAGCTGGCACAGCTTTTCCTTCGCTGAATATCACGATCCCGAGCATGTGCATTTCGGACCGCTGCGGGTGATCAACGAAGATCGGATCGCCGCCGGCAGCGGGTTCGGCGAGCACGGCCATCGGGACATGGAGATCATCAGCTATGTGCTCGACGGTGCGCTGGCGCACCGCGACTCGATGGGCAATGCCGCGCGCATCGTGCCGGGCGAGGTGCAGCGGATGAGCGCTGGCAGCGGCGTGCGCCACGCCGAGTTCAACGACCACCCGGACGGGCAGACCCATTTCCTGCAGATCTGGATCCTGCCTGCCCGCTCCGGTGGAGCGCCAGGCTATGAGCAGAAGGCCTTCGGCGCGGCCGAAAAGCGCGGCCGGCTGCGCCTGGTCGCCAGCCCCGATGGCGCCGAGGGCTCGGTGCGCCTGCAGCAGGAAGCGCGGCTGTTTGCTGGCCTGTTTGATGGCGACGAGGCTGCGACCCAGGAGATCGCGCCGGGCCGGCTGGGCTACCTGTACGTGGCCCGCGGCCGCATCGAGGCAAACGGACACAGGCTTGCCGCTGGCGACGCGCTCAAGTTCCGCGACGAGCCACGCTTGCTGCTGGACCGCGGGCAGCAGGCCGAAGTGCTGTGGTTCGACCTGCCGCCCAGCTGATCTGCACTCAGCGCGCGGACGGGCTGCAGTCCAGTCCGAACGGGCGGGTCAGACGTTCGAGCGTGTGCTGGCCCGCGCCCCAGGCCGGATCGAGGGCGGCATAGCTCAGCCTTGCGCCGTCGCAATCAGCAAAGTCGATGTTCAGGGTGCCCCAGGCCTGATCGCGAAGCGCCTCGGGATCGAACTCGCCGGCAAAGCCGCCGCCTTCGACGCGACGCAGGTCATCGATGCGCAGGGATTGCTGGTCCAGGGTGCCAACGCCGTACAGCCAGGCCGGGCGGCCCTCGGGATCGAAGGTGAACCAGGTCAGGGCGACGCCATCGCCAGCCAGCGCTTCAACGATCCAGCCCTCGCCGGCGCGTGCCGGATCGAACCATGCGCCGCTATGCCGGGCGCGGGCATCCTCGGGCGCGGCAAACGGCTGGCCGCAGCCCAGGCCCTGCAGGGAGGTCAGCCGACTCAGCCGACGCTCGAAGGCGGGCAAGGTCGCGCTGTCGGCGAAACGCAATGTGGTGGCGTCGCAGCCATCGAACTCAAGGCTCAGGCTACCGCGCGGCTGCACGCTGATCGCCGCGCTATCGAAGCCGTCGCCGAAGCGGCCGCCGCGTACCACGCTGAGCTCGGCGAAATCGATCCGGCCACCAGCGATGGCGCCCTGGCTGGCGATGAACCAGTCCTGCCCGCCGCTGCCGTCGGATGCGTAGCTGTACCAGACCAAGGTGGCCGTGCCGCTATCGAGGATCTGCAGGATCCAGCCTTCGCCGGGCCGCGCCGGGTCGAACCAGGCGCCGCCGTGGCCGGGCCCGACCGCAAGGCTGGTTGCCGCGTTGACCGCGGCCAGCGCATCGACGCGGCCATGGCCGAACATCGGATTGGGCGATTGCTGGCCGGGCGCGTTGGCGCAGCTGGCCGGGTGCTGGGTCGCCACGCTGCTGCCCTTGAGCAGGGCTGCGGTGGCCTGCGGCTGACCGATCAGCAGCGGGTTGGCGCCAAGAACCAGCGCAGCCACGCCGGCAACGCCAGGGGTTGCCATGCTGGTACCGCTGGACAGGCCGTACTGGCCGCCGGGAACGGACGAGCGCACCGAAACGCCCGGCGCCGAGAGGTCCGGCTTCATCCGACCGCTGCCGTCGACCAGCACCGGGCCCCAGAGCGAGAACGGGGCGATGTTGCCGGCGTTGTCGGTGGCGCCGACCACCAGGGCATGCGGCGAGTGCGCCGGCGCGATATTGATGCTGCCGCATAGCGGGTTGCCGTTGCCGGCGGCGGCCACGGTCAGCTGGCCGGCGGCCTCCGCGGCAGCCAGCGCGGCATCGAAGCTGTCCAGGCTGCACTCCTCGCCCATCGGCGGCGGGCCTGGCGGACAGGCCCAGGAGTTGACCGTGATCGCCGGTGCCAGATCGGGCCGCGGATCGCTGCCGTCGACCCGGGTCGGCGCCAGCAGGAACTGGAAGCAGGCGAGGTAGGTGGAAGGCCGACCGCTGCCCCGATCCATGTTGCGGCAGCCGATCCATTCGGCCTCGGTGGCGACGCCAATGCGAGCAGACTCACCGCCATCGCCGAGCGCCGTGCCCAAGGTGTGGGTGCCGTGTCCCTGGTCGTCGCAGGGCGCAGTCGCTGCGAAGCCGCAGCGGTTGACCCCTACCGAGATGGCGCTGCGCACGCCGTCGTACCAGCTGTAGTCATGGTTGCCATCGCGGCCGCGATAGCGATCGCGTACAGCCGGATGACTCGCGTCGTAGCCGGTGTCCTGAGCACCGATCAGCACGCCCTGCCCGCGCGCGCCGAGCGCCCAGGCCGCATCCACGCGCATGGCGGCGAGGTGCGGTTCGATCTGGCTCAGCGCCTTGCCGGCGAGCTCGGCGACCGGCAGGTCGATCCGCTGGCTGTGGTCAGCATCGATCCGCTGCACCGACTTGAGGGTCGAGATCGCGTCCAGCTGCTGGCGGTCGAGCCGGGTCGCGATCACATTGTCCAGCCACAGCGCAGTCGCCGGCGCGCCCAGCGCATCCAGCGCCGCGAGCACCGGGGCCTGGGTGCTCGCCGCATGCGCACGCAGGGTAGCGACCACACCTGCCGACCGTAGTCGCTGTCCGGCCGGACCCACTACAGCGGGTGACCTCGGAAGCTCGGCCGGCGCCAGACGCAGCAGCACGTCCGCCGCGCCCTCGGCCTCCAGCGATTTGAGCACCGATGCAGGTAGCGGAACGGTTTGTTCAGCAGCGGCGAGGCCCGGCAACAGGACAAGCAGGATGGCCGCGGCAAGCGGCCTGGAACGGTTCGGCATAAGGGTCTCGATTCGGGGCAACTGCCAGCTCAGACGCAACTGCCTGGTAAATGGTGACACGCAGTATGCCGCGAGCAGCAAGGCAGGAGAGCCCTGTGCAAACACAAGTCGCTGGCTCTCAGACACGGGCCTTCGGGAAGCCCAGCCCTGAGGCCAGCGAAAGGCGCAGAGTGCACGCCTGCCATGCCGACGGACCGGCTCCAGCAGCCAGGTGAACGGTCTTCGCGGACCCAGGGCACAAGGCCAGCGGCACGGCGATCGGCAAGACCGGGCGCGAAGCTGCCGTTCGCAGGGCTATCCGGCGCGCTGTTGTGGGAGCGGATCGTATCCGCGACCGCAGCGCGACAGGCTTGCCACTGACTGCGGCCAGACTGAGGCTCCGCGGTCGCGGATACGATCCGCTCCCACAGAATGCCGGCGCAATGGATAGGCATCGGCGAGCGTCTGCCTCGCGCCCAAGTCCGACATCGGCGAGCGCACCAGCAAGGCCGAGCATTGGCAGTGACGGTGCTGCCGGCACCGGTCGGTTGCCCGGGCGCAGCGCCCCGATTCGCGTCCGTGCTCTGCCGGATACACCAGCTGCCACCAGCCAGATGTGTGCCACCCGCGCTGCACGCAAAGCTTGCGAGTCCCGATTCCCGATTCCCGGCAAGCCTGCAGACAAACTGCCTGATCAGCGCCGTGTCGCGGGTTCGGGCGCTCAGCCGGCGGCGGCTCGGCGCTGCCGCCAAGCCTGCCGCGACTGGCCCCAGGCATCGACCCGGGATGCCGAGAAGGGCGCGGGCAACTGGCAGGGGCCGATGCGCGCTGATCCCAGGCGTCGGGCGACGTTCTGCGAGGCCACGTTGTGCGGATCGATGGTGTGGATGACTTCGCTCCAGCCGAGCTGGTCGAAGGCATAGTCGATGGCGGCAGTCGCCGCTTCCACTGCATAGCCGCGGCCCTGGAACGCCGGCGCAAGGGTCCAGCCCACTTCGGGCCCGGGCCAGCCCTCGGGCTGCCAGGGCCCGACCCGACCTACCCAGGCGCCGCTTTCGCGCTCGACTACGCTGAAGAAGCTGATCCCGGTCAGGGTCCAGGCGCCGGCTACCGTCATCAGCCCGCGCCAGGCTTCGGCGGGAGTCTGCACGCCGCCGATGAAACGGGTGGTTTCGGGATCCGCCATGCTGGCCGCCCAGCACGGAAAATCCTCCATGCGGGGTAGGCGAAGCAGCAGCCGCTGGGTGATGATCGTGGGCGCTTCGTTCATGCCGGGCATCCTCACCCGTTTTGCCGGATGCTGGCAATCCGCTGGCGCGCCACGATCGGCCAGGTCGGATCGGGTCGGGACCGGCTGGGACAGGACACTAGGCTCGTCTTGCTGCCTTGATCGGCCGCGACCCAGCGGCCGATCCTGTCGAGTCCCTGAGCTGCTTCGGGCAGCGCCGCGGACTCCCCGCTGGCGGGGGAGTCGCTGCGCAAACGGCAGGCTACAGCTTTGCGTCTTTCGGCGGGATGGTGCGCATGGTCTTGCGGATAGCCGCCTGCGAGTCCGTCGCCAAACGCTGCCGCGACGCCGCGGTCATGCAGTGGTTGGTGGCGAAGTGCGAGCCGACCTTCTTTTCGCGGACGCAGATCAGACGGCTGTCGGCGCGCGCCGAGGTCAGCTTCTCGTTGATCAGCTCCTGGTCGTTGAACAGGTCGAGGCGGACCTGAATCTCCAGCGCCTCGATGCTGTCGACGCCGTCCAGCCGCTTGGCCATACGCTCCAGCGCCTCCTTGACCGCGGTCTTGTCGCGGGCGCTGATCTCCCGGTAGGCGTCGGTTTCCATGTCGCGCAGGATCTTCTTGCGCTGGGCATCGAAATTGGCCGGATTGAATTCGACCTGCTCGGACGCGGCGGCGTCCTGTTTGCGCTCGGCGGCGTGGGCCGGTGCCAGAACCGAAAGGCCGGCAAGGGCGATGGCAAGAATCAGAACTCGCTGCATGACATGTCCTCCAATTTGATACGACGCACGTCGTACTGCGAGTAAACACGAAGCATTTCGTAGATGTCAAGGCCAAGGGGCTGCCGGACTGCGGCAGATGCAGCGAAGGCCGGGGCGCGGAACGGCGTGTGCGCCGCGCACCAGCTTGGCAGGAGGCCCGGAAACGGGGCCATCGACCTGCTGCAAAGCCAGTGAAGCACGCCCAAGGCGCGCGGGCTGCGCTCGACTGGTTGGCCACAGCCCACAGCCCACAGCCCACAGTCCGCAGCCCACAGTCCGCAGCGGGCTGGGACGCGGGCAGGGCCGACGGCAGGCTCGACATGCTCAGGACCTGCGAGCCGCTATCGCTAGCCTCCCTGCGGCAGCGGGGCGCCACGCTGCATGCGGCGCACTGATTCCTGGCTGTCCTCCTGTCGGCGCCGGCGCTCGGCAACGGTCAGGCAGGAGTTGCTACGCATATTGCTGCCCAACGTCTTCTCGCGACGGCAGATCAGTCGGCTGTCTGCTGCGGCGCTGGTCAGCAGGGTGTTGACCAGTTCCTGGTCGTTGAACACCGCCACCTTGTCGACCTCGTTCAGCTGGTCGATGGACTGCACGCCACCAAGACGCTGCTGCATGCGCTCGAGCGCTTCCAGGACCTGCTGCTTGGACTCATCGCTGATCTCGCGGTACAGATCGCTGCGCAGCTTCTCGATCAGGTCGCCGCGCTGTTCGGAGAATCTGGCCGGCGAGAAATCCACGTCGCGGTGTTTTTCGGCTGCCGAGACGGCGCCGGCGGCGAGCAGGAGCACGGCGGCGACGGTAGCGAGGGCGGTCTTGCGCATGGGCTGTTGGTCCTGATCAAAGAGCCCGGATCGTACGTCGCGCTTCGTAACAAGGAAAGTGCTGATGCGCCCGGGCGAGGTGCCGGGGATGACCCAAGCGCCGTAACGTGCTATCCGGGCGTCCAAGCGAAGCATCGGGAGGGAGCGATGATCGAACAGCTGATCAGCCAGCGCCGCCGTGACCTGGGCGGATTCGAGGTCGGACGGGTGCTACCGCATCCGCAGCGGCGGGCGGTGGGGCCCTTCGTGTTCCTGGACGAGGTGGGGCCAGCTGATTTCCCCGCGGGGCTTGAGCGCGAGGCCGATGTCCGGCCGCATCCGCACATTGGTCTGTCCACGCTTACCTATCTGTTCCACGGCGAAATCACCCATCGCGACAGTCTGGGGACGGTTCAGGTGATCCGGCCGGGCGCGGTCAACTGGATGACCGCGGGCCGCGGGATCACCCACTCCGAGCGGTTCGAGCGTGCGCGAGAGGAGGGCCTGCGCATGCACGGCCTGCAGGCCTGGGTGGCGCTGCCGGAGGACGAAGAGGAATGCACGCCGAGCTTCAGTCACCATCCTGCCGACCAGCTGCCCGGTGGCGAACAGGACGGACTGCGCTGGCGGCTGGTCGCCGGCGAGGCAGACGGAAGACGTGCCGGCGTGCCGGTGCGTTCGCCGCTGTTCTATCTGCACTGGGAGTTTGCCGCCGGCGCCAGCGCCGAGCTGGAGGATGGACTCGGCGAACGCGCGGTCTACGTACTGAGTGGACGGCTTTGCGTTGCCGAAGAGGAGATCGGCGCTGGCCAGCTCGCCGTGCTCCCCGAGTCCGGTCGCCTGCGATTCCACGCGGCCGAGCCAAGCCTTGCAGTGGCCCTTGGTGGAAAGTCGCTGGGGCCGCGGCGGGTCGACTGGAACTTCGTATCCTCGCGGCCGCAGCGCATCGAGCAGGCACGCGCGGATTGGCGGGCGGGGCGCTTCGAGCTGCCGCCCGGCGACGATGAGGAGTGGATACCGCTTCCCGAGCGCGACTAAGGCCCAGCGCTCTGCACGGGCGCCGTGCGCTGGGACGTGGCCGCCGCGGCTTCCGCGGCGGTTCCCGGGGGTTTCGGGAAATACCCGTTCTGCGCGCGATGCGGCCAAATATTCGGGTTAGGATGAGGGCCGGTCACAAAAGCCTCGCGGCGTTTGCCGCCAAGATGAGCCTAGTTTCCAAGCCCAGCCAGAACACGCGCAGCGAAGGGGTACATGGCGTCCACTGATCCCGACGGCCCGCGCAGCGCGCGGCAGCCGGCTACCGCTCGCCTCAGCCTTCCGGTCAGCGCTGGCCAGGAGCAGCGCTGGGCGGTGCAGGCCTTGCAGGGCGAGCAGATTTCCCTGCGGCGGACGGACGGCCACCCGGTGCCACAGTTCGCGCCAGGCTCGGTGATCGATCTTAGCTGGCAGGACGTCGATGAGCGTGTGCATCTGGAGCTGCGCGCCACGGTGCGGCAGCGCGACGAGATCGGCCTGCAGCTGCAGCTAGCCGGGATGGATGACTGGCAGCACGAGCAGCTTTCCCGCTTGCAACAGCAAAGCGGCGCGGCACGCGAGGCCGACAGCGGGCCAGGCGAAGAGGTGGTGCGTCGCGCGGTTGAGGCGCTGGCCCGGGTGCTGCGCTCCGACCTGCCGCCGCGCATTGAACGGCTGTTCCTGCAGTGCGAACTGTCGCTCGACCCGGTACGCATGGACTTTGCCCGTGAGATCGGCGGCATCCCTCTGGCTGACGCCGAGCAGCGCCTTTCCGCGGTCTGTGCCAGCATTTCCGCCGCCACTGTGGCCAGCCTGACCCAGCAGCTGGAAAGCCCGGGCCGACAGATCTCGCGGTCGCGGCGACCCAATGCGCTGCGCCTGGTCGACGACGAGGAAATGCAGGTCTGGCTCAACCGCTCGGAGTCCTTGCGCCGGCTGGAGCGCGATGCCAAGGCGAGCTGGCACGCCCTGCGTCCGCTGCTCGGCGAGCTGCAGCAGGCCGAGCCCGAGCGCGACCCCGACCTGTTGGCTGCGGAAGCCCTGCTCGACGCCCTGCTCGACGCTACCCGCGGCGTCGCTCTGGAGTCGCCGCTGCAACAGCTGGTTATGCGTCACGCGGCGCGTCCCGACACCCTGGATGTCCCGGGCCTTTACGTCGCTCTGCAGATGGCCCTGCTGCGCGCGGGCCTGCGCGCGCCCCAGCGCGCCGCCAGCGTGGCGCAGCCGGCTGCCGCCTCCGCCGCAGGCCCGCAGCGGGTGCCGCTGGCCGAGCGCTCGGCTGCTGGCGAGGCAGCCCGCCAGACGGGTGACGCCACCGAGCCGGAACAGACACCGGCCGATGCCGCGGCGCAGGCCGATCCGAGCGCCGGCCTGCCGCGCTTTGCTGCCGTCGCCCCGGCCTCTGCCGCCGGCGCCTCGTCCTCGCGCCACTCGCCGGCCCAGGGCGCGAGCGAGGTCGACGCCAGCGCCGCGATGGAAGCCGCCCGCCGGCTGTGGTCCCTGGCAGCGCATGTTCCCGATCCCAGCGAAGACGGTGCTCCGATCAGTGACGACCTGCTCCGCGAAGCGGTGCGCCGGGCAGCAGAAGGCGACGACCACAGCTTCCGCGAGCGACTGGCGTCGGCCGCCGCCGAGCTGGGTGGCGAAGCGCTGCAGACCGATCCCCGGCAGACCGAGGCGGTGGAGCTGCTGGCAAGGCTCAACCAGGCGCTTGGTGCCGATCCGCTGCTTTCACGCCAGTTCCGAACCTGGTCGCGCCCCCTGCTGGCGCCGATCCTCGGTGCCCAGCTGCGCCCCGAAGGGCTGGGTGAGAACGGCGAAACCATTCGCCATCTGCTCGAACTGCTGGAGTTCGGCAGCGTGGTCTGCGCCCAGCGCGATGATGCCCCTACCCGCGAGCTGCGCGAGCGGATCGGCCAGCTGGTCGCCTCGCTGGGCGAGTTGCCGGCCCTGGTCGCTCCCGACCTGGACGCCGCCGCCGAGCAGCTGGAGAAACTGCTGCAGCGGCATCGTCGCGCCGGTACCGCGATCGAGGACCGGGTGGTCGAAGCCTGCGTCGGCCAGCAGCGTCTGGTCGAGGCGCGCAGGCTGGTCGATGAGGAACTGACCGAGCGCTTCGCCGGCCGCCAGCTGCCGCCCGCCCTGGGCGAGCTGCTGGAGGATCGGCTGCACGCCTTGCTGGTGCTCACCGTGCTCCGCGAAGGCGCCAACAGCGAAGCCTGGGCAGCGCAGCGCGCCCGGCTGCAGGTTCTGGAGCAGGCGCTCGATGCCCAGCTCGAGCCCGCGCAGCGCCAGGCCGCCGCCGAGTCGTCCCTGGCCTGGATCGAGGAGCTTGGCGCGGGCCAGTCGGGCGAACAGGCGATCGTCGGTCAGCAGCTCGACGCCATCGCCCAGGCCCTGCGCGCGGACAGCCCGGATGGCGCCGCCTGGGCAGGTCGCGAGAAGCCGCCGGCGCCCCTGCTGGCCGGACTTGACGAGACCGCTGACCAGCACGCCCGCCAACTCCGCCTGATCCAGCCCGGTGACTGGGTGGCCTTCGATATCGACGGCGGCGAGCCGCGCCTGCTCAAGCTGGCCTGGCACGCGCCGGACCGGCAACGCCTGGTGTTCGTCAGCCAGCTCGGCCACCGCGCCGAAGACCTGAGTGATGCCGAGCTGCTGGAGCTGCTCCGCGGTGGCCGGGCGCGCTTGCTCGAGGACGGCAAGTCGACGGTTGTCGAACGCGCCTGGCGGCGGATGCTTGAGGGCCTGCACGACGAGCTTGCCGAACAGGCATCGCGTGACCAGCTCACCGGGCTGATCAATCGCAAGGAGCTTGATCGCCGCCTGCTGACCTGGATCAATGCCCGGCATCGTCCGGCCCTGGCCCTGCTCTGGGTTGGTGCCGATTACCAGCGCATGCTCAACCAGTCGTTGGGCATGGAAGGCGGCGACTTCGCGCTCAGCCGGCTGGCGGAAGCCCTGGCCCAGCTGGCCCACGAGCAGGACGCCGAGCGCGCCTACGCGGCGCGGATCGCCGGCGACGAGTTCGTGGTGGTCCTGCCGCGCGCCGACAGCCAGCTCGCCGACCAGTTCGCCGAGCGCCTGCTCGACCGGCTGGGCTCGCTGGAGCCGCTCTGGCAGGGTCGCAAGTTCCGGCTTTCGGCGAGCATCGGCATCGTCGTTGCCGACGAGAACTGCAGCGGCGGCGACGCCTTGCTGCGTGATGCCGAGCGCGCCTGCGGCGCGGCCAAGGAGCTCGGCCGCGGGCGCAGCTACGTACACCAGGCCGACGACTTCCGGCTCAGCCAGATGCGCGAGACGGTCGACTGGGTGGGCCGCGTCGAGCAGTCGCTGGAGCAGGGCCACCTGGTCCTGTTCGGGCAGCGCGCGCTCTCGCTCAGCGACAAGGCCAAGGCCGGGCCCGACTACCTGGAAGTGCTGCTCAGGATGCGCGATGCCGACGGCCTGAGCACGCCACAGAACTTCATCATCGCCGCCGAGCGCTACGGCCAGATCACCGCGATCGACCGTTTCGTGTTGCAGCAGCTCGGCCTGCACCTGATGGCCAGCGATGCCTCCAAGCGCTTCCGCATTGCTTTCAATCTGTCGGCGCACAACGTGGTCGATCCGGAGTTCATCACCGAGATCATCCAGACCCTGCGCGCCCAGCCGCAGCCGCTGCACCAGCTGTGCATCGAGCTGACCGAAACCGCGGCGATCCAGCAGCTGGCCTCGGCCAGCGAGGGCATGCGCCGGCTCAGCGAGGCCGGCATCGCCATGGTGCTGGATGACTTCGGCTCGGGCTGGTCGTCCTACAACTACCTCAGGCGGCTGCCGGTGGACATCGTCAAGGTCGACGGTGCCTTCATCAAGGACATCGCGACCAGCCCGCAGGACCTCGCGCTGGCGCGTTCGATCAACGAGGTCGCACACATGCTCGGCAAGATGACCGTCGCCGAGCACGTCGAGAACGAAGAGACCCTGTCCCTGGTCCGCGAGATCGGCTTCGACTACGCCCAGGGCTATCTGGTCGAACGCCCGCGCCCGCTCACCGAACACCTCGACTAGGCCGGCCCTTCTCGACTAGGCCGGCCCTTGTAGCTCGCCTGCGGAGCAACCGGGCAATCCGCCGAACATCCGATCGGCTCCAGAGCGAGCCGCAGGTGGCCAAGCGGTGGGCGTCCCAAAGCCCCTGCAACCCGTTCCGGATTGCCCGACACTTCCGCTCCGCCGACCTCTCAGTCCGCCGCAACCAAAGGGCCTGTTGGTACGTCTGTTCTGCATATCGCTTGACGTAGCACGAAAACTTTCGTAAATCTTGCGTGGCCAAACACGAATACTTTCGTAGTACGAGGTGTGCATGAAGCCAGCACGGATATTCGTCGGCCCCGTCGACGGCCTGGGCCCCCGGCTCATGGCCATGCCGGGGCTGCGCAGCGGCCGCGCCGAGCCTGATTTTCACGGCCGTGACGCCAGCTCCCTGTGGCTGCTGTGGGAAGGCAATGCCCTGCTCGACATCGGCGTTGGACAGATCGCCCTGCCGCGCCGACGGCTATGTCTGATCCGCGATGCCGCGGTGTCGGTGCAGCTGGATGGCAAGGCGGGACTGATCGGGCTTGCGTTCCCCAGCGCCGCCCTCGACGAGCAGCTTCGCGGGAAGTCCCCGTTCGGCGGCGCGCGACGACGCATGCTGATGCCCGAGGTCGGCATGCCAGGCCGCGCCGCCTGCCGTGCCCTGCACGGCCAGCTGCGCGGCCTGCAGGCCGGCGTCCCCGCGCCCGCTATTGAGTCGGTACTCAACGAGCTGCTGCTCGGCCTGGCGATCGACCAGCAAAAGCGCCACGCCGAACTTCTTGAGCGCAGCCCGGGACGCACCTGCCTTGAGCGCGCACGCAGCCTGCGCCGGCTGATGCTGGCGCGCTGCGTGCTGCAGATGGAAGGCGGAGAGCGGGTATCGATCTCCCAGCTCGCCGAGCTGGCCTGCTACTCGGCAAGCCAGTTCGTGCGTACCTTCAGCGCGGTGTTCCAGACCACCCCCGGCGAGCTCCGCCACCAGCTGCGCCTGAGCCGAGCCAAACACCTGCTTGCCGGCACCCGGCTCAGCGTGGACGAAGTCGCCGCGGAAGTCGGCTACGAGAACCGCAGCGCCTTTGCCCGCATGTTCCGCGCCGGCACCGGCATGTCCGCCTCGCAGTACCGCATCGCTCGCGCATTGCCGGCCAGCATGCCGAGAATCGCCTACGGCCGAGTTCATGGCGTAGGGCGAGCGAGCATCCGGTCCGGCCAGGAGTGAGCGTTGCGCTCTGCTAAGTTCGGGCGCAAAGCGGACGTTCGCGTAGGGCGGATCTTGGACCCGCCGGATGGGCGCCCCAACGTTCGATACGGGCGTTCGGACGGTACGCCCGGTGCGCCCAAGGCGCACCCTATGGATGTCCGGTTTGCGCAATCTTGCCGTTCG
>CAYGMG010000112.1:0-12949 GCA_964350895.1 uncultured Lysobacter sp.
GATCTCGCCGCCCAGCCAGCCCCGCTGCAGGGCATCGCCGGGCACCGCGCGCTGCCGGTCGGGCTGAGCTTCGCCGCCGACAGCCTGCCCGGCCAGGGCATGCTGGTCACCGGAAACTACTTCGACCTGCTCAGCCAGCGCCCGCAGCTCGGCCGGCTGATCGGCGAGCAGGACGACGCCGGCGCCGGCGATGCGCGGATCGTGGTGCTAAGTGACCGCTACTGGCGTCGCCAGCTCGGCGCCGACCCCGCGGTGCTCGGCAAGACCCTGCGGGTCAGCGGGCAGCCGCTGGAGATCGTCGGCGTGGCGGCACCGGGCTTTTCCGGCACTACCCTGACCAGTCCGGCCGACGTGTTCCTGCCGATCGGCCTGCGCTGGGCGCTGCAGCCACAGGCGCGGATGGATCGCGAGGATCGGCATAGCTACTGGGTCTATGGCTTCGGCCGGCTCACCGAGGGCGTCACCCGCGAGCAGGCCGAATCGGTACTGAACACCCTGTACCAGCGACTGGTGCGCGAGCGCGACCTGCCTGGCCTTGGCAGCAGCGATCCGAGCATCCGCCAGGCCTTCCTCGACCGACCGCTGCAGCTGCTGCCCGGCGCGCGCGGGCAGAGCAGCATCAGCGAACGAGCCGGCGACGGCCTGCTGATCCTGTGGTCGATTGCCGCCCTGGTGCTGCTGATCGCCTGCCTGAATGTCGCCAACCTGCTGCTGGCGCGCGGCGCGGCGCGCAGCAGCGAGCTGGCCTTGCGCGCCTCGATCGGAGCCAGCCGGACGCGCCTGCTGCGCCAGCTGCTGGCCGAGTCGGTGGCCCTGGCCCTGCTCGGTGGCTTGGCCAGCCTGCCGGTGGCCGCTGCCACCCTCGGCCTGGTCGGCAGCCTGCTGCCGGCCGAAGCCGGATACAACCTGCAGCTCGGCCTCGACCTGCGGCTGGTCGGCTTCGCCGTGCTCAGCGCGCTCGGCACCACCTTGCTGTTTGGCCTGCTGCCGGCCTGGCAGCAATCGCAGGCGTCGCCGATGCAGACGCTCCGGCAGGGCGACTCGCGGCTCGGCGGACGTTTCGCCGGACGCTTCCGGCAGATCCTGGCGACGACGCAGGTGGCCCTGTCGATGGCCTCACTGGTCCTGGCCGGTCTGTTCGCGCAGAGCCTGTACAACCTGCATCAGGTGGACTCCGGCATGCAGATCGAATCGATCGCCAGCCTTTCGGTCGCGCCGCGGCGGGTTGGCTATGGCGCCGAACAGGCCGATGCGCTGTACGACGCCCTGGAGGAGCGGATCGCCGGCCTGCCCGGAGTGCGCGCGGTGAGCACCTCGATGGTTCCCCTGCTGTCGAACAGCGACTGGGGCAGCAATGTCAGCGTCGAGGGCTGGATCGAGCGCAGCGCCGACGGCAACCACAGCTACTACAACGAGGTCGGCCCGAACTACTTCGACACGCTCGGCATGCCGCTGATGTCCGGACGCGGCTTCAGCGCCGCCGACGCCAAGGGGCGTCCACGGGTGGCCGTGGTCAACCAGCGTTTTGCGGAGAAGTTCGGCCTTGGGCGGGAGGCGGTCGGCAAGCGGCTGTCGCTGGGTGAAGGCGGCGAGCTGGACATCGAGATCGTCGGCATGGTCGCCAACAGCAGCTACAACAGCATCCGCGAGAACAACCGCGAGCAGCTGTTCCTGCCGCGTCGGCAGACCGGCGGACACGTGCAGATGATCTTCTACGTGCGCGCCGCGGAGGCGCCCGAGACCCTGCTGGCCAGCCTGCGCTCGGCGGTCTCCGAACTGTACCCACAGCTTCCGGTGGAGGATCTGCAGACCCTGGTCGAGCAGCTCAGGCACAACACCATGCTTGAGCGCACCATCAGCACCCTGACCGGCGCGTTCGCCATCCTGGCCACCCTGCTCGCCGCGGTCGGTCTGTACGGCGTGGTCAGCTACGGGCTCAGCCAGCGGCTGCGCGAGTTCGGCCTGCGCCTGGCTCTTGGCGCTCCGCCGCAACGGCTCAGGGCCATGGTCTTTGCCCAGGTCGGGCGGATGGCCGCAGGCGGCCTGCTGATTGGCCTTGCCGTCGCCATGCTGGCTGCCAACGCGGCCCAGTCACTGCTGTTTGGCCTCGGACCTCACGAGCCGGGCGTGCTGCTCGGAGCGCTGTTGCTGCTGCTGAGCGTCGCCTTGCTCTCGGCACTTCCGCCGGCGCGCCGCGCCGGGCGCGTCGACCCAATGCAAGCCCTTCGTCACGATTGATCACTGCCCGCGGGCAAGGAGTCAGCATGCACACGTTCTGGTTCGAATTAGGCGCCGCCTGGCAGACGGTCCTGCGCCGCCCGGGCTTCAGCGCCTTGGCCGTGCTGGTACTGGCCGCCGGCCTTGCCTCGGCGCTGTCGATCGCCAGCTTCCTCAACACCCTGGTGCTCAATCCGCTGCCGTTTGCGGACAGCGGCCAGCTGTATCGTGGCGGCCTGATCGACAACGATGACGACCTCGACACGCGCCGCTACGACCTGCTTGCGGCCAACGACTTCCTCGACTGGCGTGAGCGCCTGGACGGCTTGGCAACCGTTGCCGCCTACAGCCAGCAGACCAGCAACCTTGGCAGCGACGGGGTCAGCGAGCGCTATGCGGGGGCGCGGATCAGCGCCGACCTGCTCGGCGTGCTCGGCGTCGCGCCGCAGCTCGGCCGCGGCTTCGTTGCCGCTGACGAGATTCCCGGCGCGCCGGCCGTGGTCCTGCTCTCCGACGCGGTCTGGCGGCAGCGCTTCGACGCCGATCCTGGCGTCCTTGGCAGCACGATCCGGATCAACGCGCGGCCGGCCACCGTCATCGGCGTGATGCCCGCGCAGTTTAGCTACCCGTGGCGCGAGCGCCTCTGGCAGCCGCTGCAGCTGAGCCGCGGCGAGGGCGAGGGCGAATGCTGCTTCGACGTCGTGCTGCGGCCGCGTGCCGGGGTCAGCGGCGAGCAGATCAAGGCCGCGCTCGACAGCTGGTTCATCGAGGCCAGCGAGCGCGATCCGGAAGCGATGCGCTCGCGGGCCCGGGCGGTGGGCTTCGATCTGCTCAAGTACCAGTTCGTCGACCGCGAGACCATCACCTTGTTCTCGGTGATGGCGGTGGCGGTGGGCCTGGTCCTGCTGATCGCCTGTGCCAATGTCGCCAACCTGCTGCTGGGCGGTCTGCTGGCGCGGGAGCGCGAACTGGCCCTGCGCAGCGCAATCGGTGCCACCCGCGGCCGTCTGCTACTCGGCCTGCTGCTGCAGTCGGGCCTGCTCAGCCTGATCGCCTTGCTGATCTCCCTGCCACTGGCGCAACTGGGTGTTCAGGCCGTGGTGGCCGAAATGCAGGCCAGCACCGACAACGGTCCGCCGCACTGGATGGTGTTCGCCATCGATTCGCAGATGCTGGCAATCGCCGCCGGCTGCGCCCTGCTCACCGCCCTGCTCAGCGGCATCCTGCCGGCCCTGCACGCGGCGGCGCGCCGCGATCTCGACCTGCGCGGCGCAAGCCAGGGCGGCGGCGGATTCGCCCGGCTCAGCCAGTGGCTGATGGTCGGCCAGGTGGCGTTCTCGCTGGCCGTGCTGATGGCCACCGCCCTGCTGGTGCAGACCGTGCGCCAACTCGACCAGTTCGATCTTGGCCTCGACACCCACAGCGTGCTCACCGCGCGCATCGGGGTCATGCCCGAGCGCTTCTCCGATCCGCGCCTGCTCACCCAACAGGTCGATACGCTGCTGGAGGCGATCCGCGAAGAGCCCGGCGTTCTGGCCGCGACCGCCAGCTCCTCGCTGCCGGGGCTGATGGGGGCCAACGAGGACGTGCTCGAGTTCGGCACCGCCAAACCGGCCACCGGCTATCAGGATGTTGGCTACAGCGCTGTGGACCCGTCGTTCTTCGAAACGCTGCGCGCCGAGCGCGTCGCCGGGCGCCTTCTGGAGCCGACCGACAGCGCCGAGGCCGAACCGGTGATGGTCGTCGACCAGACCTTTGTCGATCGCTACCTCGGCGGCGGAGATGCCATCGGCCGGCGCTTCGTGCTTGATCCCGAGGGCGGAACCGAGCGCGTGGCGACCATTGTCGGCGTGGTCCGACCGGTGCAGATGGACGACATCGACGACCCGCGCGAGGCATCGGTCTTCGTGCCTTTCGCGCAGTCGCCGCAGCGCTTCTTCTCGCTGATGGTGCGCACCCGCGAGGCGCCGATGGGCATGGCCCAGCCGCTCGCCGCCATCGCCCAGCGGCTTGATCCGGATAGCCCGCTGTACTGGGTGCGCCCGTATGACGATGTGCTGTTCGAGGCGACCATCGGCCAGCATCTGCTGGCGCGAATGTTCACCTCATTCGGCATCATCGCCCTGCTGCTCGCCGCCAGCGGCCTGTACGGCGTGGTCGCCTTCAATGTCGGACGGCGCACCCGCGAGATCGGCGTGCGCCGGGCGCTGGGCGCGGCCAATGGCCTGCTGCTCAGCGGCCTGCTGCGGCGCACCCTCGGTCAGGTCCTGATCGGCCTGTGCATCGGCCTGGTGCTCGGCATTCCGTTTGCCAGCCTGCTCTCCGGCATGCTCGGGACTACCGGGCTGGAGGCCAGCGGGATGAGCTGGCGGATCTGGCTGCCGGCCCTGATCGCCCTTGCCAGCGCTGCCCTGGTGGCTTGCTGGGTCCCGGCGCGGCGCGCACTGCGGATCGAGCCGACGGTGGCGCTGCGCGAGGACTAGTGTCCTGCAACGGATGAAACGGTACAGGGATGGCGCCGATATGGTCGCGATGGACGCCGAGCCGGAGCGAGGCCAATGGCCGTAGCTATTGGCCGACCGAGCGGAGCGAAGGCGAAGGCGGCTTGCCGCCGGCCGCGAAGCGGCCGAGTGAGGCGCAGGTCCAGCGCGGCCATACCCAGCGAGCTGCTATCGATTTGTCCGTTGCAGTCCACTAGCCCGGCAGCGCCGAGCTCGGCGTGCCCGCTGCGCCGCGCAGGCAGCAGCGGGCGACTCCAAGCGTGCGAGCTCGGGATGGTCCACTAAACCTGAGAGTTGTTGCCCGCATCACACCGATCCACGCATTGTTTGGAAGTCCCATGCGCCTGCTCTTGTTGCTGTGCTGCTTGTGCGCCTACCCGGGCCTTGCCTCCGGCGCAGATCCCGAGGACCTCGGCGCCGAAGTGGCCGCCGGCAAGCAACGCGGGATCGATGCCTTGCTGCTCTCGCGGGACGGTGAGCTTCTGCTCGACGCGGAGCGTCGCCGACTGCGCTGGCAGAAGGTCGACATCCGTTCGGCGACCAAGTCGGTGACCGCCCTGTTGGTCGGCATGGCGATTGACCGCGGGCTGATCGCCTCGGTGGAGGTCAAAGTTAAAGACCTGCTGCCCGAGCTCGCCGCTGCCTTTGATGATCCCCTGCGCGCCAGGATGCGCCTGGTCGACCTGCTGACAATGCGCTCCGGCCTTGACTGCGATGACTGGACGCCCGGCTCGCCCGGCCATGAGGACAGCATGTACCGGACCCGCGACTGGCTTGGCTTCTGGTCGCGGGTGCCGATGCGCGATCCGCCGGGAACGCGATTCTCCTACTGCACCGGAAACGTGATCGCCCTTGGTCGGATCCTCGCCAACGCCAGCGGCAAACCGGTGCCGGAGTTCGCCCGCGAAGTGCTGTTCCTCCCGCTGGAACGCGATGATGTGCGTTGGGCCAGCTGGAACCGCGGCCGCGATACGGATACCGGCGGACACCTCGCGATCGCGCCGCGCGGCCTGCTGGCGATTGGCCAGCTGGTGCTCGATGAGGGCGCATGGCAAGGCCGCCAGCTGGTCAGCCGCGACTGGATCGCGGCAATGACCAAGGCGCACGCCGAGATCCCCGGCCGCTCCCAGCGCTACGGCTATCTGTGGTGGATCGATGCCACCCGCAATCCGGCGCTGCCACGCACCCGGCTGCTCATGGCCTGGGGCAACGGCGGCAACTTCGTCGTGGTGATGCCCGAACTCGACGCGGTGTATGTCACCGTTGGCCGTCGCTACAACCAGGCCGACAATCTCGAACCGCTGCGCTGGTTGGGCGAGCGGATCCTGCCGGGCTGGCCATCGACGATCGAGTGATCGCACACAACCGAGGCCAGGGGAGTCCGCAACCGGACAGTCGGTCCGGAATCGAACGCGGCATGCCGCGAGGACGCGGCAGAACCACGCTCCTGTGCGGCGCTCCCGACTGGCATGCGACTTGTATGGGAGAAGGGGAGCAGGCGTCTGCCTGCGCGCTAACCGACCTGAGCCCGCCCTTCGGAGTGCCGCCATGCACCTTGCCCATGACATCCGCCACGCGCTGCGCCGGCTGCTGCAGTCTCCGGGCTACAGCTTTGCGATTGTCGCCATGCTGGCCTGTGGGATCGCGATCGGCGCGACGATGTTCGGCACCTTGCAGGGGGTGTTCGGCGCGCTGCCCTTTCCGCAGTCGGAACGGCTGGTGGTGCTGGAGGTCGAGCATCCGGAGCGTGGCGTCAGCCGCGGCAGCCTTACGCCGGCCGAGGCGCTGGCGCTGGAGCGCGAGGGCGCGCCGTTCGCCGACTTCGGCTTCTACGTCTGGGGCGGGATGACCGTGTACCAGGACGAGCGCCCACGCGAGTTCAACCTGGTCAATGTCAGCAGCGGGTTCTTCTCCACCCTGGGCATGCCGCCGCTGCACGGCAGCTGGTTTGCCGAGGAGGACTTCGCCAACAGCAGCGACGCGGTGATCCTCTCCTACCAGGAGTGGCAAAGGCTTTTCGCCGGCGATCCCGCGGCGATCGGCAAGACCCTGGAAACCGGCGCCGGCCGACTGCGGGTGGCCGGGGTGATGCCGGCGTCCTTTGCCGTGCCAAGCAGCACGGTGGGCGCGTGGCGGGCGATGCCTCGCGATGCCTACCCCATGGACCAGCCCTGGGTGTGGAACGCGCGCTTCGTCAACGGCATCGCCCGACTCGATCCAGCACTTGGCGACGCGCAGCAGGCGGCGCGTCTGGCTGCCCTTGCTACCGGGCTTGCCGAGCGCCACGGCCTGGCCGAGCCGCTGGCCAGCCTGCAGACGCGATCGATGCTGGAGCGCATCGTCGGCGGTCTGCGCGGCGTGCTCTGGGGCGCCTTCGCCGTGGCCTTGCTGGTCCTGCTGATCGCCTGCGCCAATGTCGCCATACTGGTTGATGCGCGGCAGACCGCGCGGCGCCACGAGCAAGCCGTGGTGCAGGCCCTGGGCGCAAGCCGCACGCGGCTGTTCCGTACCCAGCTGATCGAAGTGCTGGTGCTGGCCCTGCTGGCCGTCGCGCTGGGGCTGGCGATGGCCATGCTCGGCATCGAGCAGCTGCGTGATCTGGCGCGCAGTAGCGTGCCGCGGGTTGACGCCATCGCCATCGACCTGCCGGTGCTGGTGTTCGCCGGCGTGCTCGGCCTGCTGGCCCCGGTGTTCGCTGCGCTGGCTGGCGCCCTGCGTCCGCGTGCGGACGCCGTCGAAGCGATGCGTTCAGGCGGGCGCGGGTTGGTTGGCCGGCAGCAGCGTCGCGGCTGGCTGCCAATGCTCGGGGCCGGACTGTCTACGGTCAGCCTGGTGGCCGGCAGCGCCCTGCTGTTTAGCCTGTGGAAGCTGCAGGCGGTGGACACCGGGATCACGCACGAGCGCGTCTACGCCCTGCAGCTGTTCCATGGCGGCGAGGCCGAAGCGCAACGCGATTTCGCTCGCCGCTTGGCCGAGCGGCTTGCCCAGCTTCCCGGGGTAGACCGCGTCGCCACTGCCAGCTCGGCGCCGCTGTCGATCATCGGTGGCATGAGCGCCGACATCAAACTGCCCGAACGCGACCAGGCCGAGCCCTTCCGTCTCGCCATTCGCCGCGCATCACCCGACTATCTGGCCGTACTCGACATCGCCCTGCTCGCCGGCCGCGGTTTTATGGACAGCGATCGCGATGGCGCCGAGCGGGTCGCGCTGGTCAACCAGGAACTCGCGCGCCGGCTGTTCGGTGATCAGGATCCGCTGGGTCGCCGGGTCGAGCTGCCGCTCGGCAACGGGCCGCGCACCGACTACCGCATCGTCGGCGTGGTCGAGGACAGCCTGAACACCGGGTTGCGTGCCGGGGTCGGCCCGGAGCTGCTGGTCCCGTTCGAGATGGCGCCGAGCACGGCGATGACTTTCCTGGTCCGCAGCCAACTGCCGCTCGGCGGCTACGAGAAGCAGTTCACCGATGCCCTGTTCGAGGTTGACCCACGCGAGGCCAGCACGCGGATCTTCGCCCTCAGTGATGAAGTCGACGCCGAGTTCGCCAGCGCGCGCTTCTTTGCCCGCACCGTGGGCGCCTTCGCGCTTGCTGCCCTGCTGCTGGCCGCCTTTGGCGTGTACGCCGTGGCCGCGCTGCGCCAGCAGCAGCGCGTCGCCGAATTCGGGCTGCGGCTGGCGATCGGCGCGCGACCTGGTTTGCTGATTCGGCAGATGCTGGGCGAGAGCCTGCTGCCGGTGCTGGCCGGAATCGCGCTCGGCACCGGCGCCGCGCTGGGCGTGCTGCGGCTGCTGCAGAACCAGCTGTTCGGCATTGAAGGTGCGCAGCTGGGCGTGGTCGGCAGCGGCATCGCGGTCCTGCTGGTCGCCGCACTGGCCGCCGCGCTGATTCCTGCGTGGCGGGCCGCGCGCACCGAGCCTATGGTAGCCCTGCGTCACACCTGACCCCCTCACCTGCCACCGGAAGAAACAGATGATCTCCCTGCAAGAACTGAGCAAGAGCTACCGACTGCCCGCTGGCCAGCAGTGGGTGCTGCGCGACATCCAGCTGGAGATCGCCCGCGGCGAGTTCCTCAGCATCATGGGGCCGTCGGGGTCGGGCAAGTCCTCGCTGCTCTCGGTGCTCGGGCTTCTGGACGCGGACTGGAAGGGCCAGTACCACTTCGACGGCCAGGCCCTGCACGCGATGAAGGAGCGCGAACGCAAGAACTTCGCCCGCGACCATATCGGCTTCGTCTTCCAGCACTACCACCTGCTCGACGATCTCAGCGTTCAGGAGAACCTGGAGTTGCCGCTGGAGTACCGCGGCGTCGGCCGCAACGAGCGCCGCGAGCGGGTCGACGCCGCGCTGGCGCGCTTCGAGATCGCCGACAAGCGTGGCCTGTATCCGCGCCAGCTGTCCGGTGGCCAACAGCAGATGATCGCGGTCGCCCGCGCCGCCCTGCTGCGACCCAGCCTGCTGCTCGCCGACGAGCCCACCGGCGCCCTGCACTCCTCGCAGGGCGAGCTGATCATGGATCTGCTCTGCGAGCTCAACCGCGACGGCATCACCGTGGTCCAGGTCACCCATAACCCGGAGTATGCGCGACGCGGACAGCGGATGATCGAGCTGCGCGACGGACAGGTGGTGTGATGCGCCCGATCCACCCGCGCCCTTGTAGGAGCCAGCTTGCTGGCGATGTGTTGCTGGAGCAGGCGATCTCCAGCAAGCTGGCTCCTACAAGGGGAGCGGGCGGCCCGGTTAGACTTCCACGATGAGCGCTCCACGCATCCTCCTCGCCGACGACCAGTCCGATGTGCTGACTGCCCTGCGCCTGCTGCTGAAGTCGGAGGGCTACGGCTGCGTCGCCGCCGGCAGTCCGCGCGAAGCGCTGGAGAAGGCCGCGCGCGAGCCCTTCGACGCCGCCTTGATCGATCTCAACTACAGCCGTGACACCACTTCCGGGGCCGAGGGCCTGGAGCTGCTGCAGGCGCTCAAGAAGGTCGATGCCTCGATGCCGGTGGTGGTGATGACCGCCTGGGGCAGTATCGATCTGGCGGTGCGCGCCATGCAGCTGGGCGCCTCGGACTTCATCGAGAAACCCTGGGACAACCAGCGCCTGCTCAACGTGCTGGGAGCACAGGTCAGCTGGTCGCGCGAGCATCGCCGCGCCGAGCGCCTGGGCGCGGAGAACGCCCTGCTCAAGGGACCGGCGGATGAACCCTTCATCGCCGAAAGCCCGGCCATGCGCCCGGTGCTGGAGATGATCGCGCGGATCGCGCCGACCGATGCCAACGTGCTGGTGCTCGGCGAAAACGGCACCGGCAAGGGCGTGGTCGCCCGGCGCATCCATGCGCTAAGCCGGCGCGCCGGCAATTCGCTGATCAAGGTCAACATGGGCGGGATCAGCGAAAGCATCTTCGAATCGGAGATGTTCGGCCACGTCAAAGGCGCCTTCACCGACGCCAAGAGTGACCGCATCGGGCGCTTCGAGCTGGCCGACGGCGGCAGCCTGTTCCTCGACGAGATCGCCAACATCCCGCCCTCGCAGCAGCCCAAGCTGCTCCGCGTTCTGGAAGAAGGCGAGTTTGAGCGGGTCGGCTCCTCGCGCACCCTGAAGGTCGACGTACGGCTGATCTCGGCCACCAATGCCACGCTGCGCGACGAGGTCGAGGCCGGTCGTTTCCGCAAGGACCTGCTGTTCCGCCTCAACACGGTGGAGATCACCCTGCCGCCGCTGCGCCAGCGCCGCGAGGACATCGAGCCGATGGCGGCCGACTTCCTGGCCCGCTGCGCCCGCCGCTACCAGCGCGAGGGCCTGGGCTTTGCGCCCTCGGCGCTGAATCGGCTGCGCGAGTACGCCTGGCCCGGCAATGTCCGCGAGCTGAGCCACGTCATCGAGCGCGCGGTGCTGATGGCCGCCGGCAAGCAGATCCAGGCCGACGAGCTGGGCCTTGGCGGTGCCGCCGCCGCTCCCGCCGCCGGCGGCGTGGTCGACAGCGAGATGACCCTGGAGCAGCTGGAAGAGGCGATGGTCCGCCACGCGCTCGACGTCTGCGAGGGCAATGTCCAGCGCGCCGCGGACAAGCTCGGCCTGTCGCGCGGCGCGCTCTACCGCCGGCTGGAGAAGTACGGCCTGGGCAGCGGCGACGAGTAGCACACGGCCGCGCTCAGCCGGCGCCGCGCAGCTGGCGCTCGTGCAGGCGGGAGAAAAGCAGCAGGGCCAGCGCAGCGCCGATCAGCGCGCAGAACATGTCCCACTGGGTGTCCCAGACATCGCCCTGGGTAGCCAGAAAAGCGTCCGCCGCGCCGCCCCAGAACAAGGCCGCCCACCACTCGATCATCTCGAAGAACGCACTGAAGCTCAGCGCCGCGGCGATACACAGATAGGCCAGCCAGCCTCCGGGCTGCAGTGGCGTGCGCCGACGCAGCAACTCGCGAGCGAGGATTGCCGGCACGAAGCCCTGCATCAGATGACCAAGCCGATCATAGTGATTGCGCGCCAGCTCGAAGGCGTCCTGTGCCCACAGCCCCAGCGGCGTCAGCGCATAGGTATAAGCCCCGCCATAGATCAGCACCAGGGCGTGCAGCGCAAGCAGCCAGCCAAGCAGTCTGCTAAGTGGGAATCGGCCCCAGCAGCCGATCACCAGCGGCAAGCCAACCACCACCCAGATCACCTCCATGAACCAGGTCAGGCGGTCATGCGGCGCAATGCCCGAGACGATCAACGCCGCCAGCACGACCAGCACCAGGGCCACACGCTCGGCCTTCGGCCAGGGACGGGGAACAGGAGACATACGCAAGCCTGGCTGGAATCAGTGTCCAAGCATGCCCGAGTCAGCGGACGCTCGTGAATGTTTGGCGCGACGGGGAACTACCGACCCATTGTTAGCATTCGTCGCTGCCCGAAAGCGGACCTTCGGTAGCGCCGGAGGCGCTGTCGGCTGACCGGCGACTATCGGCCATAACCGGCCGGTCTGCGGTGCTCGTCGACTCGCGAACAACGAGGCCTTCAGGGCGGTCGGAGAACGCCCTGCCCGCGCCGTGGCAATGTCTGACGCGAAGATCGGAATACGCCGATGTGAACCGCTGATGGCGGGCGCAACCCTGAGCAGCCGTCCTTGCACCGGAGCGCTGCTTGCCGCGCCTCGCCGCATTCCGGCGGCAGGTCGCGGTGTGCGTGCCACGGCAGGCTGCCTACGTCACTCCGCATCACGCGCGCCATGCACCCGAGCGCACGCTGCTGTACGCGCTGGTCGAGGCGCATTACCCGGACTTCCTGGCGCGCCTCGATGCGGAGGACCGCTGCCTGCCCACCTACGTGCGCGAGGAGTTCGACGAATACCTGCGCTGCGGGGTGCTGGAGCACGGCTTCTTGCGCGTGGTCTGCGAGCACTGCCGCGCGGAGAGGCTGGTGGCGTTCTCCTGCAAGAAGCGCGGCTTCTGCCCCAGCTGCGGCGCGCGGCGTATGGCCGAGAGTGCGCGACATCTGGTGGAGGAGGTGTTTGGCCCGCGCCCGGTGCGGCAATGGGTGCTGAGCTTTCCTTACCCCCTGCGCTTCCTGTTCGCCAGCAAACCGGAGGCCATCGGCCCGGTGCTGGGCATCGTGCAGCGCGTGATCGCCGGTTGGTTGGCCGATCAAACGGGCATCGAGCGTGCCAGCGCACAGTGCGGCGCGGTGACCCTGATTCAGCGCTTCGGCAGCGCGCTGAATCTCAACATCCACTTCCACATGCTGTGGCTCGACGGCGTGTACGAGGACACCACCGAGCGTCCGCAGCGCAAGCCGCGACTTCACCGCGCCCGCGCGCCCACATCAGCGCAACTGACGGAGCTGACCGGCACGATCGCACATCGCGTGTGCCGGCACCTGACGCGTCGGGGCTGGCTCGAAGGCGAAGACGAACCCGTGTTCCTGTCCGAGAGCGCGAGTAGCGACGACGGCATGGATGGGTTGCGGATGAGTTCGATCACCTACCGCATCGCCACCGGAAAGCACGCTGGACGCAAGGTGGTCACGCTGCAAACGCTGCCCAGCGATGCCGACCCGCTGGAGGGCGATGCCGGCAAGGTTGGCGGCTTCTCCCTGCATGCCGGCGTGGCCGCCTAGGCGCACGAGAGCCACAAGCTGGAAAAGCTGTGCCGCTACATCACGCGTCCGGGGATCAGCGAGAAGCGGTTGTCGATCTCACCGCAGGGCAAGGTGCGGTACGAACTCAA
Organism: uncultured Lysobacter sp.; assembly: GCA_964350895.1. Lineage (GTDB taxonomy): Bacteria > Pseudomonadota > Gammaproteobacteria > Xanthomonadales > Xanthomonadaceae > Pseudomarimonas. The sequence goes on from CAYGMG010000112.1 coordinate 12,913, forward strand.
GACCCCTTGGCGAAATGGCACCACGCATGTCGAATGG
>CAYGMG010000113.1:0-12877 GCA_964350895.1 uncultured Lysobacter sp.
ACGGCGTCCCGCACGCCCATCCCGTCGCGATCCCTCTTCCGCTTCATCCGTGACAGGACACTATGTCCTGCTCCGCGCAGCTCAACTCAGCGCAGCAGCAGCACCGGGACCAGGCAGGTGCGCAGCATGGTGGTGGTGGCGCTGCCGATGATCAGCTGGCGGATCCGCGAGTGGCCGTAGGCACCCATCACCAGTAGATCCACCGACTCGTCGCGCACGGCGGCGGCGATCAGTTCTTCGACATTACCCTGGCGGTGCAGGCAGCTGGCCGGATGGCCGGCGTCCTGCAGCGTCTGGCTTGCCCATTCGAGGTGGGCGCGGTTGGCCGCATTGTTGTCGCCAACCAGGAGAAGCTGCAGCGTGAGGCCGTGGAACAGCGGGCTGGCGGCGACCATCTGCACGCATTTGCGGGTGGTTGGACTGCCGTCGTAGGCGATCAGCACGCGCTGGATCGGGCGGAAGCTGCGCGCGGCGACCAGCACCGGGCGGTGCACGGCGCGGACCACGCGCTCAAGGTTGCCGCCCAGATGGCCGCGGGCAAGGTCGGCGTGTTCGCCGCGCTTGCCGATCACGAACAGGCGTACGTCCTGCTCGATATCGGTCAGGGTGTCGACCAGCTCGCCGTGGCGCAGTCGCTGCTCGCGGGGCTTGGCACCGGCCGCCTCGGCCTCGGCTGCGGCACGCTGCAGCAGGGCCCGGCCCTGCTGCTGGGCCAGCTTGGCGCGCTTCTCGTCAAGCCGGGCCAGATCATCGAGCAGCAGCTCCTGGGCTCCAAGACCCAGGTTGCCGCTGAGGTCGATCGCCGAGGCCGCTGCGGTTTCCGGGTGCGGATCGAGCACGTGCAGCAGGTCGAGCGGCGCGCCGGTGCGCTGCGCGGCCCAGGCGGCAAGGCCAACCACGCTGGCCGCGTAGGCCGAAGCGTCGATGGCAGCGCAGATGTGGCCGTCGGTGTGGATCAGCTCGTGGCTCATGGCGCGTCCCTTTTTTTGGGGTGGCAGGTCGGCAAGGCGTCGCTACACTCAGTGCTCGGACAGGCGGGCAACCGCATCGGGCTTGTCGTGAATGCCCAGTCGCTCAACCAGGGTGGCACTGGCCTCGTTCAAACCGACCAGCTCGACCTCGGTGCCTTCGCGGCGGAACTTCAACACTACCCGATCCAGCGCGCCGACCGCCGACAGGTCCCAGAAATGTGCCCGGCTGACATCGATGCGCACGCGCTCCAGCGCCTCGCGGAAGTCGAAGCCGGCGCCGAAGCTGGTCGCCGAGGCGAAGAACACCTGGCCGACCACGCGGTACTCGCGGGCGCGGCCCTCGTCTTCCGAAGTAGAGGAAACATGCAGCACCTGGCCGACCTTGCGGGCGAAGAACAGCGCCGAGAGAAGCACGCCGGTGAACACGCCCTTGGCCAGGTCATGGGTGAACACGGTGACCACGACGGTCGCGATCATCACGATGCTGGAGCTGCGCGGATGGGTGCGCAGGTCGCGTACCGAGGCCCAGTTGAAGGTGCCGATGGAGACCATGATCATCACCGCGACCAGGGCGGCCATCGGAATCTGCGCCACCCAGGGCCCGGCGAACACCACCAGGATCAACAGCACGACGCCGGCGGTCAGGGTCGACAGCCGTCCGCGGCCACCGGATTTCACATTGATCACCGACTGCCCGATCATCGCGCAGCCGGCCATGCCGCCGAGCATGCCGGCGGCGATATTGGCCACGCCCTGACCGGTGGCCTCGCGGTTCTTGTCGCTGGGGGTGTCGGTGAGATCGTCGACGATCTGCGCGGTGAGCAGGGACTCCAGCAGGCCGACCACGGCCAGGGTCACCGAGACCGGGAAGATGATCGCCAGGGTTTCCAGATTGAGCGGCACATCGGGTAGCAGGAATACCGGCAGGCTGTCGGGCAGGTCGCCCATGTCGCCGACGGTGCGGATGTCGATGCCGAAGGTGATCGCCACCGCGGTCAGCAGGACGATGGCCACCAGTGGCGACGGCACTGCCCTGGTCAGGTAGGGAAAGCCGTAGATGATCGCAAGGCCGGCGGCGGTCATCACATAGACCGTCCACGGCACACCGATCAACTCGGGCAACTGGGCGAAGAAGATCAGGATCGCCAGCGCATTGACGAAGCCGGTGATCACCGAGCGCGAGACGAAGCGCATCAGGTCACCGAGCTTGAGCAGGCCGGCGATGATCTGCAGCACGCCGGTCAAAAGGGTAGCGGCGAGCAGGTACTGCAGTCCGTGCTCCTTGACCAGCATGACCATGACCAGAGCCATGGCGCCGGTCGCAGCCGAGATCATTCCGGGTCGGCCTCCGGTGAAGGCGATCACCACGGCAATGCAGAACGAGGCGTACAGGCCGACCTTGGGATCGACCCCGGCGATCACCGAGAAGGCGATCGCTTCGGGAATCAGGGCCAGGGCAACCACCAGGCCAGCCATCAGGTCGGCACGGAGGTTCCCGAACCACTGCTGGCGCAGGCGGGAGGTCAGGCTCAAGGGAGTTCCTTTGCGAACGGTCGCAGAGCGGAGCGGGCGCCGACAGACAAGGGCCAGCGCGGAAGGGGCGCGATTGTAGACCAAAGGCGCCGAGCAATTGCTCGGCGCTGCGCTGAACGCGCCCTCGCAGTCCTACTTAGCGTGCTGTTTGATCAGCGTGCAGGATCCAGCGTCGGTAACGCCGGCTTGCGCAGAATGGCCACGTCAGCGCAGGGAATCTCGCATTCATGGCCCAGCGATGTGGCCAGCCAGCGCAGGCTCTGCGGCGAATAGAAGAGCACGTGGGTGGGGTCACGCAGGTAGTGCCAGCCGGCAAAGCGCTCGGGCGGCGGCAGAAACCCGGTACGCAGCGCCAGCAGTCCGCCCGGACGCAGCCGCTGGTCGAGCATGGCAAAGGTTTCCCGCGGCCGGTGCAGGTGCTCGGCGACCTCGCACAGGGCGATGAAGTCGTAGTCCTGGGCCAGCGCCCGGGCATCCGGGCAGAACAGCGGATCGTAGCCGCGCACGCGCTGACCGGCCTCGACCAGGATGGCGGCCAGGGCCGAGCCCTCACCACAGCCGAAGTCGAGTCCGCTGCGCTCCGCCTCCAGCCGCTCGAGCAGGGCCGCCGCCAGCGGTCGGACGAAGTCGCGGTAGCCAGGGTCATCAGGCTGGTTGCGATGACTGCGGTACAGGGCCTGCTCGGCCTCGGCACCGGGCCAGCACTCAGGCTGGCGGAACACCAGGGCGCACCGGGCGCAGCGCAGGAAGGCCACCTCCTTGACCCTGGCGTACAGGCTGCAGGTCCGCGCCGCGCACAGCGGGCAGTCCCGCGGCGCCCGGCTCAATGCGGCGGATCCTCGGTGTCGGCACGTTCGACCTGGAGCGCGGCAGGGTCGGGCGGAACGCGCGCCGCCGCGCCGCTGGCAGCCTGTCCATCAGGGCTGCGCGCCGACCCCGCAGCGGTCGCGGCATCGGCACCGCCAGCACTGCCGAGAGTCGGCGATGAGCGTTCGGAGTCGTCCGCCGCAGCGCCCGCGCCCCGACCCGCAGACGCCGCGGGCAGTTGGTCCTCGCCGCTCAGCCGAGCGACCTGGCGCGACAGCTGATCGACCGATTCGCGCAGCGCCTTGAGCTCGCTCTGCACCGCCTTCAGCCGCTTGTGCGTCTTATCGTCGTCCGGCGCAAAGAACCAGACGATCAAGGCGATCAGCAGCAGCGACCACGCGCCGATCGATACCTTCTTCAACGCCTGCTTGTCGGTCATAGCGCCTGCTCCAGCCGGGAAGCCGCCGATGGTAGCGCGGAGCGGGGCCCTGCCCGCAGCCGCTGCACGGCGACGCGACCCTTGCTTGGCCTTGAGGCCGATCGCCGCGTTGCTCCTCAAACCAGGGTGCCCGCCACTTGGGATCGTCGCGCCTTGCGCTCGGCGCCATGTCCGGCGTGATCATCCGCCTCCCTGGTGAAATATCCGGGCTAAAGCTGCGAGCGCACCGGCAGGACGAAGGTTTCGAACAGCCGCTCGCGCCACGGCCGCTGCTGCCAGGTCGCGTAGTCGTAGGCGGCTGTGTGGGCCAGGTCGGTTTCGAAGATCCGGGTCATCGTCTCGGCGAAGTTGCGGTCGTACACGTTCATGCTCGCCTCTTCGTTGAGCCGGAATGAGCGCGCGTCGAAGTTGGTCGAGCCCACCGAGACCATGTAGCGATCGATCACCAGCAGCTTGTTGTGCAGCATGGTCGGCTGGTACTCGTGGATCTCGGCGCCGGCCTCCAGCAGCTCGCCCCAGTCCGCCTTGGAAGCGATGCGTACCACTTCGGCATCGATGTTGACCCCGGGAACCATGATCCTCACCTGGACCCCGCGCCCCAGCGCGTTGACCAGGGCCTTTCGGGTCAGCGCATCGGGGACGAAATAGGCGGCCTGCAGATCTATGCTGCGCCGCGCGGCGGCGATTGACATCAGATACATCAGATGCATGCTTTCGCTGCCGCCCGAGGGCGAGGCCACGAACATGTGCGCGTCGAGGTTGCCGACTTCGGCCAGCGTCGGGAAATAGTCCCGGCCGGTAAGCACCTCACCGGTTGCCTTGATCCAGTTGTCGTTGAAGGCGGCCTGGAACTGCCACACCACCGGCCCTTCCACCCGGAAATGCAGGTCGCGCCAGTGCTCTGCATCCTGGGCGTCGCCCTGCCACTGATCGGCGATGCCGACGCCGCCGGTGAAGCCGACCCGGCCGTCCACCACCAGCAGTTTGCGATGGGTGCGGTAGTTCAGCTTGCCCAGGTTGTACCAGCGCAGCGGACGAAAGCGCTCGACCCGCACGCCGGCATCGCGCATGCGCTGCAGCAGGTCGGCATCCATCTTCATGCTGCCCACCCAGTCGAGCAGGACATGCACCCGTACGCCATCCCGGGCGCGCTCGGCCAGCGCATCGGTGAACTCGCGCCCGGTTTCGCCGGACCAGTAGATATAGGTCTCGAAGGTGATCGTCTCTTCGGCCGAGCGAATCGCTTCGAGCATGGCCGGGAAAATCTCGCAGCCGTTCTCCAGGGCGTCGACCCGGTTGCCGCTCATCAGACTGGGCCCGAGCAGCACGCCGAGCTCGCGGCGGAACTGCGGACTCTCGACGCCATGCCGGTGCGGCACGATCTCGCCAAGCGACTTCTCCGGCGTGACGAAGTTCATCGACAGCACCACCAGAAAGCCGCCCACGGCGGCCATGCCGAGCAGGCTCCAGAGTATCGGCCGGGAGCGCGATGCGCGCATCGATAACACATCGTTCCCGCCGACTCAGCGGCGATCCGGCGCGCGGCCGGGACGCGTCGCCGGCGGCGGCTCTGCCTGCTCCGGCGCCTCGGGCGGCTCGGACGAAGGGATCAGTGGCCGATTTTCCCTGCGCCCGAGAACCGGGGGCAGTACGCCACCGTGATGCCCGGGAATCGGCAGTTCGGTGGTGTCGGCATTCGGATCGGCACGTGGCGCCTCCTCGCGCTGCCGCTGCTCGTCGTGGATGGCGGTACGCGCCGCGGAATCTATTGAGCCATGCCGGGTGACACACGCGAGCGGCAACGGCGCTTGGGGGAACGACCCTGACATGACGACCTCGATCGGAAGGCGGACATGCCTTGTCGAGCAAACCGCGTGCCAGCGGCGCATCGGCACTGGCGTGGGCGCTCGCCAGACCCGGCGCCGGGTAAGCTGCATCCGCTCCGTGCATCACGCACGGGTGAATGCAGAACGCATGGCGGCGGGCGGGTCGGCTGCGGCTGCGACCTGGCGCCGAACGCAAGGCGCGACGATCAGCTTCAAAGCCAAGTGAGGTCCTCGCCAGCCGTGAATCGCTTCTGTGCAGAGTGTACGGAGCACAGAGACTTGCCATGGCCCGGCGTCAAGCCAGAAGCAGGGCGGCTCACGGCGGCCTGGTGAAGTATCCGGGCTAGTCGACCGCAGGGCGGGTCAAACGGCGCAGCGGCATCGCCTCGCGTTGCCAGCGTTTGCCGTCGCCGAAGTCGGCGTCGATGCTCAGCTGATGTCCACCTTCCGCGGCGAGATCATCGAACAGCAGTTCCAGCTGTCCGGCCTCGGTGAGGGTGATCGGCTGGGCCGGGCAACCCTGGCAGAATCCCTGCGCGCGCTGCAGGTCGAACAGCGCCGGCCCTTGCCCGGGCCAGTTGGCCTGGCCGATCAGCCAGCGTGGCTGGCCGGCGTCGTCGTAGGCATAGACGACCACCGCCAGCAGCTCGCCCATCTGATGCAGGCTTACGCCCCAGCCGTCTTCGCCGCCGCTGCCGGCATAGCTGCCGCTCGCCGGGCCGGGCTGTCCGTCAAGCAGAGGCAACACGCAGGACTCACCGCCGCCGGCATCCGGCCACTGCCACCGCGCACGCGGATGCAGACTGTGCTGATCAGCGGCAGCGCAAGCGGGAAAGTACGGGCCGCGATGGAAGTCCAGCACATAACCACTGCGTTGGCTGGATGAACCGTCTGGCGAGAAAGCGGCGAAGCTGCGCTGCGCGCCACTGCGCGGGTCATTGTCGACCGACAGGGTCCACTCGGGGCGTCCCTCGGCGTCGTAGTGGTAGGAAAACACCGCGATCGTGCCGCCCACATCGCGCTGCACGTCGATGCCCTCGCCGTCGCGATCCGGCGCGGCATAAAGCCCCTGGGCCGGGCGTCGGCGCGGCACTTCGGCATTGATCCAGCGGCAGTCGAGCGCGGCTTCGAGCACTTCGTCACGTCCGGCGGCGAGGCCGATGCGGGTGGGTGCGACATGCACGTCGGGAACGATACCGACACGCTGGGTCTCGCGACCGTCCGGATAGAACACGCCGAGCCCGGAAAAGGTCAGGTTCAGTCCGCCAGGGGTGTCGACCCAGGTGATGTTGCCGTCGGCGCCGGCGGTCTGGCTGCCAAAGCTGATCGCGCGCCCGTCGGCCTCGAAGCCCATCAGCGAGAACTCCGACTGGCTGATCGCTTCCTCGTTCTGCAGCAGCAGGATGCGACCGCGAAACCCGTTCGGCCGTCCACCGCCGAGAATATTGGCCACCGAGAAGAACTGTCCGGGCTGATCAAACCGCGGAATGGTCAGCGAGGCCATGTTGACCGGCATCGCGAACAAGCGGTCGATCAGCGGCCACATGGTGCCCTGCGGATAGTTGCGCACGTCGAACAGCAAGGCATCGACCGATGCCAGGTCCTGCAGAGCCGGGTCGACGTCCTCCGGACGCAGCCGGGCCAGATCGAGCACGCCGATCTGGCAGCCGGGCAGCTGCTCGGTGCGCCACACCGGCGACGTCGGCACCACGGCGCTGTGCGAGAAGGCGCGCTGCAGCTCGACCTCGTACTCGCTGCCATCGGCACGCGCGAAGCGGAACCTGCCCAGCGCAGGTTCGCCATAGGTCAGCTCGCGATGCCGTCCGCTCAATCGCGAGATCGGATTGGAGCCATAGCCCACGGCGTCGAGGCGGCGCAGGCGATCGGCAACCGCTTCGCCGTCCACGGCCAGCAGCTCATCCCCAAGTTGCACCTTGTCGACCGCAGCCAGGCCCACCCGCACCACCACCGCGCGACCTTCCACCGGACGCAGCGCGAGCGGGGCGAAACCGGCGCCGCTGGCCAGCAGCGGCTGCGGCGTGTCCATGTAGCCGTGGCTATCATTGATTTCGGCGCTGAACCTGCGCATCGCGCGCGAGAACGGCAGTCCCGGTTCGGCGTCTAGCAGCAGGGGAAGGTGCTCGGCGAGGACATCCGCCCAGTCGCGACCGATGTCGGCCTTGTAGGGGAAGAAGTACTCGATGGCGTTCCAGTAGCGCAGCGCGGCAAGGGCGCGTCGAGCGCGATCCGGGGTCAGCGTGGCATAGCCCTGGTCGACGTCGAATCTGGCCTGCCCGGTGCCCGGCGCCGGCGTGATCTTGCACTGCTGCGCTGGCCGCTCACGGGCCAGCCAGGCCAGCTGCCGGCGCAGCCGCTCGCTGAGCTCGGCCTCGCGGATCCAAGCCGGCGTCTGCGCGTTGGGCGCAATCTCCTGCATCGCTCCGGCAGCGGCAAGCAGGCCCAGCAACTCGGTATCCAGCTGATCGGCGCTGGCGGCGGATTCGATTCGCGCCCAGCGACTGATCAGCGCGCCGTCCCAGTCGACCGCGCAGCGGACCAGCTGCGGATGGTGGTACTTGGCAAGCCCCCAGACCCGCGCGGCCAGCACGCCAGAGGCGGTGTCCGCCGCGACCCCTGAGCACAGGACAGAAAGCAGAAGGCCAGCAAGCGCCCGAAGGTCGATCCGATGCATGCACTCTTCTCCACACGATACAGAGCCAGGCCGACCGGCTTGTGCCTGCCACGGCGCGCCGTCAACGCCCCGGCGACGAGCCAAGACGCGCCACATGGACATCACTACGAATTCGAGTGTACGTAATCCTTCGTTTTAAGCAAGACAGTTGCGGGTGCAAACCGCCACCCATCTGATCACGTTCGCCACGCCAGCCGACCGACTTCGCCAGCAACGCTGACCACGCCCAGCGGCTCGACTGACCATCATGGGCAGTGGTCTGACAGGCCGGAGCCGGCCAGGAGTGTGCATTCGAGATCGGGGCCCAGTGCCCGAAAATGAGTATTTACTAGCCTGCCAACCAGTTGACGATTCGGAACCAACGAATGTCCTACTCGAAGCCGTCGCGGTAAAGGCCGGGGTGCGGCAGCACGCTCGAGGGCTCGATCTGGAACGCGTGTACACCGACCCTGTCCCCAATGAACGCCACGAGCCCCCCATTGCCGGGGGCGACCTCCCCCCGACTGTACGAGCCAAGTTCATCTGCGCTCGACTGGAACGACCGCAAAACCGCCTGGGCCTGCTGGACGACAAGCCGGTTTCCTTGGGCGACAAGCAGCTTACCGTAGGAATCCCCAAGCAGCTGCGCGAACTGCGCATTCTGCACGACGTAGCGCCGCTCTGTGTCGACTTCAAGGGTGCCGCAGTCGCGCCGCGCAATACGCGTCGGTTCCAGCACGACCAAGCGGCAGTCCGGCCCCTCACCTTCGACCGACACGCCCAACCATTCACCCTCGAGTGGTCTGCTCCACTTCAACGCCATCGTCTCCCGGTCAAATACGCTGGCGTGGTACCAGGTCACCCAGACGATCTCCTCGGCAGGATCATCGTCGATATTCGCCAGGACGATGTAAGTCTGCTCATGGCTGTAGCTCATCTCCGGGGACCGCCACACTTGGGTGAGGTCGGGGAGGCTCAGCAGGTACAGACGCGTGTAGGCGGCCACAGCCAGCATCGGGGGCTCGCCATCGCGGCCCGGCAGCAGGGCCATGCTCGCAACGGCCGCAAACTCGTTGGTGCCTCGCCACTCCCCTTCCGTTTCGAGCGAAAGGCCATCGAGGATGGTGACCGAGGGCTCTCCATTGACCGCGTATCCAAGCAGGATTTCGAGTTGTGGGTCTTCGTCCAACTGCATCGCCATCAGCTTGGCGTTTCGGGACCCGCCGCGAGATTCTGGGAACTCAACGCGCTCTCTCAGCAGCTTTCCGCTCTCCGCATTCAGCACAGCCATCTTGCGCCGCGATATGTTGGAGGTGGGCCCGAAAACCGTCGCCAGCACCACTTCGTCGTGGCCGTCCTGGTCAAGGTCGGCGATCAAGGTGCTGGTGTAAGGACTGCGGTCCTCAGTCTGCTCGTATTGGATCTGTGCGGTAGCCGTATCGACGGCCCTGAGCGTGTAGCCGACCCCCCCGTACTGTTCGGAGCCCATCAGCATCTCGATATTGGCATCGCCGTCGAGGTTGCCGAATGCGGCGCTATAGACTCGGTGCCCGTCGGCGGGAAAGGTGAACACTCTGTCGCCGGATCTCGTGTCGTAGCCAACCACCGCGCCTTGACGGAGCCAAGGCAGAACCACCACTTCATCGACGCCATCTGCGTTCAGATCCTTTGCGTGTGCTTCCCACGGCCCTTCAACGGGGTGACGGGAGATCAGCGAATAGCTCGGTGCGCCGGTGTAGATCGCTGCTTGGGATACCACTGTGGTTGGAAGGATCGCGAACTCGGTAGTGCTCGGTTCGTCGTCGAAGTTGCCGGTCACTATCTCGCCATAGAACGCCTCGGAGGACTGCCACTCGACTTCATGGCTTGCGCCATCGAGGACCAGCCCCATCGAGTCCTGTCTGCCTCCGACAATGATTTCGAGCGCCGGGTCCGCGTCGAGCTGCGCCAATGCGAAGTTGCGGGCGTAGATTCCTTCGCTGAAGTACTCCTGCGCCCCCGTTGCGAGGTCGTGGACAGCGAGGTCTTGGTGTCGAGTCCCGATGAGTTCCAACGCGCCATCCCCGTCCACATCTGCGATACGCGGCTGCTGGAAGCCAGCGGGTACCGGAAACAGCTCTCGGCGCGTGAGCGTCGGCCCAGTGAACGTCACAACCATGTGGTGTGTTGCGGCTCGATCGTTGTTGCTGATTATGCCGAGCAAGGTGGCGGGCTCTCCCGGGGCAGTCGGCAGCTGCAGAAGTGCGGAAGAATAGGCCTGCTCGTCGTCGCCGAGGTCCTGAATCTTGGACACCTCAAGGGCGCCCTCTACTTGGCGGAGCACCGCGATGTACTGCTTGGACTGGTAGTAGGGGAGCGCCGTACGAACCAGCACCACCGCCTCATTGGTGCCATCACCTTCCAGGTCGGCGATCAATGCCCCCTTGTCCGCGGGTTGCTGGAAGCCTCGGAAGTGGCTCCAGTTGGGCTCCATGGCAGGCTGGGCCAATGCCGCGGCTCCTGCCGCGAGGAGGCCCTGAGCTACAAGGAAACGACGGAGTATTAGGGTCACGACAAAAAGGCTCATCGACTTGCTGGGGAGATAAGGAGCCCCGGAAACGAGTGCGATGGGCGCAGCGTGCAGATCCGCAACGCCTGCAATCCGCCGCAGGGCGCGCGAGGATACCCGTAAACCCGCAGAAATGCCCAGACTCCCGCGAACTCCGCCCCGACCACAGCGAGTGGACAGCTTCTGCGAAGGTCTGATTTCGGGTGACGACGAAAACCAACAACGGGTCGGGAGGCGCCACTCGTCCGATGGCGCCCCAATCAAGAATGACTAGAGCAGTGTTTCGATCCACGCGTGCAATCGTGGTTCCGCGTAGCCCTTGGGAACCCCGGGCACACGCAGCGCGTGCAGTGAGAAAGAACCCAGCACTGCAGAGATGAGCAGCGCAGCGTGCGCAGAAGCCGACCCTACACCTGCAGCTCGGAACAGCGCCGTGAGGCGCTTCTGGTCACCTGCAAGCCAAGCCGACAGGCGCTCTCTCACTGCAGGAATTCCCATCGCATCCGCAATCAGGGCGACCCAAATAGAGACCTGCTCTGCATCGGCGGCTGCACCCTCGCCTACACGAGCGGCAATGTAGTTGCGGAGCTTGTCAGCCGGCGCCTCGCCCTTCGTTGACAAGGCTTCGTAGCGCTCGTCGGCTTGCGATATCAGGCGGTCGACCAAGGCGTGGAGAATCGACTCCTTGTCCTTGAAATGATAGTGCACCAGACCCGGAGCGAGACCCGCGCGCTCAGCGATCGACTTGGTGGTGGCTCGACTATAGCCAGCAGCTGCCATCTCAGCCTGGAGTGCGTCGACAATCTGCTGCCTGCGGAGTTCAGTGTTGGGGCGACGTCCCATCGCTACTATTCTTGGGTGACTGGCCAAACAATATTGCACGAGCTGAACCGCAGTGATAGTCTGCACTCATTACTTGGGCCGACGCCCAACTAATGGAGCCGCGAATGTCCTGTGGGTTGATCCAACGCTGGACTGCACTAGCCCGAGAGCTGGGCTTGGTGGACTCATGTGATGTCGGGCAAGAACTGCTCGTGCGCTACGGCGAGCGCCACCGTTACTTCCACGGTCCCGCGCATCTGACCCAGGTGCTGGATACACTCGATGAGCCGGATGCTGACCCGCGCTTGAAGCTTGCGGCGTGGTTCCACGACGCCGTCTATCGACCAGGCCGCGGTGATAACGAGAAAAGAAGCGCGGAGCTTGCCCGGAAAAGTCTCACCCAGTGCGGCCTTACCAACATCGACCTCGATTTCGTGGCTCGGGCTGTGATAGCCACCGAAGGCCACACGGATCCCGACCCGTCGTTTGCCCCCTTGCTCGATGCTGACCTGTCGGTGCTCGGTGCGGGTCCCGAGAAATATCAGGGCTATCGAGACGCGATTCGTCGTGAGTATTCTATTGTTCCTCGCTGCATCTTCCGACCGGCGCGAGCCCGCTTTCTGCGCGCAATGCTGGAGCGCGAGGCGATCTATCAGACTCGATGGTTCCGGCTGCACTACGAAGTGCAAGCCCGGGCTAATCTAGGAAGCGAGCTCAATGCGCTTAGCGGGAACGGGTGATCATGCACCTCGTTCACCGACGTCGATTCCCCGCCAACCACTACGTCCTGATCGACCCTGAGAACAGATCATCACCTGAAGCCTTAATTGCCGAGGCGCGCCGGCAGGCCGAGACTCTAGCTTTTAGCAGCACCGGCGATGCGGGTAACTTCACACTGATCCAAAATGGTCCACGTCTTGCCCGTTGCGAGTGGCCGCACGTGCATATCGTGTGTACCACCACTCGATTTAGGAAGGGACTGATCTACCTTTTCATCGGACTGAAGAACCTAGTGGCTGGTCTCCGCGAACGATAGACACCGCTCCGCTGCTTGAATCGCCCGGGGTTTCGCTGCCACACTTGGGGCCGCCTTGCCGGGTCAATCCCCGAGTGTCCAATTCCGGGTGGCGACGAAAGCGAGCAACGGGTCGGACGTTCGCCATCGTTGAGGCGGCGAAAACCTGCCCATGTACCGGCAGTCGTAGGGAAGGTCTGAATAAGTACCTAGCAAGGCCGATCAGCTTGCGAGCTATGCTTGGT
>CAYGMG010000114.1:0-12619 GCA_964350895.1 uncultured Lysobacter sp.
CCGCCCGCGTGATGGTCCTCCCCGAGGACTGACCCGCCATGCCCTCCACCGCCGGCCCGCCGCAGAGGGGGGTGAACAGCGGGGTCGTGCCGCCGGGGGGGTTGCCCAGGGCGGCGATGGTCCGCGGCGGGGGGGCGGTGGGCGGCGGCGGCCCCGATCAGATGCGCTTGCGCCGACCGAAGATCAGCGAAAGCACGAACAGGATCAGGAAGACGAAGAACAGGATCTGGGCGATGCCGGCAGAGGCGCCGGCGATGCCGCCAAAGCCGAACAGGGCGGCGATCATGGCGATGACGAAGAAGACGATGGCGTAATAAAGCATGGCAGTTCTCCCGTTTATGGATTGAGTGGTCCAGCACGGGACCTACAGCAGCAAGCGTGCCAACTCTCAAGTCTTTGATTCGTAGGATGCAGTTGGGTGATCACTGGCGCGGACAGGGCGAACTGCATGGTGTAGTGCGGCAGCTCGCATGGCGTCGTGCACGATGCCTGCGGGGCGCAACGGCATGTTCAGTCTTGCAGGCGGCGCCGGCGCCAGCTGGCGACCAGGCCAGCAAGGGCGGTGAGCAGGATCAGGGCGTTTGCAGCGACGAACACCGGATCGCCCACCAGCACGCTGTAGACAATGAACAGGATCGAAGCGCCGCACTGGCCGGCGAACAGCAGCGGCGGTACGGCGACGCAACGGGGGTCGTTCCACTGTCGCAAGGCCTGCTGGCCGAGGGTGAGTATCAGCAGCAAGGTGGCCGACCAGCCAACGATCTGCGCAAGGTTCATCCGGCTACTCCGCGATCAGGGGGAAACACACAGACAGCCCGTCGCCGCGCTCCGACAGGGAGCGCGGCGACGGGCGCCGGGTTAGTTCTTCCCTCAGGCCGCGAGGCGCTTCTTCACGGCGCTCATCTCGGCGTGGCAGGCACGCACCTGGGGAATGTGGGTGCGCAGGATGCTGCGTACCGAGGGGTCCTCGACCTTCTCGATGGCGTCCTCGAAGTGCTCGAGAAGCTTGTCTTCGGTCTCCTCAAGCTGGGCGACGTAGACCTTCGCCTCGTCGCTGGACAGGCTGGTCCGCAGGTCGGTGTAGACGCGGCGCAGCTTGCCGGCAAAGGTGCCGTCCTCGGGCACGTCCTCCTGGTTGGCGGCCAGCTTGCCGGAGAGCGAGGAAATCAGGTTGCGCTTCTGGTCGGCCATGCGCAGGAACAGCAGCTTGAGCTGCGAATCCTCGACCTCCTTGCCGGCCTCGTCGTAGAACTTCACGCCGTCGCGGGCAATGGAAACCAGCTCTTGCAGGGTATCGGCATTCTTCATGGTCATGCTCCTCGGTGAAAGAGTGGGTGTAGGCCTGCAGGGTTGCGGGCCAGATGGCTCATGCCAGACGCGTGCCACCCGCTGCGGTCTTTGTCCTGTGTCAATCTGGACCGGCCGCGGCGCCGTGACCTTGCAGGTTGCCGCTTGCCCTCGGGCGAAACACAGGGTGTAGTAGGTAAGCGGCCTTGTCCGCTACCCCGCGCATGGAGAAGCCTGATGCACAACATCCTGGTGACCACCTTGCTGGTCCTGATGCTGGCCGCGGCGCCGGCAGCGGCGCAGCAGGCAGCGCCGCCTGCCCCCGACGAAGTCGTCGATGGCGCAGAGGCGCCAAAGCAGGCAGCAGAGGAACTTGCCGAAGACAGCGCGCCGGCCTCGGTCGATGAGGCCAGTCGCGCACTCGACGAGGTGGGGCTCGACGAGCTGCGGGTCCGGGCCTCGGCGGGCAGCATCGAAGTGACCGGCACGGTGGTCGACAACGCCGAGCGCGAGGCCGCGCTGAGCGTGGTGCGCGACGCGGTGGCGCCGCTACCGGTGGAGGATCGCACGCGCCTGGATACCTCGTTCGAGGCGCGTCTTGCGCCGGCCGTGCAGCGGGTGCTTGATCTCAGTGACAGCGTGCTTGCCTGGCTGCCCTTGCTCCTCGTGGCCGGGCTGATCGTCTGGCTGGCGCGGTTGATCGGCGCCTGGCTGTCGCGCCGCCGCTGGGTCGCGCGGCTGGGTCGCGGCAATCCCTATCTCGCCGAGCTGGCGGCCCGTGCAGTGAGCTGGGCGGCGCTGGCGGTCGGCCTGCTGCTGGCGCTGGAGCTGCTCGATCTGACCGCCATGGTCGGCGCCCTGCTCGGCGCTGCTGGCGTGGTCGGCATCGCCATGGGCTTTGCCTTCAAGGACATCATCGAGAATCATCTGGCTGGCATCCTGCTCAGCCTGCGCCAGCCGTTCGCCCCGGGTGATCATCTGACCATCGACGGCCACGAGGGCAAGGTGGTCGGACTGACCGCACGTGCGACCCTCTTGATGACCCTCGACGGCAACCACCTGCGCATCCCCAACAGCCGCGTGTTCAATGCGGTGATCCTGAATTTCTCGCGCAATCCGCTACGCCGATTCGAGTTCGATCTCGGGGTCGGCCCGGCCGATGATCTGGTCGCCGCGCAGCGCATCGGCACCGAGGCGATCTCCGCCAGCGGCCTGGTCTCTGTCGAGCGCGAGCCGCGCGCGTCCCTGCTTGAGCTTGGTGACTCCAGCGTGGTGGTGCGCTTTACCGGCTGGGTCGACCAGCGCGAACACGACTTCCTTGCAGCGCGCAGCGCCTGCCTGCTGCGGGTCAAGGATGCGCTGGAGGCGCAGGGCATCAGCCTGCCCGAGCCGCACTACCGGATCCTGCTCGACGGCGGTGCTGCCGCGACGCCCGTCGCGCCGGCCGGCAGCGCGCCGCGGCGTCTGCCGGCGCACACCTCGGACGCCTCACAGCTGCCCTCCTCGCCGGCCAACGAGGTCGAAGGCGACCTGCTGCAAGAGCGCGACCAGCTTGGCGAGGCCAATCTGCTGCGTCCCGGACGCGACGACTAGCGGCGGATCAGGCGTGGCCAGGGCGGCCGTGTCGGATATCGGCTGATGCCGGGCAAGTCGCCCGGCGCGCCGTGCACGGCGCAGTCAGACTGCCTGCCGGCGCCTGGGCCGATCGCTGTAACGCATTGATAAGACGGGATCGGTCTGGCTGGCACGGATCGTGATGGAAGAGGGCGCACCCGATGCGGTTGCCGCGGCCGACGCCGCGTTCGCCCTGCGGATTTCCACGCAAACCCTGCCTGTCTTTCAAGGAGTTCACCATGAACCACCAGCATCCTTCTTCCAAACTGTTTCTTTCCCTCTCCCTGGCCCTTGGCACGCTCGGCATGGCCTTGCCTTTGCACGCCGCCAACGACGCCGACCGCAGCGTCGGCACCGTGGTCGACGACGCGACCATCACCGCCAGCATCAAGACCAAGCTGCTCGACGATGAGCGCACCGAGGGCTTCGACATCAATGTCGACACCCGCAATGGTGTGGTCACCCTGCGCGGCGGCGCCGATAGCCTGACCGCCAAGAGTGCAGCGGAGACCCTGGCGCGCTCGGTCGAGGGCGTGCGCTCGGTGAGCAACCAGATCGTGGTCGCGGCAGAAGGCTCGATGGCGCGCACCGAGGCCAACTCGGCGACCGCCTCGGGCGAAGTGCGCAAAGGCGCAAAGTCCGCCGCGGCAGCGACCGAAGACGGCTGGCTGACCACCAAGGTCAAGACCCAGCTGCTTGCCGACGACGACATCAAGGGCCTCGACATCAGCGTCGAGACCAAGGGCAATGTGGTCCACCTGTCGGGCGTCGTGCCGAGCTCGGAGATGAAGGCCCGCGCCATCGCCACCGCCGAGGGCACCGAAGGCGTGGCCAGCGTCGATGCCAGCCGCCTGGTGGTGCGCGGCAGCTGACCGACTGCGCTGCGGCAACAGCACAGGCGGGCGACTGCTGGTCGCCCGCCTGTCTTCCTTCAGCCCATGGGCCTTTGAATCAACGCAGCCACATGCGCGCCTTGCGTGCCGGCAGGCTGAAGGTGTAGCTGCCGGAGGAAATCCGCACCACGTTTCCGCTGCCAAGGGTGTCGGTGTAGTTGGTGTTCCACCAGAGCACGCTGTTGTTCATGCCGATCGTGCTGTTCACCGTGCTGCCGCATTTGTTGATCCCGACGATGCCAAGGCTGCCGCGGCGGAACAGGATGTGGCAGTCGCTGGACGACAGCACCTGCATGTCGCTGCCCTGGGCGCGGTTGTGGAAGCGCAGCATGCCCTTGAGGTCGCTGCGGTTCCAGGCGTTGACCCAGCGGTTGTCGCCGCTCTCGTTGTTGTCCGAATAGATCATCGGCACCCCGCCGCTGCGTCCTAGCAGGTAGGCGTAGGCCAGGGTCTCGTCGGTCGGGTCCATGATCAGGCCGCGGAATCCGGCGTTGTTCGGAATGTCGTGGGTGATGGCGAAGGTGATCGCCCGCGCCGGCTGCAGGGCCTGGCCGCTCGACAGCGGGTCGACCAGCCGGCTCAGGCTGCCGCCAAAACCCAGCGCGCCGCGCAGCGTGTTGAGCAGGGGAAAGTCGTAGGCGGCGTGGTCGGTGTTGGCAAGATAGGGGCGCAGGAAACTCTCGTACTCGCCCTCGCCAGCGCCGCCTCCGGTGATCACCTCGCCGAACACATGCATGCCCTGCTTGATGTCGGCACTGAACACCCGGTTTATGTGTGAAATGCTCATGTGCTTTGCCGCATCGACACGGAAACCGCGCACGCCAAGGGTCTTGAGCGCGCGCAGATAGGCCTGCTGCTGGCCGACCACCCAGTCGTTGGCCAGCAGGTCGGGCAGCCCGGGATCGCCGTTGCCGCCGCACAGCCGCCAGGTGGTGACCTGGAAGGCATTGCTGTAGTCGCTGATGCAGCGCGCGGGACCGAAATCCCATTGGCTGAGGAAATTGTTCTGCAGGTTGCCGAACAGCTTCTGGCGCGAAAAGTAGGTGCTTCGCGAGGCGTAGGATGCAAGCACTCCGCTACCTGGGTAGTTCAGATCCGATCGCTGGGCGGCTTCGTTTGCCATGTGGTTGAAGACGATATCCGCGTAGGTGCGGATGCCGCGCGCGGAGAGCGCCTGCACCATGTTGGCGAAACTCTCGGTGTTGCCCAGCGGATGGTCGATGACCCGGTAGTCCTGCGGCTGGTAGCGCGCCCACCACGCGGCCCCCTGGGACTTGTAGGCAGGCGCTACAAGGACGATCTTGTAGCCGGCCGCCTGGATCTGGTCGGCACGTGCGGCGACATCCGCGTAGCGCCAGTTGAACGCGTGCAGGATGGCATCGGCCTGTGCCGGACTGCTGCCAAGGCTGGCAAGCAGCAGGGCGAAGAGGGAAATCAGGCGGCCAAGGCGCAGCCAGCCGCTGACCGCGGCAGGCGCCGCAGTGGAAAGACCTTGCATGTTGTGTGCTCCCGACGATGGGCGCGGCGGAATGCCTTGCCCTGGAAAGCGTCCGGCCAGCCCTCCCAAGCCGACGCGATCGCCCCGCCTGCCCCTACAGACGGGTGTTGCGGGAGCGCCCTCCATGCTGGCGATCCGGAAACAAGAAGCCGCGCCGACAGACTAGCCCGATGCCCGCCGCTGCCAAGATGGCTGCATACGTATTCAGCACAGCCGCCGCGCATTTCGCGGCAACGGCATGTGGAATCATCGGCGTGGTGGCCGTGCAGAATGCACGTTGCCAAGCTGATCGTTGAGTTGCAGAATGCACGAACGCGAGCGGGGCAGGGTTCCCGCGAGACCGGCGTCCTCGCCAGATAAGGTCGGTTGATCAAGGGTTTGGATGGGGCCCCGGGGTGCACGACCGGGGCTGGCACGAAGCTTGATGGAGGAGCTTGATCGGCCCAGTCCCGGGCCACCCTGGAGAGTCGCCATGCTGCACTTCGCCGTTGTCTTCTTCGTCATCGCCCTGATTGCCGCCGTGCTCGGCTTTGGCGGCATCGCCGGCGCGGCTGCCGGCATCGCCAAGATCCTGTTCTTCGTCTTCCTGGTGCTGTTCGTTATTTCCTTGCTGCTGGGACGCCGGCCACGGGTCTGAGCCTGCCGTGGATCACGCCCGCCGGCGCACCAGGCGCTGGCCGGGAATTGCCTGCTAAAGCCAGGATCTGCAAACCAATGAGCGAGTACTCATGAGCGACACCACGGAGCTTGCCGGCCGCGTGCTGGCTATCGATGACGAGCCCGAGATCCTCGATACCTATGAGGCCATTCTCGGCAAGCAGGGCCTGCGTCTAACCCGCGCCGAGAGCCTCGACGAAGGCGTCCGGCTCGCGGTGAGCCGGCCCTTCGACGTGCTGCTGCTGGATCGCAACATCGGCTACGAGCTGGGCACCGACGCGGTGCCGGAGCTGAAGAGCCAGGCACCGGGCCTGCGCATCATCATGGCCACCGCACATCGCGATACCGAAGCGGCGATGGAGGCGATCAAGCTCGGCATCGATGACTATCTGGTCAAGCCGTTCTCGCCCGACCAGCTGCGCATCGCCGTGGCCCGCCAGCTGGAGGCGCGCCGGCTCAGCACCCGGGTCGCCGTGCTTGAACGTGAAGTTCCCGCGCGCGCAGCCAAGGCCGGCGACCTGCAGAGCAAGTCGCCGGCGATGCAGAAGGCCATCGACATGGCCCGCCAGGTGGCGCGCACCGGCGCCAATGTGCTGATCCTCGGCGAGAGTGGCACCGGCAAGAACGTGCTGGCCCGCGCCATCCATGCCTGGAGCCCGCGCCACGCCGGCCACTGCGTCACCGTCAACTGTCCTTCGTTGAATGCAGAGCTGCTCGAGAACGAGCTGTTCGGACACCGCAAGGGTGCCTTTACCGGCGCCCAGGACAGCAGCGAGGGACGCGTCGCCCAGGCCGATGGCGGCACCCTGTTCCTCGACGAGATCGGCGACTTTCCGCTCGCCCTGCAGCCCAAGCTGCTGCGCTTCATCCAGGACAAGGCCTACGAGCGGGTCGGCGATCCGGTCACCCGGCAGGCCGACGTGCGCCTGGTCACCGCGACCAATCGCGACCTCGCCTCGATGGTCGAAGCCGGAAGCTTTCGCCAGGATCTTTTCTACCGGCTCAATGTCGTGGCCATCACCTTGCCTTCGCTGCGCGAACGGCGTGAGGACGTGGTCGATCTGGCCCGCGGCTTCCTTTCCCGATTCGCCGCCGAGTACGGCTGCCCAGCACGAGGTTTCAGCGAGCGCGCCGAGGTGGCGCTTGGCGATTACCCGTGGCCGGGCAATGTCCGCGAGCTGCAGAACGTGGTCGAGCGCGCGGTGATCCTGTGCCCCGAGGCCGAAGTCGATGCCGGTCACATCAGCCTCGATGGCGCGGCTGGCGCAGCGCCGGTGACGCCCTCGGCGGTGGGCGGCGACATCAGCCTTGAGCAGCTCGAGCGGCAGCACATCGAGGCCATCCTCGCCCGCGCCGAAACCCTCGATCAGGCGGCCAGCATCCTTGGCATCGATGCCTCGACCCTGTACCGCAAGCGCAAGGCCTTCGGTCTTAAGTAGCCGCGCCGATCGACCTATACTCGGATTCCGCGAGCGATTCTTCCCTCCTGCCGCCGGTTCGTGCATGCCCCTGTCTGGAACCAAACCCGCCCTCGTGCTGATCGTCGATGATCAGGAGGCCAACCTGCGCCTGCTGGGTCGCGTGCTCAGCGATGCCGGCTTCGACGTGATGCCTGCCAACTCGGGCGCGCAGGCCCTGCAGCGGATGGAGGCGGCCCTGCCCGATGTGGTGCTGCTCGACATGCGCATGCCCGGCATGGACGGATTCGCCGTGCTCGAACATCTGCGCGGCCGTCCGGAGTGGGCGGACATCCCCGTGCTGTTCCTGACCGCCGCGCACGAGCGCGAGCTGCTGGTGCGCGCCTTCGAGGCCGGCGCGGTGGACTACCTGACCAAGCCCTTCGTCAGCGAGGAACTGGTGGTGCGCGTGCGCACCCACAGCGAGCACAAGCGCTATCGGGACAAGCTGCGCGAGTCGATCCGCGAGCGCGAGGACATCGCGACCATCGTCGTGCATGACCTGAAGAATCCGCTGTTCAACATCAGCCTCAACGCGTCGATGCTGCGCGAGGAAGCCGAGGCCGATAGCGAGACGGCCAAGCGTGCCGCCTCGATCGAGAGATCGGCCAAGCGCGCGATGGACTTCGTCGAGCGCTATCTCGGTCGGCGTGCTTCGCTCGAACTGCGCCAACGCTACGCCCCCGAAGCACATTCAGCGCATGCCTTGCTTGAGGCCGCCTGCGTCGAGCTGCAGGAGGACGCCACGCGTCGCGGCCAGGTTCTGCAGGTGGTCGCCGATCCCGGTCTGCCGCAGGTCGCCTGCGACCGCGACGCCGCGATGGTGGTATTGCGCAACCTGCTGTCGAACGCGATCAAGTACGCGCCCGAGGCCAGCGCCATCGAACTCGGCGCGCAGGCCGGCGCCGCGGGCAGCGTGCGGATCTGGGTCGCCGACCGCGGCCCCGGTATCAGCCCGGCCAAGCAGTCCCAGCTGTTCAAACGCTACGTTCGGCTGAGCGCCGAACCTGCCGACTCGGCCTCGTCCTCGGGCGTCGGTCTGGCATTGGCCCGCCAGGAGGCAGAATGGATGGGCGGCGAGCTGTGGTACGAGCCACGCCCTGAAGGCGGGTCGGTGTTTGTCTTCAAGCTTGCCCAGGCCGGACCGCAGGTGCCCGGCTACCGAGCACCGCCAGACTGAACCTGTCGTTTCGATGAAGGCCGGCGTGCCGTGTCTGCGGCGCTGGATGTTTCGCAGTTGGCGCCGAGTCTGCCTGGTCGCCGCACAGACTGTCTGGGTACCTCGTTTTCCGACTCGATCGCCGCTCCCGATCAGGGCCCGACGCCCATGTCGCGCACTTGGCACCGGCGCCGATGGAGCTCGCCCCAATGCATTCGGCACGCCGCTCTGCTGCGCGATGCGGTGTGAGACTGAGCGGCAGCTGAGTGCGGGCTGGAAGGTGCTTGAGAGTAATCTCCCAAGGTATTGATAAAAAACAAGAATAGCGGGCGCCCAAAGGCTGGCACACGGGTTGCTGAGTGGGTTCCAGGGATTGCATTTGCGCGGTCCAAGGAGCCCACCGATGTCTACTCGCCATTCGTTGATGCCTATCGCCCTGATCGCCGGCCTGTGCTGCGCCGACGTTTCCTCCGCGCCGCTGACGACCAGCCAGCAGGCGCGCCAGGCCTTCGCCCAGCGTCTCGCTGCGCTGGCCGATCTGCATGCGCCGGTGGCGGCCAAGTCCTCGCCTACGCTGATCCTCAGCAGCGGCTTCGAGGGCGAGACGAGCCCGGTGGGCGACTGCGAGACTGATTCCGATGGCGATGGCCTTGCTGACTGCGTGGAGACCCACACCGGTCGCTTCATCAGTGCCCAGGACACCGGCACCGATCCATTGCAGGCGGATACCGATGGCGATGGCATTGGCGACGGCGAGGAAGTGCTCGGCAGCGAGACCGGAATCGACCTGCTCGCGCTCGGCGTCAATCCGCTACGCCGCGACCTGCTGATCGAGTACGACTGGTTCGACAGCGACTACGACTGCGGCACCCACAGCCAGCGTCCGAGTGCTGAAGTGATCGCGCGGGTCGCCGACATGTTTGCCGCCGCGCCGGTGCTTAATCCGGACGGTAGCAGCGGCATCCACCTGATCCAGGACTACGGACAGGGCGGGCTGTTCGCCGGCGGCAACCGGGTCGAAGGGCACGACGCCATCCTGCCCGGTCGCTTCGACAACACCTTCTACGCGATCAAGGACGAGAACTTCGACCCGGCGCGGCTCGGCTACTTCCGCTACGTGCTGATGCCGCACCGCTATGACGGCGGCTCGCTGAGCAGCGGCTATGCCGAGATCGTCGGCGACGACGCCATCGTTTCCCTGTACTGCCTGAACAGCACCGACAACGTGGCGCGCACCATCGCCCACGAGATCGGCCATCTGCTCGGCCTGCACCATGGCGGCTTCGAGGCCTGCAACAACAAGCCCAACTACAACTCGCTGATGAACTATCGCTTCCAGTTCGCCGGCGTCGACAGCCAGTGTGACGCCCAGGGCGACGCGCTGGCCGATGACTTCTCACGCGGCGACCGTCTGATGCTGGACGAGCGCGCCCTGGTCGAGCCCGACGGCGTCTGCGGCAACCCGCCGATCGACTGGAACCGCGACGGCACGCTGGACAGCGCCGTGGCGCTCGACCTCAATCCCGATGACGGCTACAGCTGCGGCGAGGCCATGCGCGAGCTGGAGGACTTCGACGACTGGGCCAACCTGAGCTTTGCGGGCCTGCTCGACTTCCGTGGCAAGCTTGGCGCGCTGCAGCAGGAAACCGCCTGCGCCGGCGCCCCGGTGCCGCACTGAGCCGATCGCGCCCGGCCCCGCGTCGCCTGAGCGATGGCCGGGCGAAGCGATGGGCGGTTTGACGGCCGGATCGCTGGCCAGTCGCGGCCACAGCGGCGACAATGCGACCAGCCCATGCGGGGCGAGGAGCGCAATGTGGCCGACAGCGGTCGCCCCAAGCTGGAACACGCCGGCAAGACGCTGGGCGGATCGAGTCTGCGTTCGTCGCTGCTGATTTCCTACATCGCTCTGGTGCTGGCCCTGTCGATGACCCTGTCCTGGGTGATCGGCAACCGGATGGCCGAGCTGCTCACCGACCGCGCCCGCGAGCGCATCGCCGCCCAGGCCCTGGTGCTTGCCCAACGCTTGGATGACTCGCTGGCCGAGCGTCTGGTCGACATCCGCACCCTGGCCATGAGCCCCTTGCTGCGCACCGGCAGTTCGGATCTTGATCCGGCGCTGTGGCGCGAGATGCTGGCCCAGCTGATGCGCGATATTCCCGACTACGCCTGGATCGGCCGCGCCGATGTCGAAGGCCGGATCCAGATCGCCAGCGGCGGCTTGCTGGAAGGCCAGTCGGTGGCCTCGCGGCCCTGGTTCCAGCGCGCGCTGGACGGGCCGGTGCTGGGTGACGCCCACGAGGCCGAGATGCTTGCCAGCCAGCTTCCGGCGCCGGAGTCCGGCGAGCCGCTTCGGTTTATCGACATCGCCGCCCCGGTGCTGGACCTTGAAGGTCGGCGAATCGGCGTGGTCGGCGCCCATCTTTCCCTGGCCTGGGCAGGGCGGCTGCAGGACGGGATCCGCCGCATGGCCGCGCAGTTCGGCAATGCCGAGGTGCTGATCGCCAATCGCGCCGGCGAGGTGCTGATCGGGCATCCGGCGGTGCAGGGCCGGCCGATGTGGGAGGTGATGGGCGAGTCGGAGTATCTGGTCGGCATCGCCGCCACCGCTGGCTCGGTTGGGGCCGACAGCCTGGGCTGGACGGTACTTGTGCGCCTGCCGCGCGCCGAAGCGCTGCGGGATGTCTCCGAAGTGCGTTGGACGATTGCCGCAGTCGCCCTCGTGGTCGGCCTGATGGCGCTGGCAATCGCCAGCATCATGGCCAGGCTGATCAGCGACCCGCTTCGCCGCCTGGCTCGCGAAGCAAGGCAGATCATCGCCGGCGAGTCGCGGGAATTCGGTGTGGTGCGCGGCTATCGCGAGTCGGCTGAGCTGAGCGCCGCCCTGCACACCCTGATGGAATCCCTCGGCCAGCGTCAGCAGCAGCTGGAGCGCCTGGCCAGCGGTCTGGAGCGGCAGGTGGCCGAACGCACCGAAGCACTGGCCTCGGCCAACCAGCGACTGGCCCAGCTGGCGATCACCGATCCACTCACCGGCCTGTACAACCGCCGCCACTTCGATGAGCAGCTTTCGGCTGCTGCCGCGCGCTGCAGCGACGGCCAGGGCGAGGTCGCCCTGCTGCTGGTCGACATCGACCACTTCAAGAAGATCAACGACCGTCACGGCCATCCCGCTGGCGACGAGGTGCTCCGCCAGGTGTCCGCTCTGCTCGGCGATGCCGTGCGGCCTTCCGACCTGGTGGCACGGATCGGCGGCGAAGAGTTCGCGGTGATCGCGGTCGACACGCCTAAGGCGGATGCCCAGCGCCTTGGCGAGCGACTGCTGCAGCAGGTCCGCAGCGCCGCGCCGCTGTCGGTCGGCCGGCTGCGCATCCCGCTCTCGGTCAGCCTCGGGCTCGCCCACGTCCCGCGCGGCCAGGCCGGCGACGCCGCAACCCTCGGCCAGCGCCTCCTCTCGCGCGCCGACGCCGCCCTCTACGACGCCAAGCGCAGCGGCCGCGATCAGATGTGCGTGGAGCGCGACGGCAACGGTCTGACGGATCCGCCCTAGGCTAGTGTCCTGTCCCGGAAGTGCATCGCAGAATTCGCTCGGTCTGGGCCGTCGATGCTGCGTTGCTCGTCGTCGCCATAGCCCTGCTATGCCTCCTTCTCGCGCCTTGCCTCGACGACGCATCCGCTTCGCGACTTCAGCAACGTATCTCCGGGACAGGACACTAGTGTGCCAGTGCGCAGGGCGCATCTTCCCGGCTCATCTCCAGGCCGCAGTCGAAGCGCCTCTGCTAGGGACAGTGCCGACCGATTGCAGGGCGACCGGTACCAGGCCAAGTGACGCCAGCGCTAGCGACCGTCGAGGTTGGGCCCAAATTTGCCGGTCGTCGCGCGTTCGCGAATCCCCGTAGGGCGCGTCTCGGTCGCGCCGGTCGAACCGCCCGAATGCCCGCATCGGTGCGCCCAAGGCGCACCCTACGAGGGGTGCTTTGGTTTGTTTTTGACAAGCAAGATCAAGATCAACAGCGTTTCGATCTGCCCTGCGGGCAGCCCGAGTCACTTTCTCTTG
>CAYGMG010000115.1:0-12402 GCA_964350895.1 uncultured Lysobacter sp.
TCCGCGACCGCAGCGCGACAGGCTTGCCACTGACTGCGGTTAACTCGAAGCTCCGTGGTCGCGGATACGATCCGCTCCCACAGAAAGCCGGCGCAATGGATGGGCCTCGACGAACGGCAACAATGCGCCCTTCCCGGACGCTCAGCCGTCGGGAAAGGCGATTACCCGGTTGCGGCCCAGCCGTTTGGCTTCGTAGAGCGCGGCATCGGCGCGGCCGTAGAAGATGTCGGCCGAGCCGTCGGCCTGGCGTACCGCGGCGACGCCGAAGCTGGCGGTGAAGGTCAGCGGCTCGCCGTCCTCCAGCAGCTCCTGGGCGGCGATAGACTGGCGGATGCGCTCGGCGAAGCGGATCGAGTCCTGTTTGGCGGCACCGGGAAGCAGGATGGCGAACTCCTCGCCGCCGATCCGGCCGGGGTACTCGTTGCCGCGGCACTGATCGCGCAGCACCTTGCCCAGCGCGGCCAGCGCGCGATTGCCGGCGGCGAAGCCGAAGCGGTCGTTGATGTGCTTGAAGTGGTCGGCATCGGCCACGATCAGCGAGTAGGAATTGCCCTGGCGGGAATCCGCATAGGCCGCTTCGGTGGCCTCGCGGAACTGCTGCCGCGTGGCGAGCTGGGTCAGCGCATCGCGGGCCTGCGGGTTGGCCGCGGGTTGCTGCAGCGGGTTTCCGGCGTTGCGCGGCCCGAGCAGCTTGAGGTCGAGGTCACCGCAGCGCAGCAGGTCGCCGTCCAGGATCGGCGTGGCGGTTACCTGCATGCCATTGACCCGGGTCGGATTGGTGGCGCCCAGATCGGTGACCCAGTAGCCGCCGCGCTTGCGATAGAGGTGGCAGTGGCGGCGCGAGACGCTGGGCTCGGGCAGCAGTACGTCGGCGCCGTGTTCGCGGCCGACGACGGCGGAGTCGCCAAGGGTGAAGCGCTGGCCGACCTGGCCACCGCTGACCAGCTCAAGGCACCAGGGACGCAGGTCGCTGGTCAGCGAGGGCGAATGCACCCGCGCGGTAACCTCGGTGAGGATCTTGCCCTTGATGGTTCCGTGTTCCACGACGCCTTCCAGACCGCTTTGCGCCGATTATGGCACCGGCCGCCCGCCTTGACAGGCGGAACTGCTCACAGCATCAGTCATCGCGCTATCGCCACGCGCTCAGGCGAGCATCATCCGCAAGGCCTGATCGGCGCGTGAAAATTCCTGCTCCAGCTTGGCGACCATGGTCATCGGGTCATCGAGGTTCTTCTGTCGCGCGCCATACTCGATCTGCTTGGCGATAGCCGAGAGCTCCATCGCGCCAAGGTTGGCGCTGGTCGATTTCAGGGTATGCGCCGGGCCGACCAGCAGATCGGTCTCGCCGCCCTCGGCGGCCTGGCGCAGGCGGGAGATCGAGCGCGGCGCGTCCTCCAGGAACACCCGGACCAAGGAGTCGAACTCGCTGCCCATGATTTCGCGCAGATCGTCGACCACCTCGCGGTTGATCGGGTCAGGGCGCGCCGCCGCTGGCGCTGGCGCCGCGGCAGCAGCCGGGCGTGCCGCGCTGGGCGATGCGGCGGCGGACGCGGGGGCAGGTCGCGCGGGCGCTGGGCTGAGGTCGGAGTCCGGATCGCGGTCGCTGATCCGGCTGACCGGCGAGGACTCGGCGCGACGCATCAGCCATTTGCGGATGGTCTGCTCCAGCAGATGGCGGTTGAGCGGTTTGGACAGGTAGTCGTCCATGCCGGCGCCCAGGCATTTTTCGCGGTCGCCGACCATGGCGTTGGCGGTCATCGCGATGATCGGGATCCGGTCCATGCCGGCCTTCTTCTCGCGTTCGCGGATTTCGCGGGTGGCCGCGTAGCCGTCGAGCACCGGCATCTGGCAGTCCATCAGGACCGCGTCATAGCGGGCCCGCGCCGACATGTCGACCGCCTCGCGGCCGTTCTCGGCGCAGTCCATGGTCAGTCCGGACAGGGTCAGCAGGCGCTGTGCGACCTGCCGATTGACCGGGTTGTCCTCGACCAACAGCAGGTGGCCGCGCAGCTTGGGGCCGGGTGGTTTGACGGCCGGCTCCGAACCGCTATCGGTTGCCGGGCGCGGTCGCGCGAGCGGCGCCGCCGGCGCCGCGCTGGCGGCCGGACGCAGGGTTGGCACCGCGCTGCCGGGTGCGCTGAGCCTGACGTCTGGCTGGTTGCCGCCCGGGCTGGAAGCGCCCGGATCATCCAGATGGCGGCCCAGCAGCTGGCGCAGCTCGACGTCGCTGCTGGTGCGTGGCAGGACCAGGATCCGCTCGCTGTTGACGATCTCTTCCGGCGGCGGCCCTTCGCCCTGCAGATACACCACCCGCAGATCTTCCAGTCCGGGCTCGCGCAGCAGGTTGCGGTGCAGGCCGAGCGCTGTGGTGCGCACCGAGTTGAGATCGACCAGCAGCAGCTGGAAGGTGAACGCGTCCGGGCGGTTGGCCGCGGCGCGCAGCTTGTTGAGCGCTTCCTGGGTGTTGGATGAGGGCACCGGCGTTGCGCCCCACTGCGGGATGCTGACCGAGAGCCGGCGCAGCAGCTGCGGGTCCGAGCTCAGCACCAGCACCCGTGCGCCCTGCAGACCATGGTGGCGGGCACTGCCCATGTCACCGACGGCTTTCAACAGGGGTACCTGGAACCAGAACACCGAGCCCTTGCCGAGCTCGCTCTCGACGCCGATCTGGCCGCCCATCAGGTCGATGATGCGCTTGCAGATGACCAGGCCAAGCCCGGTCCCGCCGAAGGTCCGTGTGGTGGACGCGTCGGCCTGGGAGAACGGCTTGAACAGCTTGGCCGCGGAGTCCGGGCTGATCCCGCAGCCGGTGTCGCGGATCTCGAAGCGCAGGTCGTGGTGGGTGCGGGTCTCGCCACGTCGGGTGACGCTGATGGTGACGCCGCCGCGCTCGGTGAACTTCACCGCATTGCTGACCAGGTTGGTCAGCACCTGGCGCAGGCGCACCGGGTCACCGCGTACCGCCAGCCGCACCGAAGGATCAATGGCAAGGCCAAGCGCGATCTGCTTCGACTCGGCTGGCTTCTCCATCAGCCGCTGCACGCCCTCCAGCACTTCCCGCAGGTTCAGGCCGACCGACTCCAGCTCCAGCTTGCTGGCCTCGAGCTTGGAGTAGTCGAGGATGTCATCGACGATGCGCAGCAGCTGGCGCGCCGAGGCGAAGGCGGTCTGCACGTAGTCGCGCTGGTCCGGGCCGAGTGGCGAGGTCAGCAGGATGTCGAGCAGGGGGATGATGCCGTTGAGCGGAGTGCGGATCTCGTGGCTCATGGTGGCGAGGAACTCGCCCTTGGACATGGTCGCCGCCTCGGCCGCTTGCTTTGCCGAGGTGAGCTCCTGCTCCAGCGCCTTGTGCCGTTCGATCTCGGCGCGCAGGGTGAGTACGTCGTCCGGCCCCGCGGCAGGCCCGCCCGCGGGGCTGCCGAAGCCGGGTTCGCGGCGCGCCAGCGGGGCGCTCGACGCCGGCATGTCGGCAGCAGCCCACTGGGCAATCGCACTCAGCGCAGCCAGCCCCAGCGCGGCCCAGGCAAGGCCAATCATCGGCACCACCACGTGCACGGCGAGCAGGGCCGCGGCGAGCGCCGCGGACCCGATGGCGATGCGTTTCCACACGACAGGCAGGTTCATCGAAAGGAGCCTCGTTGCGCCACGGCGCCGCTCAGAGCACGGCGGCCTGGAAGTCGAAGTTGAGTTCTCGGCTGGCCTGCTGCACCAAATTGCCCTGGATGAAGTCGATGCCGGACATCCACAGCGTGGCGGCCGACTGGGCATCCTCGACGCGCTGCGCGATGACCTGCAGGCCGCGTCGGTGGGCGTTTTCGACGATCTGCCTGAGGTCGTCGCGAGTGCCCGGCAGGTTCAGGGCCATCAAGTACTTGGGTGCCAGCTTTACGAAGTCGACCGGGAGCATCTCCAGCACCGACTCGCCGATCGAGCTGTGCTCGTAGCGCGACAGGCAGAAGCGTACGCCGGTCGGGATCAATGCCTCGCAGAAGCCGACCATGTCGCGGGTGTGCGCGTCGATATCGTCCAGGGTCAGTTCGAGCACCAGCTCGCTGCCGGGCACCGAGCGCGCGCGCAGCTGGCTTGCGATCCATTCGCCGTGGCCAGCGGTGGCCAGGCTGCTGGCTGCCTGGTTGACGAACAGGCGCACCGGCGCGCCGCTGAGGCGACGCTGCTCGATGGTGCGCAGCGCGGTGCCCAGCACCCAGCGGTCGACATCGATCATCAGATCGGCCTTCTCGGCCAGCGGTATGAAGTCTGCCGCGGGACGCACCTTGCCGGTTTCATCGCGCAGCCGGATCAGGGTCTGGAACTGTGAATCCTCACCGCCCTGCACGGCGACGATCGGCTGGTAGAACAGCTCGAAGCCGTCGCGGTCGATAGCCTCGCGGATCAGCTGGGTCAGGCTGGCGGCCTTGGGATCCTCGGCGCGGCGCTCGGGCTCGAAGCGGCGCACGCCGCGCTCGCTGCCGCGCGCCTCGCGCGAGCAGCGCTCGGCGATGTTCAGCAGGCTGCCGGCATCGGCAAAGCCGAGCCGGAAGGCGCAGACGCCAACCGACACCCGCAGCCGCAGCGGACGCCCGCCGACGGTGAAGGAATGGGCGATCAGCGCCGCCCGGGTGTCATTGGCCAGCGTTTCGAGGGCGCCGTCGGGGCGGTCCGGGCAGACCACGACGAAGCAGCCGTCGCCGTAGCGGGTGGCGAAATCGGGTCCGTCGAGGCCGCGCGCCAAATGGCTGCCGACATCGCCGAGCAGCTGCTCAAGTCCGGACAGGCCGAGCTTTTCGCGCAACGAGGAAACCCCATCGAGATCGAAGAACAGCACGCCGCCCGGCCGCGCGCGGACATCCTCGGCGCCGAGCAGCTCGCTGACCCGGTCCAGCGCGTAGCGTCGCGCGTACAGGCCGGTGACCGCATCCAGCGGGTTCTGCGAATTGACCCGGCGCAGCATGGCGCGGGCGCGGCGAACCCGGTTGCTGACCGCGGCGATCAGGTGCTTGGGGCGGATCGGCTTGGACAGGAAGTCATCGCCGCCGGCATCCAGCGCAGCGTAGTGCTTGTCGAGGTCGCTCTCGCCGGAGAGGAACACGATCGGCGTGTGCAGATACTCCTCGCGCTCGCGGATCAGCGCGGTCAGCTCGGTGCCGTCGCAGTCCGGCATGTACAGGTCCATCAGGACCATGTCCGGCTTGAAGGAGTCCATCGCGTCGAGCACGGCGAAGGCGTCGCTGACCACCTTGGCCTCCATCCCCGCATTGCGCAGGATCGACTCGGCGAACAGGCCCTGCGAGCGGTCATCCTCGACGATCAGCACCCGGTAGACCTCTTCGCTGCCGCTTTCCAGCAGCTCCTGGATCTTTGCCAATACCTCGCTGGCCGAGCCGGGTGCGACCAGCAGCGCATCGGCGCCGGCGCGGCGCGCGGCCAGCTTGACCGTCATGCTGTCCTCGCTGGCGATCGCCAGTAGCGGTAGGCGGACGCTGCTGCGCTCGCGGGTGGTGCGCAGGATCGGGCCGATCGACTCCAGTTCGTGCTCGAACTCGGCGTCGACCAGCAGCAGGTCGGGGGCCAGGGCGGCCAGCACTTCCTTGAGCTCGTCGCCGCTTTCCAGCAGCTCCAGCTCGTAACCCATCGACTCCAGCCGCTGGTCCAGCTCCAGCGAGATCGCGCCCGCGGCGCTCAGGTGATAAATGCGCGCCGAAGCCCGGGCGCTGGGTGCAGCGCCACGCGGCGCGCTGGAGGGCACCGCGGCGGGCGGCCGCGGAGCCGGGGGCCGCGCCTCGGCGGGGCGCGGTTTTGGCGCGGGCGCTGGCGTTGTGGCCGCTCGCGCGGCAGGCGCTTCCGCGCTGCGCAGGCCGGCGGCTTCACGAACCGGCGTCGGCGGCGACGTCGATGTGCGCGCCTGGTCGCTGCCGGCGCCCGGACTGGTGCCGACCGCGTCCAGCGACAGCGACGTGATCGGCGCCGCGCTCGGCGAGGGCGCGGAGACCGGAGCAAGACTCGGGCTTGACGGTGCGGCGCCCTCGGTGGCCTCGGGCAGCGGCTCGTCGAGATCGCCGGTCCAGCGGCGCCAATAGTGCGAAGGCGTGGCTTCCGCGCGCTCGATCACCACCGGCTCGCTGCCGGTCGGTGCGCTGATCAGCGGCGCGGTGCCGGGCAGCTCGGGCGCCAGGGCATCGAGCAGGTCGGTCAGGGTCTGGTTGGCGGCCGAGTCCGGCAGCTGCTGCTGGTCGAGGAAGCGGCCGAGGATGTCCTCCACCGAGTGCAGCTGCTGGCTGACATCCAGCGCGCCATAGCGCCCGGCGACGCCCGCCATGCGCTGGACGTCGTCATGCAGCACCGACAGGCCGTTGATGTCCCAGCCGTGCTCGCAGAAGCGGCGGCCGCGGCGGCAGACCTGTTGCAGGCGCTTGGGCAGGTGCCGGAGAAACGCGATGCGCAGCTCGGCGCGCTGCTGGCTGTCGTCCGGGGCAAGGCTGGCCACGGGATAGGGCGATTCCTGATAGCGGTTCGCGGACTATACCGCCGCGCCCGCAGAACTGTCAGTGGGTCGTCTTGACGCTGCCCGATGCGGCTGGCTAACTCAGGCCCCCTTTCCCGTCCTCACACTCTGGCAGATGGCCCAACCCCCGTCCGGTTTCGTGATCGTCCCGCGGCGCTCGCATTCGCGCCTGCGCTGGGCGCTGCTCGGCCTTGCCTGGGCTGCCAGCCTGCTGGTCGCCGGCTGGGCGGTGTATCGCTGGTCGGTGCCCCTGCTTGGCGAGTCGATGGATCAGCTGGATGTGATCCGCGAGGAGAATCTCTCGCTGCAGGTACGCTTGGAACGCTCCCTGCAGCAGAACGCCGTCCTGCAGCGTGCCGAGCAGGTCAATCGGGAAGCCCTTGCCCAGCTGCAGGCCACGCTCGGCGAGCGCGAGGAGGAGGTCGCCGCGCTGCGCGCCGACGTCGCCTTCTACGAGCGCCTGGTCGGCGGCAGCGCCAAGCGCCAGGGGCTTGCCGTGCACAGCGCCTTGTTCGAGCCGGGCAGCGCCGGTGACCTGCGCTACGAGATCACCCTGACCCAGAACCTCAAGAAATCCGGGCTGACCGATGGCGAGATGAGCTTCTCGATCGAGGGCATCGCCGACGGCGCACTCAAGGTGCTCGGCTGGGGCGCGCTCAATCCGCAGCGCAACGGTGCGTTGCGGCCGTTCTCCTTTCGCTACTTCCAGCAGCTCAGCGGCAGCGTGATACTGCCGGAGGGCTTCGAGCCGCAGCGGGTGCGCGTGCGGCTGCGCCGCGACGGCGCCGATGTGGAACAGACCATCCCGTGGGAAGATACCCGCAGACCAGCAGGAGCCTGACATGTTCGGAGGCGAGAAAACCAAGCCCGCGCGCGGCAATGGCGGCGTAGAGACCCTGATCGGCGCTCAGGTCACGATTCGCGGTGACGTGCATTTCAGCGGTGGCCTGTATGTCGAGGGCACCATCCACGGTGGCGTCTATGCCGAGGAAGGCGCAGCCGGCGCCCTGCTCACGGTTGCCGACAAGGGCGTCATCCACGGCGAGGTGCGCGCGCCGATGATGCTGGTCAACGGCGAGCTGCACGGTGATGTCTACGCCACCGAGCGGATCGAGCTCGGCCCGCAGGCGCGGATCGAGGGCAACGTGTACTACAAGCTGGTCGAGATGGCCGCTGGCGCGGTGATCACCGGGCGCATGGTCCACGGCGAGGCGCCGCCGGCCAAGCAGCTGCCCAAGCCCGAAGCGCTGCGCAAGGCGCGCGAAGAAGCCGCCTGAGCGGCCCGGTCGCGGCCGATTCAGCGAGGATCCGCATACTGCTGCCGGTGGCCCGCTCACACCGGAGACGGGCACGTTGTGCGATCCTTATGACCATGAACCTGCCGACCTACCAGGACATCCAGAGCCCGATCCTGTTCACTGACGCCGCGGCCAGCAAGGTCCGTTCGCTGATCGAGGAGGAGGGCAACCCCCAGCTCAGCCTGCGCGTGTTCATTCAGGGCGGCGGCTGCTCGGGCTTCCAGTACGGCTTCGAGTTCGACGAGAACCGCGCCGAGGACGACATCGCCGTCGAGCGCGGCGGCGTGGTGCTGCTGGTCGATCCGCTCAGCTTGCAGTACCTGCAGGGCGCCGAGGTCGACTACACCGAGAGTCTGCAGGGTGCCCAGTTCGTGATCCGGAACCCCAACGCCAAGACCACCTGCGGCTGCGGCTCATCGTTCACGATGTGAGTGCGGCCATGCCGCGCTGCAATCCCTTCGAAGCGCTGGCTCTGGACCGCGACGCCGAACGCCGCACGCAGCCGGAATGGCTGGCCGCAGCGTGGGCCGATGCGCGGGTCATCGAGATCGATTTCCAGGGCCGCTCGCCGCTCGACGCAGAACAGGCGCGACTCGACCTGCGCCGCGGCGCGCAGATCGACTCACAGCTCCCCGAGCTGGCCTGCTTTCTCGGCCAGGCCGACGGCACTGCCTACTTCGCCCTGCCCTTGCTGCAGATCGATCCGCAGCGCCATCCGCCGATCGGGCTGCGCGAGTCGGCCAGCCAGCTGAGCGCCTTTGACGGCGGCCTGTTCGCTTACGCAAAGGCGCTGCTGCTCTGGCATACCCGGGCCGCCTTCTGCGGCGCTTGCGGGACGCGTACTGAAAGCCTCAGCGCCGGCCACTGCCGGCGCTGCAGCAATGCCGATTGCGGACTCGAGCACTACCCGCGCACCGATGCGGCGGTCATCGTGCTGGTGCGCGATGGCGAGCGCGCCCTGATCGGACGCGCGCCCGGCTGGCCGGAGCGGCTCTACTCGACCCTCGCCGGCTTCGTTGAACCAGGTGAATCGCTCGAGGATGCCCTGCGCCGCGAGGTGCTTGAGGAATCCGGAGTGCGGGTCGGCGCATGCCGATACCACAGCTCCCAACCCTGGCCGTTCCCGGCCTCGCTGATGGTCGGTTTCCACGCCGAGGCGGTGGATCCGGCGATCAGCCTGGGCGAGGAGCTGGCCGATGCGCGCTGGGTAAGTGCCGCCGAGCTGCTGCAGGAAGTGCGCGAGGGAGTCACCCGGCTGCCGTTCCCGGTTTCGATCAGCTACCGGCTGATCCACGACTGGCTGGTCGAGCAGCTCGGCACCGAACAGGTGGTCGCGGTGACGCCGCCGCCGGGGCTGCCAACGGCGCGCTGAGCGGCGCGCAGTACACTGGCCGTATCCCCGGGGAGACGTGGCCGATGTCGATTGCGCTGATCGCGGTGTTCGTGGTCCTCCTGCTCAGCCATGCGCTGCCGGCGCTGGCCGGCTGGCGTCGTCTTGAGCGTGGGTGGTCGGTCTGGCGCGATCTTGGCGTGCGCTGGGGCAGTGCTGGCAGCGGCGCCATGTCGGTGCTGTGGATCGCCTTGCCGGTGCTCGGCCTGCTCGCCCTTCAAGCATGGCTGGCGCAGCGCTGGTGGGGCCTGCTGCTGCTCCCGTACGGCGTGCTGATGCTGTTCTTGTGCTGGGGCCCGCGGGACCTGGAGGCCGATGCCCGCAGCGTGGCCGATGCGGAGAACGACAGCGCCGCGCAGCGGGCGCGTCAGGCGCTTGGAATTCCGGCCCGCGCCGGGCATAGCGGCAGCGTGGTGGTCGCCCTGTTCCGCGCCGGCAAGCAGCGCTGGTTCGGCCCGCTGTTCTGGTTCGTTCTGATTGGCGGCGCCGGTGCGCTGCTCTATCGCCTGGCCTTTTTCGCCTGCCGCGAGCAGCCGCGCCAGGGCGCTGCGCTGGATTGGCTATGCCGCCTGCTGAACTGGCCGGTGGCTGCGCTGATGACGCTATCGCTGGCCCTGGTCGCCAACTTCGATGCCGTGCTCGCTGCCTGGCGCCGCTGGCATGCAGCGCCGGGGCGGCCCTGGTTCGGCAATGATTTCGGCTTTCTTGACGCTGCCGCGCAGTCGAGCGTGGTCTGCGAGCTGCACGAAGAGGCCGAGGAGGCCGCCGAGGACGCCGCCGACGCGGCCGAGCACGGCGCGGCGGCGAACATCGCACCGCCCTCGGACGATCTGGTGCCCACCGTACAGGCCGCGGTCGAGGACAGCCTCAGCCTGTTGCGACGAATCCTGCTGCTATGGATGGCTCTGCTGGCGCTGGCGGTGATCGGCGGCGTCGCCGGTTGATCGCCACGGCCGGCCACTCGCCGGCGATCTGATCAGGCCCGCTCGCCGCGCAGCGCGCGCACCGCGGATTCCAGCTCGGCTGCCGTGCTGCTCGGCGGCATCGGCGCGCCGGCCACCACGCCGATATGGGCACGCAGCCGGCGCGGCAGGCGCATGCGCCGGAGCCGCGAGTCGCGGCGGCTCCACATGCTTTCCCATAGCCCGGTGATCGCCATCGGCACGACTTTGACCGGGGTGTCGGCGAGGATTCGCTCGACCCCGCTGCGGAAGCTGGCGATATCACCGTCGCGGGTCAGTCCGCCCTCGGGGAAGATGCCGACCACCTCGCCATTGCGCAGCGCCTCGCGAACCTCATCGAAGGCCTTCTGCATCAGCGCCGGGTCTTCCTTGGCGCCGGCGATCGGGATGGTCCGTGCGGTGCGGAACAGCCAGCCCAGCAGGGGCAGGCGGTGGATCTTGTAGTACATGACGAAGCGCACAGGACGCGGGATCGAGCCGCCCAGCACCAGGGCGTCGACATAGCTGACGTGGTTGCAGACCAGCAGCGCCGGCCCCTCGTCCGGAACATGCCGTTCCACCCCCTCGACCCGGACCCGGTAGAGCAGGTTGACCATTCCCCAGGCGACAAAGCGCATGGCGAACTCGGGCACCAGGCTGAAGATGTAGATTGCAACCACTGCGTTGAGCAGGGCGGTCGCCAGAAGCAGCTCCGGAATCGTCAGCCACTTCAGCAGCAGGATCGAAAGCAGGGCCGAGGCGACCATGAAGGCGGCATTGAGGATGTTGTTGCCGGCGATGACCCGCGAGATATGCGCCGGGTCCGAGCGCTGCTGCACCAGGGCATACAGCGGGACGATGAAGAAGCCGCCGAACAGGCCGATCAGCACCAGGTCGAGCATCACCCGCCAGCTGCCAGCGCGCTCGATGAAGGCGCGCGCGCCGAGATCCAACGCGCCAGCAGCCTGCGGATGGGCGAGGTACAGATCGACGCCGAACACGGTCATGCCGAATGCACCCAGCGGCACCAGGCCGATCTCCACCGTGCGGTGCGAGAGCTTCTCGCAGAGCAGCGAGCCGATGCCGATGCCGAGCGAGAACAGCACCAGGATCAGGGTCGCGACCTGCTCACTGCCGCCGAGCACGTCCTTGGTGTAGCCGGGCAGCACCTGAAGCACGGTGGCGCCGAAGAACCAGAACCAGGAGATTCCCAGCACCGACAGGAACACCGTGCGGTTGCCGGACAGGAAGCGCAGGTTGCGCCAGGTCTCGCTCAGCGGGTTCCAGTTGATCCGCAGATCAGGCGCGCTGGGCGGCGCCGGCGGGATCGAGCGGCTGGCAAGGTAGCCCAGTGCGGCGATGAAGATCACCGTCACCGAGACGATTACCGGTCCTGACGGTTGCATCGCGATCAGGATGCCGCCGGTCATGGTGCCGAGCAGGATGGTCAGGAAGGTCGCGCTTTCGATCAGGCCGTTGCCGCCGACCAGCTCTTCGGGCGCCAGATGCTGCGGCAGGATGCCGTACTTGGCTGGGCCAAACAGGGTGCTCTGGGTGCCCATCAGGAACAGCACGCCGAGCAACAGCTCGATGCTGCCGATCGCGAAGCCCAACGCGGCCAGCGTCATCACGCCGATCTCCATCAGCTTGGCAGCGCGGATCAGCCGCGACTTGTCGTAGCGGTCGGCGAACTGGCCGAAGGTGGCCGAAAACAGAAAGAACGGCAGGATGAAGATGCCGGCCGCGGCGATGGTCAGCTCGGTCGAGGCAAGACCCGCCAGCGTGGCGCCCTGGAAGGCGATCAGGATGATCAACGCGTTCTTGAACACGTTGTCGTTGAACGCGCCCAGCGCCTGGGTCAGGAAGAACGGCAGGAAGCGCCGTGTTCTCAGCAGCGAAAACTGACTGGCTCCGGACATGCGGCCTCCGCGATCGATGCGGCGAGCATAGCAAGGCCTCGCGAAAGGATGAGCGCTGCCGCGCAGATGCAGAGCGAAGCGCCAAGAGGGCGCACGGCGGCCGTTCGCCGCAGCCCGCCGAATGGGCGCGCATCTTATAGCCCCCTTCAGCGCGACCGCCGAAACTCGCTCTGGCTACAGTCTTCTGCAAATCCGTAGCATCACGGTCGCGGGCCAGCCCGCTCTGAGTGGCGGTGGTTTGCCAAGGTCTGCTTCGGGCGCAAACCGGCCGTTCGCCCTGGCCGGCGAATGGGCCTTTTTCTTGCAAGCAAGATCAACAGCGTTTCGATCTGCCCTGCGGGCAGCCCGAGTC
>CAYGMG010000116.1:0-12022 GCA_964350895.1 uncultured Lysobacter sp.
GGCGGCGCGGCGCGCATGGAAGGCGTGGCCGAGCTGGCCGAGGAAATGCTGCACATGCCGGTGCGGGTGGGTATCCCGCAGTACGTGCAGGGACTGGGCGAAGTGGTCGGCAACCCGGTGCATGCCAGCGGCGTCGGCCTTTTGTTGTGGGGGGCGCAGGTCGAGCATCCGCGCCGCCCGGTATTGCCGGTTGGGCGGGTCGGTTCCTGGTGGAGCCGGGTGCGCAACTGGGCGCGTGGCGAGTTCTGAGCAGGGGCCGCCAGGCAGGCGCCGCAGCGCGCCACCGCGACAGGGGATGAAAAAGAAGAACTACAGGTCAATCAGACAGTCATCAAGCAACACACATTGATTAATTAAACTGAGTCTGCGAGGAGAAGGAGCATGTTCGAGTTTGTAGAGAAGATCGCCCCGAATGCGGTGATCAAGGTCGTCGGGGTCGGCGGTGGAGGCGGCAATGCCGTCGCCCACATGGTCAACAGCCAGGTTGAGGGCGTGGAGTTCATCTGCGCCAATACCGATGCCCAGGCGATCAAGGGAGTCGGCGCAAAGTCGACCCTGCAGCTGGGAGTCAACGTCACCAAGGGCCTCGGCGCCGGCGCCAACCCGGAGGTCGGCCGGCAGGCCGCGCTGGAAGACCGCGAGCGCATCGTCGAGTGCCTGGAAGGCGCCGACATGGTGTTCATCACCGCCGGCATGGGCGGCGGCACCGGCACCGGCGCGGCGCCGGTCGTGGCGCAGCTGGCCAAGGAGATGGGCATCCTGACGGTGGCCGTGGTCACCAAGCCGTTCCCCTTCGAGGGCCGCCGGCGCATGCAGGTCGCGCTCAAGGGCATCGACGAGCTGGCCCAGCACTGCGATTCGCTGATCACCATCCCGAACGAGAAGCTGATCACCGTGCTCGGCCGCGAGGCCACCATGGTGCAGGCCTTCCGCGCCGCCAACGATGTGCTGCAGGGCGCGGTGCAGGGCATCGCCGACCTGATCGTCCGCCCCGGCCTGATCAATGTCGACTTTGCCGACGTGCGCACGGTGATGAGCGAGATGGGCATGGCGATGATGGGTTCGGGCCACGCGCGTGGCGACGACCGTGCGATGGCTGCGGCCGAGGCCGCGGTCAGCAACCCGCTGCTCGACGACATCAACCTGTCCGGCGCCTGCGGCATCCTGGTCAACATCACTGCCGGTCCGGACTTCACCATGCGCGAGTTCGACGAGGTCGGCCGCACCATCGAGGAGTTCTCCTCCGAGGACGCCACCGTGGTCATCGGCACCGTGCTCGATCACGAGATGCAGGACGAGGTGCGGGTCACCGTGGTCGCGACCGGCCTCAACCGCATGGCGCAGCGCGCGCCGGTGCGCTCCGAGTCGAAAGGCGAGATGGTCCAGCGGCCGCAGGTCAAGCTGGTTCGCAATGCCACGACCGGACTGGTCGACCATCAGGCGATGGCCGCGGTGGAGCCGGTGGCCCAGCCCAGTGTCAGCCGCAGCCGTGCCGAGCCGGCAGCGGACAACGCGCTCGACTACCTGGACATCCCGGCCTTCCTGCGCCGCCAGGCCGACTGATCGATCAGGCCACGGGACGGGAGCGCTGGCCTCGCAGCGGCGCTCCCGTCTTCGTGCGTCGGCAGCCGCTGGCCGGATGCCGGGACGTGCCGCGAGCGCGGCAGACCGGCGTGACGCCGGGCGATCGAGATTGCCATCACGCTGTTGCAGAAAAGCGACAATTGCCTCCCAGCTTGTCGTTTTTGCTCTTGCGGGGCGGATGCGCTGTGCTATTCTCCGGGCACTTTTGTCGCGCTCCTGCCCCGGAGAACGGACAATAATGATCAGACAACGAACACTAAAAAACACCATTCGCGCCACCGGCGTCGGCCTGCATTCGGGTGACAAGGTCTATATGACCCTGCGTCCGGCGGCCGTGGACACCGGGATCGTGTTCCGCCGCGTCGACCTGCCCGAGCCGGTCGAGATTCGTGCGTGCGCGGAGAAGGTCGGCGACACCAACATGTCGACCACCCTGATCGAGGACGGCGTGCGGGTGTCGACCGTCGAGCACCTGCTCTCGGCCTTTGCCGGCCTTGGCATCGACAATGCTTATGTCGACCTGTCGGCGCCGGAAGTGCCGATCATGGACGGCTCGGCCGGCCCCTTCGTATTCCTGGTCCAGTCGGCCGGAATCGAGGAGCAGGGCGCTGCCAAGCGCTTCGTGCGGATCAAGAAGCCGGTGATCGTCCGCGACGGCGACAAGTGGGCGCGCTTCGAGCCCTTCGACGGCTTCAAGGTCGGGTTCTCGATCGACTTCAAGCATCCGATGTTCACCCAGTCGAGCTCCAGCGCGGAGATCGACTTCTCGACCACTTCCTTCGTCAAGGAAGTCAGTCGCGCCCGCACCTTCGGCTTCATGAAGGACGTCGAGATGCTGCGCGAGCGCAACCTGGGTCTTGGCGGCTCGATGGACAATGCCATCGTGCTCGACGACTACCGGGTGCTGAACGAGGACGGTTTGCGCTACGAGGACGAGTTCGTCAAGCACAAGATTCTCGACGCCATCGGTGACCTGTATCTGCTGGGTCACTCATTGATTGGTGCCTTCTACGGCTACAAGTCGGGACACCAGCTCAACAACCTGCTGCTGCGGACCCTGCGCGCCGAGAAAAGCGCCTGGGAGGAGGTCACCTTCACCGACCCCGGGACTGCGCCGATCTCCTACGCGCATCCTGCGCAGGCCTCGGTCTGAGGCTGCGCGCCGCAGGCAGCTAACGGAACTGTGAAACAGCGGGCTTTCCAGGGAAGGCCCGAGGGGTAAGTTTTCGGAACTATTTTTCGGCCAGGACGGCCAATCGCAGCAGCTGCTCCCGGAGTTCGGGATCGGCCACGCTGTCAGCCGCGGCGCGCAATCCAGCGCGGGCCGCGGAGGAGAGGGGTGGTGTACGCGGTGTCGGGTCCGGGGGAACGGACTGCATCGTTGCCACTTTCACCGTCAATGCCGTCGCCTCGACGCCGGCTTTGCCAGCCGCACGCAGCAACTCCGGCGTGTGCAGGCGAAGCGCCGTGGACAAGGCAGCGGACTTGACCAGAAAGACAAGCCTGCCTTGTCGGACATTGGCCAGCCGTACGTGCTGGGAGATGGCCGGAGGCAGGGACTGACGCAGTTGCCGGTCGAGCGCATCCAGGGCCTGGGCGCGTTCGGCCAGCGACCGGAGACGGTTGTCGCCAAGCGCGCCCAGCACGGGACGCAGTGATGATCGATCTGGAGGCTGCACGGGCAAACGAACGGACTACCGGCCGAATGAAGATCATCATTGTAACCAAATTCCTCCGCGCCCCCCGCCAGCTGGCGCTGAATGACGGCCGCCTGCTCGCCGGCGCCGGCGCCGCGGTCGCCCTGCTGCTCGGACTTGGCGCCGGAATCGCGACGCTGTTCGCTGGCTCCAGCCAGGATGGCGGCCTCGCCGCGCTGCACGAGATGCGCGAGGCGCTGCATGCGCAGTCGGTCGATCTGACCGAGGCGCGCGCCCAGGTTGATCGAGAACTGAACGCCATGGCCGCACAGATGGGCGGGCTGCAGGCGCAGTCGACGCGGCTGAATGCGCTGGGCGAGCGACTCACCCGGATGGCCCAGCTGGACGATGGCGAGTTCAACTTCGGCGAGCCCCCGGCGCTGGGCGGCCCCGAGTCCTACGACGATTTCGGCATGCCTGCCGACCGCAGCGTGCGCGCCTCGCTGGAGGCTCTGGCCAGCCGACTTGAAGTGCAGGCACGACAACTCGACGTACTGGAGAACCTGCTGCTGGACCGCGATGTCGACACTTCGCTGCGCCCTGCCGGCCTGCCGGTGCGCGCCGGCTACGCCTCGTCGAGCTTCGGCATGCGCACCGACCCCTTCACCTCCAAGCGCGAGTTTCATCGCGGCATGGATTTCAGCGGCCCGCTGGGCTCGGACATCCTGGCCGTAGCCGACGGCGTGGTCGCCTTCTCCGGGCGCCATCCGAGCTACGGCAACATGGTCGACATCGACCATGGCAATGGCTACATGACGCGCTATGCGCACAACCAGAAGAATCTGGTCGAGCCCGGCCAGCGGGTCCGCGCCGGCGAGGTGATCGGCCAGATGGGCCGCTCCGGACGGGCCACCGGCGTGCATGTGCACTTCGAGGTCTGGCTCAACGACCGTCCGGTCAATCCGCACGCCTACCTCAAGCGCGCTGCGCCCTCGCTGGGCTGAGCCGCGGCTCTGCGCGCCCTGATGGACCGATCCGCACGGGCTTGATTCGCCCCGGCGGCGCCCCAAGGTTACAATCGCCGACTGGCCGCCTCGCGCGGCCTTTCGCTTCTCTGCGCGCGCCGCCGGCGCGCGTCCAGCGCAATCAGCCGGACCTCCCATGCTCAATAAACTCCTGACCAGCGTTTTCGGCAGCCGTAACGAGCGCCAGCTCAAGCAGATGTCGAAGACCGTCGCCCGCATCAACGCGCTTGAACCGTCCTTGCAGGCGCTCGACGATGCGGCCCTCAAGGCCAAGACCGACGAGTTCAAGGAGCGCTACGCAAAAGGCGAGTCGCTGGATGCGCTGCTGCCTGAGGCCTTCGCGGTGATGCGCGAGGCGGCCTTCCGCGTGCTCGGCATGCGCCACTACGACGTGCAGCTGATCGGCGGCATGGTCCTGCACAGCGGCAAGATCGCCGAGATGCGCACCGGCGAGGGCAAGACCCTGGTCGCGACCCTGCCGGTGTATCTCAATGCCATATCCGGCAAGGGCGTCCACGTGGTCACCGTGAATGATTACCTGGCCAAGCGCGACAGCGCCTGGATGGGCAAGGTCTACGGCTGGCTCGGCCTGTCGGTCGGCGTGGTCTACCCGGGCATGCCGCATGCGGACAAGAAGGGCGCTTACTCCGCCGACATCACCTACGGCACCAACAACGAGTTCGGTTTCGACTACCTGCGCGACAACATGGCGTTGTCCAAGGACGATCGCTTCCAGCGCGGGCTGAACTTCGCCATCGTCGACGAGGTCGACTCGATCCTGATCGACGAGGCGCGCACGCCGCTGATCATCTCCGGCCCGGCCGACGAGTCACCCGAGCTGTACATCCGGGTCAACCGCATCGTGCCGAGCCTGAACCGGCAGACTGCCGAGGATGGTGACGGCGACTTCTGGGTCGACGAGAAGGGCAAGCAGGTGCACCTGTCCGAGGCCGGCATGGAGCACGTCGAGTCCCTGCTGCGCGAGGCCGGCATCGTCACCGGCGAGGACAGCCTGTACGACGGTCAGAACATCCCGGTCGTGCATCACCTGAATGCCGCGCTGCGGGCCCATCACCTGTTCCAGCGCGACGTCGACTACATTGTCCGCGACGGCGAGGTGGTGATCGTCGACGAGTTCACCGGCCGCACCCTGCCGGGTCGGCGCTGGTCGGACGGCCTGCATCAGGCGGTCGAGGCCAAGGAAGGCGTGCCGATCCAGCGTGAGAACCAGACGCTGGCCAGCATCACCTTCCAGAACTACTTCCGCATGTACGGCAAGCTCGCCGGCATGACTGGCACGGCGGATACCGAGGCCTACGAGTTCCACACCATCTACGGGCTGGAAGTCGTGGTCATCCCGACCCACCGGCCGATGGTCCGCAAGGACCACGCCGATCTGGTGTTCCTGAAGAAGGAAGCCAAGTTCCGCGCCGTGGTCGAAGACATCCGCGACTGCCACAAACGCGGCCAGCCGGTGCTGGTCGGTACCACCTCGATCGAGGTCTCCGAGCTGATCGCGCAGATCCTCAGCAACGAGAAGATCCCGCACGAGGTGCTCAACGCCAAGCAGCATGAGCGCGAGGCGCAGATCGTCGCCCAGGCCGGCAGCCCGGGCGCGGTGACCATCGCCACCAATATGGCCGGTCGCGGCACCGATATCGTGCTCGGCGGCAACCTCGAGTCCGAGCTTGCAGCGCTCGGCGAGGACGCCGACCAGGCCGCCATCGACAAGGCCAGGGCCGAGTGGAAGAAGCGCCACGAGGCGGTGCTGGAGGCCGGTGGCCTGCACATCATTGGCACCGAGCGCCACGAGTCGCGGCGCATCGACAACCAGCTGCGCGGCCGCTCCGGTCGCCAGGGCGACCCGGGCAGCTCGCGCTTCTTCCTCTCGCTCGAAGACAATCTGATGCGCATCTTCGCCGCCGACTGGGTGCAGAAGGCGATGGCCTTCCTCGGCATGAAGGAAGACGATGCCATCGAGGACCGCCTGGTCAGCAAGCAGATCGAAAAAGCGCAGCGCAAGGTCGAGGCGCACAACTTCGATATCCGCAAGAACCTGCTGGATTTCGACGACGTCTCCAACGACCAGCGCAAGGTGATCTACGAGCAGCGCAACGACCTGCTCGAAGCCGAGGACGTGCACGACAACATCGTCGGCATCCGCGATGACGTGTTCACCTCGACGGTGAGCAAGCACGTGCCGCCGGGCTCGATCGACGAGCAGTGGGACCTGGCCGGCCTAGAGCGCGAACTGGAGTCCGACTTCGGCCTGCGCGTCGACCTCAAGGCGATGGCCGAAGCCGACGAGGAACTGACCGCGGAAATCATCGCCGAGCGTGTGCGCGAGCTGGGTACCCAGGTGTTCGTGGCCAAGGAAGAGCAGACCGGGCCCGAGATGATGCGTCAGCTGGAGAAGCACCTGATGCTCAACGTGCTCGACCAGAGCTGGAAGGAGCACCTGGCGCGCATGGACTACCTGCGCCAGGGCATCCACCTGCGCGGCTATGCGCAAAAGCAGCCCAAGCAGGAGTACAAGCGGGAGAGCTTCGAGCTGTTCTCGGAGATGCTCGACAAGGTCAAGCGCGACCTGGTCACCCTGCTGGCGCGCGTACGCATCCGCAGCGAGGACGAGGTGGCCAAGCTGGAAGAGGAAGAGCGTCGGCGGCAGCAGGCCCAGGCCGACCGCCTGCGCTTCCAGCATGAAAGCGCCGGCGGCTACAGCGCCG
This sequence comes from uncultured Lysobacter sp., assembly GCA_964350895.1. Taxonomy (GTDB): domain Bacteria; phylum Pseudomonadota; class Gammaproteobacteria; order Xanthomonadales; family Xanthomonadaceae; genus Pseudomarimonas. The sequence continues at coordinate 6,973 of CAYGMG010000116.1, forward strand.
ACGAAGAGGCAGCCCAGGTGCTCGCCGAACAGGCGGGTCAGGCCGCCCCGGTCACCCGCGATGCCCCCAAGGTCGGTCGCAACGAGCCTTGCCCCTGCGGCAGCGGCAAGAAGTACAAGCACTGTCACGGGCAGTTGGGCTGAGGCGCCTGTGGCGCTCAGCCGGTGATTCGTGATTTGTGATTGGTGATTCGCAAGAGCCGGAGCAACCGCCGCTTTGCAGTGCAGCTAGTGCGCGGGTCGGTGATCCGACCAATCACGAATCACGAATCACCCATCACGGCGCCACCGTCGCCGCCGGCATCCTCCGCGATGCAGGCGGCAGGGTGCTGCTGGCCCAGCGCACCCGCGGCGAGCACGCGGGGTGCTGGGAGTTTCCGGGGGGGAAGGCGGAGCCGGGAGAAACGGCCGAGCAGGCATTGCGCCGCGAGCTCCACGAGGAACTGGGCATCGAAGTGGGCGCCACGCGCTGGCTGATCGACCTGCCGCAGCAGGGACCGCGCGGGCCTTGGTGCCTGTCGACACTGGAAGTCCTGGACTATCGCGGCCAAGCCGAGGGCCGCGAAGGCCAGGCACTTGCCTGGGCAGGACTGGGGCAGCTCGCCGGTTATTCCATGCCGCCGGCCGATCTGCCGGTGGCTGCGGCCCTGCGCGACCCCGCGCTGTACCTGATCACGCCGGACCTGCCCGAGGCCGCCGAGGCGGCCTTGGCTGACGGGTTGGCCGCGCTCTGCGCCGCGCATGCCCGACGACGCCTGCAGTGGCGATTGCCGCAGTGGTCGCGGCAGCGCGCGCTCGACCTGCTCGCCGAATGGCTGCCGCGTCTGCGCGAGGCCGGGATCGAGGTGCTGCTCAACGGCACGGTCGAGGAGGCGCAGGCCCAGGGCTGTGGCCTGCATCTGCGGGCGAGCAGCCTTGCAGGTGCGGGGCGCCACGCGCTGGAGGGTCTGCCGGTGGTCTCGGCGTCCTGCCACGGCGCCCTGGACCTGCGCCGCGCCGCGGACATCGGCGTCGACGCCGCCCTGCTCGCGCCGGTGTTGCCCACGGCCACTCATCGCGGACAGCCCACCCTCGGATGGTCGGGCTTCGCAGCCCTGCGCGCCGACAGCTGCCTGCCGATCTACGCGCTGGGTGGTCTGTCGGCCGCGCACCTCGAGCATGCCCGTGCCTGCGGCGCCCAGGGCGTCGCTGCGATCCGTGGCCTCTGGCCGATCGGGCTCTGAGGCCGCAACAAGCCGGCCCAGGCGCCATCACGCATCCGCGCATGCCGATAGCCGACCGGCCGGCGGGCAAAGTGCAGGCCGCGGCTGCCCGCACGCGGGGTGCCATCAGCGCTGGTACAGGGCCTCATGGGCGCTGCAGGGCAGCCGCTGCGCCAGCTTGCCATGCCCTCGAGGGTGGCCTTCGCGGGCACATCGCGCCATCATCCCCCCGGGGAGTCGCCGCAGTGCGATGAAATGATGTGTTAGGAGGGGGCATGAGCATGATCATCCTGCGCGCCGCGACGGCGCTTTCGCTGTTCGCCCTGTGCGCGGCTGCCTGGGGGCAGCAGCAGCGTCCGCTGTTGAGTGTTGCGGTGAGCCGCGCGGTCGCCACCGAAGGTTCCCGCGAGCCGGTGCGGGTGCTGCTGCAGCTGGATCGCCCGGCGCCTCCCGGCGGCGTCTGCATCGAGGTTGACCTGGCCGGCGGCGACGCCCGCGAGGGTGAGGATTTCCGCCTGCTCGACATGATCCCGCCGATACCCGAGGGCGGCATGATGGCCGAGGTGCGCATCCAGATTCTCGACGATGCGCAGCCCGAGTCGGACGAGCGCGTGCGCATCGCGCTGCGTCCCAGCGAGTGCTACCAGCTTGGCGACCCCAGCCAGTTCGAACTGCTGATCCGCGACGACGACGACGAGCCCGGCGCCCTGCGCGACCGGCTCGACCAGCTGATTGCCGACACCCCGGATCCCCTGGTCGCCTCGCAGCTGGCCCAGCTGGCCGAACTGTGCGCGACCAGCCGCCCGCCGCCGGGCAGCGAGCTTGAGCGCCGCTGCCAGCTGCTGCGGCTGGCCCTACGCCGGCCGGGCGCTGCGCGGGAACTGATCGATTCCCTGCGCGGCGTGCTGGGCGAGGAGCTGTCCAGTCAGCGACGCGGCTTCCGTATGCTCGCCGGCGGCCAGCTGGGCGCTCTGGGGAGGCGCCTGCAGGCGGTGCGTGGCGGCGCCGGGCAGGGCTTTTCGCTGCAGGTCGACGGGCTCGACGGCGCGCTGGCCTTCCTGCCGCTGGCGGCAGCCGAGGAACAGGCCGGCACACTGCTCGGCCGCGGCGTCGGTGTCTTCGCCACCTACACCCGCGGCAGCGGCGAACGCGACAGCACGCAGCGCGAGAGCGGCTATGACAATGACAGCGACACCTTGCTGCTGGGGGCGGACTGGCGCTCGGCGGATGGCGACTGGGTGTTCGGCGTCGCGCTGTCGCACACCCGCTTCGATGCCGAACTCAGCGCCGATGCCGGCGACCTGGCACTGCGGCAGACCGGCCTGCTCGGCTACGCCAGCCGTTCCTTCGAGCGCGGCTTCCTCGATGCCAGCCTCGGCTGGGGTCGAGGAAGCCTGGATCAGACGCGGGTCGCACGCTTTGCCCTTGAAACCGATGACGAGAGCATCGACGTCGTCGATGTTCTGGCCGCTGACAGCGACACCGACCTGCTCACCGCCACCCTCTCGGCAGGCTGGGACTGGCAGCGTGGCCGGGCCAGCTTCGGTCCGCGCGCGGCCCTCGAGTACAGCCGGGTTGGCATCGATGCGTTCAGCGAACGCGCCGAACAGGGATCGGATGCCTTTGCCGTGGCCATCGAGTCGCAGCGCGTCCGCTCCCTGATCGCGCGCCTGGGCGGCAATGCACAGTGGGCGATCTCGACCCGCTGGGGTGTGCTGCTGCCGCAGCTCGACGCTTCCTGGGTGCTGCAGTTCGAGGATGAGACGGAAGCCCTGCGCGGGCGCTTCGTCAACGATCCCACCGGGGCGTTGTTCCTGCTCCCGGGTTCGGCGGTCGACAGCCGCTACGGCGAGGCCGGCGCCAGCCTGGGCTGGCTGCGTGCCGGCGGCAGCTCGGGTTTCGTCTCCTATCGGCGGCTGTTCGGTCTTGCGCAGACCGAGCAGGGCTACTGGAGCCTCGGCCTGCGCTGGGAGTTCTGAGCCGGCGGGCGCGGCTCAACCGCGCTTCTTCATTTCCTCGTCGCGCAGTTCGCGGCGCAGGATCTTGCCGACCGGGGTTTTCGGCAGCTCGTCGCGGAACTCGATGTAGCGCGGCTTCTTGTATCCGGTCAGGTGCTCGGCGAGGTAGGCCTTGACCGCGTCGATGGTCAGGGCCGGATCCTGCTTCACCACGAACAGTTTCACCGCCTCGCCGCTGCCGCTGTCGGGCACGCCGATGGCGCAGGTCTCCAGCACGCCCGGGCAGCCGGCGGCGACGGCCTCGACCTCGTTCGGATACACGTTGAACCCGGAGACCAGGATCATGTCCTTTTTGCGGTCGACGATGCGCAGGTAACCGCGCTCGTCGATCACTCCGACGTCGCCGGTCTTGAAGAAGCCGTCGGCGGTCATCGACTTGGCGGTGTCCTCGGGGCGCTGCCAGTAGCCGGCCATCATCTGCGGGCTCTTCAGCGCGATTTCGCCGGGCGCGCCGGGCGCTACGTCCTGCTCCTCGTCGTCGATCAGCCGCACGTCGGCATTCGGCATCGGCATGCCGATGGTGCCGCTGTACACCTCGCTGTCGGTGGGATTGCAGGTGATTCCCGAGGAGGATTCGGACAACCCGTAGCCCTCGACCACCGGGCAGCCGGTCATGTCCAGCCAACGCTTGGCGACGGCTTCCTGGATGGCCGTGCCGCCGCCGTTGGAGATGACCAGCTCCGACCAGTCCAGCGCGCGCGCATCGGGATGGTTGGCGACCGCGTTGAACAGGGTGTTGACCGCCGGAAAGACGTGTATGCGATGCGGCTTGAGGGTCTTGATCAGGCCGGGGATGTCGCGCGGATTGGGGATCAGGATGTTGCAGCCGCCGGTGCGCATGGCAAGCAGGCCGCAGGTGACGAAGGCGAACACGTGATAGAGCGGCAGGGCACAGACGATGGTCAGCGGGCCGTTGCGCGGGCGTCGCTTGAGTCCCGGCTGCATCCAGGCTTCGGACACCAGCAGGGCGGCGATCAGCGAACGGTGCAGCAGGACCGCGCCCTTGGCCACGCCGGTGGTTCCGCCGGTGTACTGCAGCACGGCCACGTCTTCCTGACTCAGGCTGGCCGGGGCCAGGGTGGTGCGCGCGCCCTCGGACAGTGCCTGCTTGAAGCTGATCGACTCCGGCAGCGAGAACGCCGGGACCATCTTTTTCACCCGGCGCACCATGAAGTCGACGATGGCGCCCTTGGGAAAGCCCAGCAGGTCGCCCATCGCGGCGACCACAACAAGATCGAGCGGCGCTTCAGGCAGCACCTTTTCCACCGTGGCGGCGAAGTTCTCCAGCACCACGATCGCCTTGGCGCCGGAATCCAGCAGCTGGTGCTTGAGCTCACGGGCGGTGTAAAGCGGGTTGACGTTGACCAGCACGAAGCCGGCGCGCAGCACGGCGGCCGCTGCCACCGGGTACTGCAGCACGTTGGGCAGCATCACCGCCACGCGGTCGCCGCGCTTGAGTCCGCGACCCTGCAGGAACGCGCCAAAGCGTGCCGACAACTCGTCCAGCTCGCCAAAGCTCATGTTCCGGCCCATGCATACATAGGCCGGCTGGTCGCGATACTTGCGGAAGCTTTCCTCGATCAGGGCCACGACCGAGGTGTAACCGCTGGTGTCCACGGTTTCCGGCACGCCAGCCGGGTAGTGCTGCAGCCAGATCTTTTCCATGTACACGCTCCAATCGACAGCCGGGGCAATCCCTTGGTCCTGCCACGCTACCCGCGCCGGCGCCGCGGCGCCAGCGTCCGGCGCGATTTGCCGGCGGCCACGTGGCGCGCGCCTGCCCGGTCGTGGCAGGATCCAGGACACAGTGGCGCGCAGACGGTTCAGGGGT
>CAYGMG010000117.1:0-11995 GCA_964350895.1 uncultured Lysobacter sp.
CTGACTGCGGCCAGATCGAGGCCCTGCGGTCGCGGATACGATCCGCTCCCACAGACAGCCGGCGCAATGGATGGGCATCGACGCACGGCGGCTTTGTGCCCAGAGCCACCCTTCACCAAGAGGAGCGGGCAAGCCCGCTTCCACAAGATGCCTGCAGTGTCTGGTGGGTGCTGGATGAGAACGGCTTTTCGCTGTTTTCCGCCATTCATGGATCCGCACCTGACGTGTTGCGAACCTATCGCTTCAGGCGTTTCGGGGCCTCTGCGCCTCGACACCCGTCCCGGCGGGGTCACCGGGACGGGATCGGGCGGTCAGCGCCTGCGCGTTGACTGCAGGTAGCGGAAGAACTCGGAGTCCGCGTCGAGCATCAGGGTCGAGTTCTCGCCGAGGCCGCGGTAGCTCTCAAGGGTGCGGAAGAAGGCGTAGAACTCGGGGTCGGCGCCGTACGCTTCGCCGTAGATGCGGGTCGCCTCGCCATCCGCCTTGCCGCGGATTTCGGCGGCCTGGCGCTCGGCCTCGGAGCGGATCGAGCGCAGCTCGCGCTCCATCTCGCCGAGGATCTCCGAGCTGCGGCCCTGGCCTTCGGCGCGGAAGCGCTCGGCGATGCTCTGCCGTTCGGAGATCATCCGGGTCTCCACCTGGCGGCGCACGCTGTCGATGTAGTTGACCCGGCGGATGCGCACGTCCATCAGCTCGATGCCAAGGCCGGGCATCTGGGTGGCAGCGGCAGCAAGAATTTCCTGCTCCAGCTTCTCGCGCCCCTTCTTGGGCTTCTCAAGGTCGATGTTCTCGGCCAGTGCGCCTTCCTCGGCGAGCACCTTGGTGTCGACCTTCCAGTCGGCGGAGCGGACGATCTCTTCCAGGTCGGTGCCGGAGACGATGTCACGGGTGACCGAGTCGATGATGTCGTCCATGCGGGTGCGTGCGCCGTACTCGTCGCGTACCGAGCGCAGGAACTTCAGCGGATCGGCGATCCGCCAGCGCGCCGTGGTGTCGACCAGGACAAACTCGCGGCCGAGGGTCGGAATCTGGCTGACATCGCCGTCCCAGTCGAGCAGGCGCTTGTCGAAGCGGCGCACTTCCTGCACGAAGGGCAGCTTGAAGTGCAGGCCGGGTTCGTCGACCACATCGCCGACCGGTTCGCCGAACTGCACGATGATCGCCTGGTCAGCCTGATCCAGCCGGTAGGTGGACGAGCTCAGCACCAGGAACAGGCCAAAGCCGATGATAAGTGCGATCGGACCCTTCATTGCACGGTCTCCTTGTTGCCCTGGGCATCACGCAGCCGCAGCAGCGGCAGCGGTGTCGAGTTGCCGTCCTGCACCACCACGATCGAGCCGATCTTCGGCAGCACCTTGTCGATCGATTCCAGATACATCCGGGTGCGGGTGACGTCGGGCGCGGTGCGGTATTCGGCCAGGATGGAGCGGAAGCGCGCGGTCTCGCCGAGCGCGCCATTGACCCGCTCGGTGGCGTAGCCTTCGGCCTCGGCGATGGTCCGGTTGGCCTCGCCCTCGGCGCGTGGAATGACCTGATTGGCCTGCTTGGTCGCCTCGTTGATCATCCGTTCGCGCTCCTGGCGCGCTTCGTTGACCTCGTTGAAGGCCGGCTGCACCGCTTTCGGCGGCACCACGTCCTGCAGTTCCACCGTCACCACCTGGATGCCGGTGCCGTAGCGCTCCATGGCCTGCTGCATTTCATCGCGTGCAAGGTTGGAGATCTCCACGCGTGCCGTTGTCAGCACTTCGCTGCCCAGCCGGTTGCCGACCGCGCGGCGCATCACCGACTCGCTGATGTCGCGCAGCGAGCGGGTCGGGTCGCGCATGCCGTAGAGGAACTTCATCGGATCAGCGATGCGGTACTGCACCACCCACTCCACGTCGACAATGTTGAGGTCGCCCGAGAGCATCAGGGACTCGTCCGGGAAGTCGCTTTCCGAATACTGGCTGCGGCTGCCGTCGCTTCCTGTGGTGCGGAAGCCGAACTCCTGCTTGAGCACGCGCTCAGTAGCGACGAACTCGACCGTGTCAATGCCGAACGGTGCCTTGAAGTGCAGACCCGGGTCGGCAATCTTGATCACTTCGCCGAGGCGCTTGACCACGGCTCGCTGCTCCGGCTGAACGGTGTAGTAGGTGCTCATTACGAACCACAGGGCGAGCAGAGCCAGGCCGATGACGCCGGCAAAGTAGCCGCCCTTGCCGCTTCCCGAGTTCTTGCCGGGCGGGCCTTTGCCGCCCTTGCCGCCCTCGTTGCGGACGCGATCGAAGATCGCGGACAGGTTGATCGTGTTGTTGCTCATGCGTATTTCCCCCAAACGACATCCAGCCGTGCAGACAAGGACGACAGTGTGCCGCAAGCGTGACCAGGGCGTGTGGCGGATCCGCGAAGGCCGGGTTCGCGGCGGGCTGCAGATGAAATCGAATGCACGGCGGTATTGCGCTGCAGCAATGCGTTGTAATCTTGCCGGATGAACCGTATCGATCATGATTCCGCCGGCGCCGAGCGCAGCCGGCTGCGCGATATCGACCTGCCGGCGAGCGACCAGCCGCTGCGCGACGACGTCAACCGCCTCGGCGCCCTGGTCGGCGAGCTGATTGCCGAGCAGGAGGGAGGGGCCTTCTTCGCCGTGGTCGAGCGCCTGCGCCGCGCCGCCATCCTGCGCCGCGAGTCCGATGAGGACGCCGGCGCCCTGGCCGCCGAGCTGGTCGGACGCCCCTTGCCTGAGGCCGAGGCCCTGGTGCGCGCCTTTGCCACCTGGTTCGGCGCGGTCAATCTGGCCGAGCGGGTGCATCGCATCCGCCGTCGTCGCGAGTACCAGAAGTCCGGCGCCACCCCGCAGCCCGGCGGCCTGCAGCAGGTCTGCGAGGCTCTGGTCGCTGATGGCGTGGGACGCGAAGAGTTCGCCGACTTGCTGCAGCGCCTGCACATCGAGCCGGTGTTCACCGCCCATCCCACCGAGGCAGTGCGCCGGGTGCTGCTGGAGAAGGAGCGCGACGTGGTCCGCGGCCTGGTCGCTGACATCGACGGCAGCCTGACCCCGCAGGAGCGCGCCACCGACTGGGCACGCATCCGCACCGCGCTGACCGCCAGCTGGCAGACCTCGGAAAGCGCGCCGGAAAAGCCCACCGTGCTCGACGAGCTCGAGCATGTCGGCTTCTACGTTATCGAAGTCCTGTACCGCATCCTGCCGACCTTTCTCGCCACCTTGCGCGAGGCAACCGGCGTCGATGTCCAGGGCCTGCCCCTGCTGCGATTCGGCACCTGGGTCGGCGGTGACATGGACGGAAATCCGAATGTCGGCGCGGCAACCATGCGCGCCGCACTGGCCCGCCAGCAGTCCCTGCTGCTTGCCGCCTATCGGCGCGACGTCAACAAGCTGTCTGCCTTGCTCAGCCAGTCCGAGGAGCGGATCGGCTTCAGCGAGCCGCTGATGCAGCGCATCGCCGACTACTCCCTGCGCTTTGCCGACACCGCCAGCAAGGCCAATGCGCGCCACAAGCACATGCCGTATCGCCAGCTGATGCGCCTGATCGCCGCGCGGCTTGCCGCCACCCAGCGCGATGAGCGCAGCGGCTACGATGGCCCGGCGGACTTCCGCGCCGACCTGCAGCTGGTCCTCGACAGCCTGCGCCAGCATCGCGGCCAGCATGCCGGCGCGACCGCCGTGGAGCGCCTGATCCATCGCGTCGACGCCTTCGGTTTCCACCTCGCCACGCTGGACCTGCGCCAGGACTCGCGAGTCCATGAGTCCGCGCTGTCGGCGATCCTCGGCGACCCCGAGTGGTCCGCTTACAGCGTCGAGCAGCGCGCCGCGCGGCTGGTGGAACTTCTTGAGGAGGCTCAGCTGGACCTGCAGGCCAAGGCCGACTCGGCGCAGCCCGTGCTCGACGTGTTCCGCGCTCGTCGCGAGCTGCGCGAGCGCTACGGGGATCGCGCCTTCGGCCCCTACATCGTCAGCATGAGCCGCAACAGCGCCGACGCGCTGTCGGTGCTGGCCCTGGCCAAGGTCGGCGGCGACGTCGATCGCGACGGCAGCATCCCGATCGACGTGGTGCCGCTGTTCGAGACCGTGGACGATCTGGATGCCGCGCCCGGCGTGCTTCGCGAGCTGCTGCAGCAGCCGTTCTATCGCGCCCATCTCAAGGCCCGCAGCGAGCAGCAGATGGTCATGCTCGGCTACTCTGACAGCGCCAAGGACGCCGGTTTGCCGGCCTCGCGCTGGGCGATCCAGCGCTGCCAGATCGCACTCGGCGCGATCGCCCAGGAGCACGGCATCCGCCTGCGTTTCTTCCACGGGCGCGGCGGCTCGGCCAGCCGCGGCGGTGGCAAGACCGAGCGCGCGATCATCGCCGCGCCGCGCGGCAGCATCGACGGCTACCTGCGTTTGACCGAACAAGGCGAGGTGATCCACCGCAAGTACGGTATCCGCGCTCTGGCCCTGCGCAACCTCGAACAGATGAGCGCCGCGGTGCTCCGCGCCAGCCTGCGCCCGCGTCCGCCCGAGTCGCGCGAGCAGATGTGGCGGGGGCGGATGGAAGCCATCGCCAACGAGGCGCGGCGCGTCTATCGCGGCATGGTCCACGAGACCCCGGAGTTCATTCCGTACTTCCGCGAAGCGACCCCGATCGACGTCATCGAGCGGCTCAAGCTCGGCTCACGTCCGGCCAAGCGCGCCGCCGGTGGGCAGGCCGGCGTCGAATCCCTGCGCGCGATTCCCTGGGTCTTTGCCTGGTCGCAGAACCGCTCCGGCTTCACCGCCTGGTACGGCGCCGGCAGCGCGCTGAAGGCGGCGATCGACGAGCATGGCGTCGAAGCGATGGTCGAGATGGCCCGCGACTGGCCATTCTTCGGCACCTTCATCGACGACATCGAGATGGTCCTGGCCAAGGCCGACATGGGCATCTTCAAGGTCTACTCGCAGCTCTGCCCCGAGCACCACGACGCGCTGTTCCCGATCCTTAACGACGAGTTCCAGCGTGCACGGTCGGCCATCCTCGCCCTGCGCAGCGAGGACGAGCTGCTCGCAGGCGACCGCCGTCTGGCGCTGTCGATCCGCCTGCGCAATCCGTATGTCGACCCGATCAGCCTGCTCCAGGTCGACCTGCTGCGGCGCTGGCGCGAAGCCGGACGCGAGGAGGGCGCCCTGTTCCACGCTCTGGTCGCCACCGTGAACGGCATCGCCGCCGGGGTGCAGAACACCGGCTAGCGGTGGGCAAGCCCGCTTCTGAGATTCGACGTCGGTTGCGGGCGCATTGTTCGCATTCGCCGCGGCCCATCACACAGGCCGGCCTCTTGTGGAAGTGGGCTTGCCCGCGACCGCGGAGGCGCGCCCTGTGGCGCTGACCAGGATTCAGGAAGAACCGGCTGTCAGGAAGTCCGCCCGTGATGCGCGAGCGGATCGTATCCGCGTCCGCAGCGCTCGGCCCTGGGGACCGTGAGTGGCAGGGCCGCCACGCTGCGGACGCGCACGATCGGGGAGGCGCGCGCGTTTGCTGCCTGCTCCGCGCCCGACCGCGCTGCGCACGCGCCTGGGTCAGCGTCAGGGTCGGCAACGACCTTCGACTTTTGACTTTCGATTGGCCATCCGGCCGCCGCCGCTGCGCTGACCATGGCATTGGCTCATGTGCTGCTGCGCTGGCGTAGGGCTGCGCCCCGTGGCATGCGGCCGCGGGCTTTGGCATGCTGCGCTGCAGCGAAGGCCGGGGCACGGCCGCGACGGTGATCGAATCCATGAGCGAAGGGCAGGGCGCCGGCGCAGCAGCGCGCTGGGTGGTTCTCAAGTTTGGCGGCACCAGCGTGTCGCAGCGCGAGCGCTGGGACCAGATCGGCGAGCGCATCCGTGAGCGACGCGCGGAAGGCGCGCGCGTGCTGGTCGTGGTCTCGGCGCTTTCCGGGGTGACCAATGCGCTGACCGCCCTGCTGGCCGAGGGCAAGTCCACCGCCCAGCGGCTGATCGAGGCCGAGGCGCTGGCAGCGCGGCACCGCGAGTTCGCGCTCGGCCTTGGGCTCGATCCGCAAACCGTGATCGACGACCTGCTGGCGCGCCTGCTGGCGCTGGCCGGGGATCCGCGTGCCGGCGCTGACGAGTCCGCCATGCTGGCCTGGCAGGCCGAAGTGTTCGGCTCGGGCGAGCTGCTTTCCAGCCGGCTCGGCCAGGCTTATCTGGCCGCTTCCGGGCTGCCGCTGCGCTGGGCTGACGCGCGCGACTGGCTGCGCGCTGTGCAGCTGCCGCACCAAAGCCCGTGGGCGGCGCGGCTGTCGGTGAACTGCCGGATCGAGGCCGAGGCTGGTTGGCGCGAGCGTTTCGCCGCGCAGGGCGACTGCCTCATCACCCAGGGTTTCATCGCCCGCGATGAGGACGGCGGCGACTGCATCCTCGGCCGCGGCGGCTCGGACACCTCGGCGGCCTATTTCGGCGCCCTGCTGGATGCCGCGCGGGTAGAAATCTGGACCGACGTGCCGGGCATGTTCAGCGCCAATCCGCGGGTGGTGCCCAAGGCGCGTCTGCTCTCCCGGCTGGACTACGCCGAGGCCCAGGAAATCGCCACCACCGGGGCCAAGGTGCTGCATCCGCGCTGCATCGGTCCGTGCCGCGAGACCCGCGTGCCGCTGTGGATCCGCGACACCGAGCATCCGCAGCTGGCCGGCACGGTGATCGACCACAGCGCAGTGCCCCTGCCCGGAGTCAAGGCGATCAGCTCGCGGCGCGGCATCGTCCTCGTGTCGATGGAGTCGGTAGGCATGTGGCAGCAGGTCGGCTTCCTCGCCGATGTCTTCGCCACCTTCAAGCAGCATGGCCTGTCGGTGGACCTGATCGGTTCGGCGGAGACCAATGTCACCGTCTCGCTCGACCCCAGCGACAACCTGGTCACCTCCAACGTGCTCGATGCGCTGTGCCGCGACCTCGAGCAGATCTGCCGGGTCAAGGTGATCGCTCCGGCCGCGGCGATCACCCTGGTCGGCCGCGGCATGCGCTCCCTGCTGCACCGGCTGTCCTCGGTGCTGGCGAGTTTCGGCCGCGAGCGCGTGCACCTGATCTCGCAAAGCTCGAACGACCTCAACCTGACCTTCGTCGTCGACGAGGCGCTGGAGGCCGGGCTGATGCCGCATCTGCACGAGCTGCTGGTGCAGTCGGGCGCGATGCCGGTGTGGGAGACCCAGGTCTTCGGCCCCAGCTGGAGCGCCCTGCGCAAGCCGCCCGAGGCCCCGGCGCCGCTGTGGTGGCAGCAGTGCCCGGAGCGTCTGCAGGACCTGGCGAGCGCGGGAACGCCGCGTTATGTCTATGACCTGGGCATCGTTCGCGCACGTGCCCGCGATCTCGCCGCAATCCCCGCCATCGATCAGCGCTTCTACGCGATCAAGGCCAACCCGCACCCGGGCATCCTGCGCGCGCTGGAAGCGCAGGGCTTTGGCTTCGAATGCGTCTCGCTGGGCGAGCTGCGCCATGTGCAGCAGTCCCTGCCGGGGCTGGCCGCGGCGCGAGTCCTGTTCACCCCGAGCTTTGCGCCGATTGACGAGTACGCGGCAGCGCTCGCTGACGGCGTCAATCTCACCGTCGACAACGCCGCCCTGCTGCGCGCCGCGCCCGAGGTGTTCCGCGGGCGCAACCTCCTGCTAAGGCTGGACCCGGGCTTTGGCGAGGGCCACCACGAGAAGGTCCGCACCGGCGGCCGCGAGGCCAAGTTCGGGCTCGCCCTCGACGGCCTGCCCGATTTCCTCGATGGCGCGCGCGACATCCAGGCGCGGATCGTCGGCCTGCATGCGCATATCGGCAGCGGCATTCTTGAGGCCGGGCACTGGCGAGCGGTCTATGCGCAGCTGGCCTCGGTGGCCGACAGCCTCGGCAGCGTCGAAGTGCTCGACGTCGGCGGCGGCCTCGGCGTCAGCTACGAGCCGGGCAGCGATCGCTTTGATCTGGCAGGCTACGCGGCGATGCTGGCGGAGATGAAGCAGACCTTTTCGCAGTACCGGCTGTGGGTCGAGCCGGGCCGCTACCTGGTGGCCGAGGCCGGCGTGCTGCTGGCGCGGATCACCCAGGTCGTCAACAAGTCCGGGGTGCGCCGGGTGGGCCTGGATGCGGGCATGCACTCGCTGCTGCGGCCGGCTCTGTACAACGCCTGGCACCGGATCGAGAACCTCAGCCGGGCCGGCGAGCCGGAGGGCGAATCGGCCGAGGTGGTCGGGCCGATCTGCGAGACCGGCGACGTGCTCGGCCGGCGCCGGCGTCTGCCCGACAGCAGCGCGCCGGGTGATCTGGTGGCAATCGGTCACGCCGGCGCTTACGGCGCGGTGATGGCCAGCCGGTATAACCTTCGCGGCCTGCCCGCCGAGGACCTGATCGATGACTGAGTGGCGCTTCGCGCGCGATGCCATAGCCTGCTTCCGCTTCGTCCGCGCGCGTTTCGACGCCGCCAGCGGCGAGGCGAGCCTGGTCTATGCCTTTGACGACGGCCCCGAACTGGTCGAGCGGCTGCGCTTTCCCGGCGCGCCCTTCGTCCTCGATGCGCCGCGCCAGCATGCGCTGGAGCGTGCCCTGCGCCTGCTCCACCTGCTCGCCGGCATCAGCTATTTCAAGGCCGCGGTGCCGGCCGAGATCCGCCTCGACGAGGCGCCGATCGACGCTGCTACCGCGGGCTTCCTGCAGTCTGTCTACGAGAATGGCCTTGGCGAGTTCGCCCATCGCAACGGGCTCAGCCTGCGCGGGCGGATCGGCTTTCCGCATCTGACTGGCGCTTCCAGCAGCGCGATTCGCCTCGGTCTTGGTGCGGGCGCCCTGGTTGCCATCGGCGGCGGCAAGGATTCGCTGGTCAGCATCGAGGCCCTGCGCGAGGCGGGCATCCAGCAGACCGTGGCCTGGGTCGGCTCGGCGCCGCTGATCCGCGCCTGCGCCACGCGCACCGGACTGCCGATGCTGCAGGTCGAGCGCCAGCTGGCGCCGGAGCTGTTCGAGTTCAACCGTCAGGGCGCCTGGAACGGCCACATTCCGGTCACCGCGATCAACTCGGCGATCCTGGTCATGGCCGCCCTGCTGCGCGGAGAGCGCAACGTGGTGTTCAGCAACGAACGCTCAGCGAGCTATGGCAGCCTGATCCCGGGCAGTGGGGAAGTGAACCACCAGTGGTCCAAGGGCTGGGCCTTCGAGCAGGCCTTTGCCGCCGAGCTGCGGCGCAGCGTGGCCGCCGACCTCGATTATTTCTCGCTGCTGCGGCCGCTGTCCGAGCTGGCGGTAGCCCGGCAGTTCGCCCGCCGCGATCACTACGACGCGCACTTTTCGAGCTGCAACCGCAACTTCCACCTGCTCGGCGAGCGCCCGGCCAGTCGCTGGTGCGGCGTGTGTCCGAAGTGTCATTTCGTGTTCCTCGCACTGGCCCCGTTCCTGTCCAAACCGCGCCTGGTCGGCATCTTCGGCCGCAACCTGCTCGACGAGCCGGGCAATGCCGCCGGCTTCGATGCGCTGATCGAGTACCGCGACCACAAGCCCTTCGAGTGCGTCGGCGAGGGCCGCGAGTCGCGCGCCGCGCTGGCCTGGCTGGCGGCCTCGCCGGTGTGGCGCGAGGATGCCCTGGTAGCGCGCTTCCGCCGCGAGATCCTGCCCCAGCTGGACACCGCCGAGCTTGCCCTGGAGCCGCTGCTGCAGGTCGCCGACGAACATGCCGTTCCGCCGGCCATCTGGGAGCGCGTGGGTGCGGCTTTCAGCGCTTGAAGGCAGGCGGGTAGCGCTCTGGGGCCTGGGCCGCGAGGGCCGCGCCGCCTGGCGGGCGATCCGTGCCCGTTGGCCCGATCAGCCGCTGACCGTGTTCTGCCCACCCGCCGAGCATGCCGAAGCGGCCGCCCTGCACGACCCGCAATTGCACATCGCCGGCGAGCCCGATGCCGAGGCGCTGGCGGGGTTCGAGGTGGTGATCAAGTCGCCCGGCATCTCCGCCTACCGCGAGCCGCTGCTCGCTGCCCGAGACCGGGGCACGGTGATCACCTCGGGCACCGCGCTGTGGTTTGCCGCCCAACTGCCCGGGCGCAAGCTCTGCGTAACCGGGACCAAGGGCAAGAGCTCGACCACGGCGCTGATCGCGCATCTGCTGCGCAGCGCGGGGATGCGGGTCGGCCTTGCCGGCAATATCGGCCTGCCCCTGCTTGAACTCATCGATCCACCGCAGCTGCCGGATGTCTGGGCGATCGAGCTGTCCAGCTACCAGACCGGTGACGCCGTCGCGCCCGATGTCGCTGTGCTCCTGAACCTGTATCCCGAGCATCTCGACTGGCACGGCAGCGTCGAGCGCTACTACGCCGACAAGCTGGCCCTGGTCACCGCGGCCGCGCCGCGCTGCGTGGTGCTCAACCATGCCGATGCCAGGCTGCGCGAACTGGGTGATGCCTTGGCCAATGTGACCTGGTTCGCTCGCGAGGATGGCTGGCACCTGCGCGACGGCGATGTATTCGACGCCGATGAGCGCATCTTCGAAGGCGCCCGGCTGGCGCTCGCTGGCCAGCACAACCGGCTCAACCTGTGCGCCGCGCTGGCCGCCATCGACGCGCTGGGTGAAGACGCAAGGCCCATGGCCGCCGCCGCGGCAAGCTTCCAGGGCCTGCCGCATCGCCTGCATCGGCTTGGCCAGCGCGATGGCGTGGAGTTCGTCGATGACTCGATCAGCACCACGCCCGAAGCCAGCCTCGCCGCCCTGGCCAGCTTCCCCGGCCGTCGCATCGCCCTGCTGCTCGGCGGCTTCGACCGCGGCCTGTCCTGGGAGGGTGTGGCGGAACGCTTTGGCGCCACCCCGCCGGCACTGATCATCTGCCGCGGCCAGAACGGCTCGCGCATCGCCGCCACCCTGCGCCGCGAGCGGCCCGATCTCGGCATTCTCGAACTACCTGGCTCAGCACCCGCCGACTTTGAGCAAGGCGTATCAGCCGCCGCCAGAGCCGCAGGCAAAGGCGGCCTCGTCCTGCTCTCCCCCGGCGCCCCCAGCTTCCCCGAGTTTCGCGACTACGCCGAACGCGGCCGGCGCTTCGCCATGGCCGCAGGTTTCCGCCCCACGGAGGTCACCGTTGCCGGCTTGGGCGTTGGCTAGACATTGCGCTGAGCAAACCGAAACCAACAAAAAACCCGCGGCGATGCGCGGGTTTTTTGTTTGCCGGCCAGATCGTCATTGACGTCGGCGGTCTTTCGATTGGTGCCCAGGAGAGGACTCGAACCTCCACGGTTTTACCCGCTAGTACCTGAAACTAGTGCGTCTACCAATTCCGCCACCTGGGCAGGTGGTTCGCGCGGCGCCATGCGCCAGCGAGCCGCGAAGATTACGGAGCGGCCGGGGGCTTGTCAATCATCATGGCGGTATCCGGGCGGGTCGTTCAGCGCAGGGCGGGGCTGGGCGGGCGCATTGCGAATGGGGCCGTGGGCGTCCACCATGCCGGTCAGACTGATGAATGGAATGCGTGGTCCCGATGCCGAAGAAGAAATCCTCCCTGCCGCCGTGGATGCCGGACAGCCTGAAGCAGAAGCTCGATGCGCCAAGTGGCGGCGGGCGCAAGGCGGGCGGTGAGCGGCCGGCAAAGGGGCCCGACAAGTCGGCCGGTAAGGGCCCGAGGCGCGGCAAGCAGGGCACCGCCAGCTCGGGCAGCGGTCGCGGCGGCAAGCAAAAGGGCGGTGATCCGCACGCCCAGCGCGAGGCGGCGCGCTACGAGAACCCGATCACCAGCCGTGAGGCGATCCTGCAGTTCCTGAAGGATTTCGGTGAGCCGATGGAGGCCGAGCGGATCGCGCATGCGCTGGGACTGCGCGCCGAGGATCGCTATGAGGCGCTCAGCCGCCGGCTGGCAGCGATGGTCCGCGATGGCCAGCTGCTGATGAACCGGCGCGGCGCCTATGCGCCGGCCGAGGCGCTGGCCCTGGTTCCTGGCGTGGTGATCGCCAATGCCGATGGCTTCGGCTTCTTGAAGCCGGACGCCGGCGGCGACGACCTGTTCCTGCCGCCGAACCAGATGCGCCAGGTCATGCACG
>CAYGMG010000118.1:0-11991 GCA_964350895.1 uncultured Lysobacter sp.
CTCCTTCTCGCGCCTTGCCTCGACGACGCATCCGCGTCGCGACTTCAACAACATATTTCCTAGCGTTGGCAGCGGGCGCAGAAAGCGGTGGCGCGCTGGCCCAGGCGCAAGGCGCGCAGCGGTGCGCCGCAGCGCTTGCAGGGCTGTCCTTCGCGGCCGTAGGCGAACAGCTCCTGCTCGAAGTAGCCGGGGGCGCCATCCGGATTGAGGAAGTCGCGAAGGGTGGTGCCGCCGCGCTCGATGGCGTGGGCGAGAATGCGCTTTACCGCAGCGGCCAGCGCCTCGTAGCGGGCCAGGCTGATTCGCCCCGCCGCCCGCCGCGGATCGATGCCGGCTTCGAACAGCGCCTCCGCGGCATAGATGTTGCCGACGCCGACCACCACAGATTGATCCATCAGGAAGGGCTTGACCGGCCCGCGCCGCCCGCGCGAGGCGCGAAACAGATAAGCCCCGTCGAAGCCGTCGTCGAGCGGCTCCGGGCCCAGTCCGGCGAGAAGTGGATGGGTAGTCCGCGCCGCCTGCCAGAGCAGACAGCCAAAGCGCCGCGGGTCGGTGAAGCGCAGTACGCGGCCGTCGTCGAGGGCGAGGTCGACATGGTCGTGCGGACCGATGGCGACGTCGGCCGGCAGCACGCGGAGCATGCCGGACATGCCCAGATGGACCAGCGCGCTGCCCGCGGCGACGTCGACAAGCAGGTACTTGGCGCGGCGCCGCACAGCGAGGATCTCGGCGTCCTGCATAGCCTGCAGTTCAGTCGCCGGGATTGGCCAGCGCAAATCCGGCCGACGCAGGGTCAGGGCGGTGATCCGCCTGCCGAGCAGATGGCGCTCGATTCCGCGACGGGTGGTCTCGACCTCGGGCAGCTCGGGCATCGGCAGGCGCTGCGCCTCAGTCCGGACGTGGGCGCAGGGCGACGAAGCGACCGCCCAGACTGGCGGCGACCCTGCCATCGGCGCAGCAGATCTGCGCAACCAGGACCGCGCGCGCCTTGCCGCGCTCGCGGAAGGCTCGGACGAAGTCCTCCCAGCGGCCGTTGTCGGCGATCCTCGCCGTGGCGAGCAGGTCGTCGTACAGCGGGGCGAGGTACTGCACGCTGGAGTCCTGCACGTAGACCTCGGCGTCGGTAAAGCCCGCCAGGTCCAGGGACAGCGACGCGCTGCCCCAGCAGGCCAGGGTCATCAGCCCGGACAGGCTGCCGCCGAAGGCACAGCCCTTGTCGTTGACGTTGGCACTCAGCGGCGCAGCGAGGCTCAGGCCGGTCTCCGGCGCGTAGCCGGACACCTTGAGCTGCATGGCGCGCACCGGCGGCATCCGGTCCAGGCGCTGTTGCAGCCGGGCGAGGCTATCGGGGAGGGCAGAAGCATCGGGCATCGGGCAGGCCAGGTCGACGGAGGCGGTATGGTACGCAAACCGGATCGATGCGGAAGTCCATGCACTCCTCGAGCGTTCCCCTGCCGCTGCACGGCTGGCACGTGCTGGCCCTGCGACCGGCCGCCGAATGCGCGACCCTGCGCCGGCTGGCGAGCGCGCTGGGAGCCCGTCTGGTTTGTTCGGCTGCATGGCGGATCGAGGTCGATCGCTCGCAGTCCGAGCGGCTGCGCCGTGCGCTCGGCCGGACGCCCTGGGTGGTCACCAGCCCGAATGCGGTGCGCGCGGCGCGCTCGATGGTCGACCTTGGCCGGCTTGCCGGCCCGGTGCTGGCGGTCGGGCCGGGCACAGCCCGGGCGCTGCGCCGCGCCGGCGCGGGCGAGGTCCGCTGGCCGCGCCAAGGGTTCGCCAGCGAGGGGCTGCTCGCCATGCCTGAGCTGGAACAGGTCTCGGCGGTGACCTTGGTCAGCGGCAGCGGCGGGCGCGGCCTGATCGCGACGAAACTTGCCGAGCGTGGCGTTGCGGTGGAACGGCTGGATGTTTATCGGCGAGTGCCCAAGGTCTGGTCGCCGGCGGCGCTGACGCGGCTGGACGCGATCGAGCGGCCGTGCGCCCTGCTGCTGAGCAGTGTCGAGTCGCTGGACTCGGGCGGCGCGCCGCTGGCGCAGCGGCTGCGACGCTTTGTGCTGATCGCGGCCAGCGAGCGGGTTGCCGAAGCGGCCGCCGCGAAAGGCCTGCAGGCGGCCGAGGTCGCCGCCTCGGCGATGCCCGCGGACCTGCTCCAGGCGCTGCAACGACATGCCAAGCGGCGCCCCATCCGGTAGCATGAGCAGACTGTTTCCGGTACCCATCTGCTCGTGAACGATCACACCGAGGACGCCATGCCTGGCGCGGACGACGCACCGCCGACCGCCGAGCCCCAATCCGCGGCCGCCGCGCCGCAGCGGTCGCGCGCGATCTGGCCATGGCTGCTGGTACTGCTGCTGGCCGCTGTGCTGGGCGTGCTGGGCTGGCTGCTCTTGCAGCAGCAGCGCGAGGGGCAGCGCGGTGATGCCGAGTGGCGCGAGGCGCTGGAATCGCTGCGTGCCGAAGTCGACGCCCTGGACCGCGAGCTGGACGCCGGTCGCGATCGCCAGCGGCAGATCGAATCGCGGCTCGACGACACCGCCGGCGGCATTCGCGTAGTGCGCGAAGAGGTGCTCGGCATGACCGAGCGTGCCAGCCGGGTGGAGGAAGCGATCGCCGCGCTCAGCCGGGCGCGTCAGGATGCGGCGCTGACCCTGCGCCTTGATGACCTCGAGCTGCTGCTGCAGCAGGCCCAGCTGCGCAGCAACCTGCTTGCCGATCACGTCGCCGCGGCGCGTGCGCTCGACCATGCGGCGGCGCTGCTGGCGCGCATCGAAGACCCGGCCTACCAGGTACTGCGCATTTCGCTGGAGCAGGAGCGCCAGGCCCTGGCTGAACTCGGCCCGGATCCGCGCCCCTTGCTGCGCCAGCAGGTCGCCGGCCTGCTCGATATCCTGCCCAGCCTTGCCTGGCAGCGCCCTGCCGACGTGCTTCCGGAGGATGCGCCTGCCCTGCTCCGGCTGTTCGATCAGCTGGTCAAGGTGCGCCGGGTGAGCGATAGCCAGATGGCACTGAGCCCGCTGGAGCGTGCCAGCCGCCGGACCAGCATCGAGCTGACCCTGGGCATTGCGCTGGCGGCGCTGGAGACCGGCGATGAAGCAGCCTGGAAGCACCATCTGCGGCGCGCCCGCGACGAGATCGCCGCGCTGTTCGATCCCAAGTCCTCGGCCGTTGTCGCAGCCGTGCAGATCCTCGACGAGGCGATTCGCCAGCCGCTGCGCCCAGACGGCGCCGAGCTCGGCAGTACCCTGCGCGAGCTGCGCGCCATGCGTGCCACCCGGGCGCTGGGCGTTGGCGGATCCGGGGCTGCCGGGCAGCCTGAAGCGAACCAGGGCGAGTTCGACGGCGCCGGGGTCGAGCGTCCGTGAGACCCTTCCTGCAGCTGCTTGGCTTGCTCGGCCTTGCCCTGCTCGGCGCCTGGTCGTGGCGCTATCTCGCAGCCGATGCCGGCTACGTGCTGGTCACCTTCGGCGGCTGGTCGGCGGAAGCCTCGCTGTTCGCCGTCCTGCTGCTGGCGATCCTTGCCTGGGCGTTGCTGCGGCTGCTGATCATGCTCCTGCGCGGACCATTCCGCTTGCTGCGCCGGCGGCGCAAGGCCAAGGCCCGCGAGCGCCTGGCTGGCGGCGTACTGGCCCTGCAGCAGGGCTATCCCAAACGCGCCGAGAAGCTGCTGCGGCGGGCCGCCGGCGATTCGGTGCAGCGCAGCGCCGCCCTGCTTTGCGCCGCGGAATGTGCTCGCCAGCGCGGCGACGACGAGGGCGCGCGACGTTACCTGATGGAACTGGCCGAGATCGATCCGCACGCGGTCGGCGCGGTGGCCGAGGCGCGCGCCCTGCTTGAAGCCGGCAATGCGCAGATGGCCGTCGAGCTGCTGCAGCGCGCCGGCGCCGAGAAGAAGCCGGCGCCGGCAGCGCTTGAGCTGCAGGCGCGAGCCCTGGCAGCGGCAGGGCGGGCAGGCGAGGGCCTGCTCCTGCTGCCCGAACTGCGCCGCCTGCGCGGTCGCGAGGGCCAGAGCAGCGAGCTGCTGGAAACCGAACTCGCCGCAGCCGCCCTGCAGCAGGCGACGACAGCGCTGGAGCTGGATGCGGTGTGGGATTCGCTGTCGCGGCCGACCCAGTCCGCGGTGCTGGTGCTGCGTGCGTTTGCCGCCAGCGCGCACCGTCTGGATCGCGATGCCGAGGCCGCCGGCGTGCTCGAGCGCTGTCTTGACCGGGATTGGGACGATGGGCTGGCAAGCCTGTGGGGCGCGCTAGGCCACGAGGACCTGCGCCGCGCCATCAAGCGCGGCGAGAAATGGCTGGAGCGGCAGCCGGAAAGCCCCGGCTTGCTGCTGGCGCTCGGCCGGCTATGCCATCGCGAGGAGCTCTGGGGCAAGGCCGAAGAGTTCCTGCAGCGCGCCCTGGGCGGACGTCCGGCCGAGGCCTGGGAAGCGCTGGGCCAGCTGTACGCCGACCGCGGCGACCACGGCCGCGCCCAGCAGGCGCTGCGCAACGCCATCCTCAGCGCCCGCGGCGAGGCCACCCGGCCGGTCCGCGCCCTGCTCGCCGCGCCCCGCGAGGAGGCCAGCATCGAGCAGCGCAGCAGCATGGGCCTGCCCCAGCTTCCCGCAGAGCGGGTTCGTTGACCTGACCGGCTGAGCTGATCGCGTCGGCACGGCGCGCAGCGAGGTTCTGGCCAGCAAGCAGGAACGGCGCCGCAAGGCGCCGTTCTTCGTTTCCGTTTCCGTTTCCGCGTCGCGGCCCGCTGGAACTCAGCGTTCGAGGATGGCGACCACGCCCATGCCGCCGGCGGTGCACACCGAGATCAGCGCCCGGCCCTTGCCCTTCTCGGCCAGCAGCTTGGCTGCGGTGGCGACGATCCGCGCGCCGGTGGCGGCGAACGGATGACCCACCGCCAGCGAGGAACCCACAACATTGAGTTTCGCCCGGTCGATGCTGCCAAGGGCGCCGTCCCAGCCCAGCCGCTCGCGACAGAACGACTCGGTTTCCCAGGCCTTCAGCGTGCACAGCACCTGGGCGGCGAAGGCCTCGTGGATCTCGTAGTAGTCGAAGTCCTGCAGGGTCAGGCCGTTACGCTTCAGCAGCTGGGCCACGGCCCAGGCCGGCGCCATCAGCAGGCCGTCGCCATGGACGAAATCGACCGCGGCAACCTGCGAGTCGACCAGGTAGGCCTGCACCGGCAGATTGCGCTCCTTGGCCCATTCGTCCGAAGCCAGCAGGGCGGCCGAGGCGCCGTCGGTCAGCGGCGTGGAGTTGCCGGCGGTCAGGGTGCCCTTGCCGGAGACCTTGTCGAAGGCCGGCTTGAGCGCGGCGAGCTTCTCGGCGGTGGTGTCCGGGCGCAGGATGTTGTCGCGCTCGACGCCGCGGAAGGGTACCACCAGGTCGCCATAGAAGCCGCGCTCGTAGGCGGCGGCGGCCTTGCTGTGCGACTCATAGGCGAGCTGGTCCTGGTCGGCGCGGGCGATCTCCCACTCCTTGGCCATGATCTCGCAGTGCTCGCCCATGCTCTTGCCGGTGCGCGGCTCGCCGACACCGGGAAACTCCGGCGACAGTTCACCCGGCGAGAAACCCTTCAAGGCGGCCAGCCGCTGACCGCCGCTGCGCGCCATGTTGAGATCGAGCAGGCGGCGCCGAAAGCGCTTGCTGACCGCGATCGGAACATCCGAGGTGGTGTCCGAGCCGCCGCCGATGCCGGCATCGATCTGACCGAGGGCGATCTTGTTGGCGACCGCGATCACGGTATCCAGGCTGGTGCCGCAGGCGCGCTGCATGGTCAGCCCTGGGGTGTGCGGCGAGAGTCCCGATGAGAGGGTTGCCTCGCGGCCAATGTTCCAGTCCGAGGAATGCTTGAGCACCGCGCCCATCGCGACCTCG
Organism: uncultured Lysobacter sp.; assembly: GCA_964350895.1. Lineage (GTDB taxonomy): Bacteria > Pseudomonadota > Gammaproteobacteria > Xanthomonadales > Xanthomonadaceae > Pseudomarimonas. Next base: position 5,868 of record CAYGMG010000118.1, read on the forward strand.
CCCAGCTGCACGCCGTGCAGGCCGAAACGTTCGACCAGGGCGCCCAGGGTGCGGATCGACATGCCGAGGTTGCCGACGTCCGAATACGCCGTGTTGTTGCGGCAAAAAGGAATGCGCACACCGCCGAGGACGGCGACCGGACGGGCTTGGCGGGCTTTTTTCATCGCAAGCGGACTCGGTTCGGGACTGGTCCCCGATCATAGCGCGTGCGGGACAGCCGCGTGGCCAGGATGTGCGATTCGGACAAGCTCACCGCCGCGAGATCGCGCCCTTGTCGGCTATCGTGAGCGGCCCGTTGCGCCGATGCCGCGGGCTCGGCGGGCCTACGATTGCGCGCTTTCGGCGCCCGGGTCCACCGCCGCCCCGGCGAAGTAGGCCGGCATCATCGGCCACAGAGTGAAGCCCCAGGAGTTTTCCCGCAAAAGGGCTTCCCAGTAGCTGGCGATGCGCTGCAGCAGCGCCGGATCATTGGGGTCGAACGGGCCTTCGATGCGCAGGTCGCGGCGCCCGCTCGAAAGATCAAGCCCAAGGGTGTACATCACCACCGGCACGCCGCCGTCGCGAGCGATACGCAGCAGGCCCTCGGTGAACAGGGCCGGTCGACCGAACAGCCTGACCTCACGGGCTAGCCGGGTTTCGCTGGGCGGCACGTCGGGCGTCCCGGTCACCCAGTGGCCGGCGGCCAGCTCGGCCTGGGCCTTCTTCAGCGTGCCCGGCGAGAAGATCAGCGGCCGTCCGCCGGCGCGCGCCAGCTCTCCAAGGCGCAGATAGCCGTAGAAGAAGCCTAGCCAGGAATGGCCCATGGTGCGCTTGTTGTAGTGCCCGGCCAGCACCGCACTCGATGGGCCTGCCGCATGCAGGGCGCGCACCGCCCACATCCCTCCGCACCAGTGGAAGAACACGCCGACGGCTGCCTGGGTCGGCAGCGGCCAGGACTTCGCGGCATCGACATGTTTTCTCAGCCAGCGGCGGCTGCGGGTTCGCGACAGCCAGAAGTCGGCGTGGTCGACCAGTCGACAGGTGCGGTAGTCGCGGCTCCAGCGTGCTTCGTCCTCGATGCTCACCCACTGCCGCGCCTGCGCCAGCGCAGCCTGCCACTCCGGCGCGAACAGCCAGTTCCAGCGCGCGCACCAGCGCAGCCAGCGATAGGCCAGCGGCCAGGGCAGCAGCACGCACAGCCCGGGCACGAGGTACAGCTCGAGCAGGATGCGCAGCTCGATCCTGATTGCCTGGAGTCGGCTCATTGTCGCGGGTCAGTCCGCACTGCGGCCGAGCACCACGGCGTGCTGCCCGCACAGCGAGCCAAGGTCCTCGACCAGGCGCAGTCCGGCGCTGCCGGCCAGCTGCAGGAAATAGTCGAGCGAGACATCGATTCGCGCCTCATCCCCGGCGTAACGCATCCCGGCCGGTGGCTCGGTGTGCAGGCTGAGGATCAATCGACCGTCGGGTCGCAGGCAGCGCGCCGATTCGCCAAGGTAGTGCACCGCGTCCGGCTCCAGCAGATGGGTGAACAAGGACGAGGCGAGCGCCAAGTCGGCATGCTGGAAGGCGGTTCTGCGGGGGGCGTTCACGCGGGGGCGGACTCTTCAGGAAATAGGCGCTGCCGGGCAGCGCTGGCCAACGATGGTGGCACAGCCCGCCAAAGCCCTGCCAGCGCGCCCTTGGCGCACGGATTGCTATGCTCGCCCCCTTCCTTTGCCTGCACCCAGACCATGTCCTCGATGCTGCACTGTTTCGGCGCACTGGCGCTTGAGCTCGGTCCCGACCAGAACGAGGCGCGCAGCGTGCTCGAACGCGCCGAGGCCGAGCGCCTGGCCGGCTTCATCGCCCGCGACCTTGCCCGCCTGCTGCCCGGCGTCGAGGCGCTGGACGGGGTGTTCGGCGCGGCCCTGTTTGATCCCGCCGAGCTATTGCGACCGGGCTGGCCGGTGCACGCGGCCCTGGTCGGCCTCGGCGAAGCGGCGGTCGGCACGCGCGGCGGCCGGGTGATTGCCTACGGTGCGAATGGCGGCAAGATGCCGGTCCCCGAACTGCAGCCTGATCCGCAGCTCGCCGGCGGCCTGCTGCGCCTGTTGCCCTTCGCCCTTGTCGGCGAGGCCGCCGCGGTGCGCGAGGTTGGCAAGCGCATGGAAGAGACATTGCTGGAAACCGGCATGGCCCAGGCGCATACCGCGCTGGAGGCGCAGTCGGGGTTTGGCCTCGCGCTTGAGCATGCGCGCTTCATGAGCCTTCACGACCTCTGCGCGCTGACCGCGGCGCAGTACCAGCATGCTGGCCTCGACCCGCAGTGGCGGCTGATCGAGGCCGCACTGCTGGCGCCAGATTCGCTGGAATGGCTGGAACTGCCCAATGGCCTGAATGCCCTGCATATCGGTGGCCAGGTCCGCGTCGCCGAGGCCGAGGCCAGCGCTTGGCGCGGCCTGCAGGCCGAAGGAAGCTACGAGTCCTACCGCCTGGCGCTGCGCCAGCTGATCGCCATCCTCGGCGCCCACGGCATCGCCGTCGAGCGCCTGCCGCAGCAGACCGGCGAGTCGGCACGGATCCTGTTGGAGCCGACCCGGCAATATTTGGCGAGGGCGGTGCGATGGTGAGCTTCGGGCGCATAGCTGCCGTTCGCAGGGCACGCCGGCGAGCTGTTGTGGGAGCGGATCATATCCGCGACCGCGGAGCTTCGATCTAACCGCAGTCAGTGGCAAGCCTGTCGCGCTGCGGTCGCGGATACGATCCGCTCCCACAGAAGGCCGGCGCAATTGAGCGTACCGTCCGAACGCCCGTATCGAACGTTGGGGCGCCCATCCGGCGGGTCCAAGGCCCGCCCTACGCTTACGTCCGCTTCGCGCCCCCAACTGCCCCCTACTCGGACGCTGCCTGCGACCGCGGGCTGGGCATCCGCCACATCAGCAGCGCGTCGTCCCTGCTCTGGCCCACCTGTACGCGCACATCTGGCGCCGCGCCCGGGATCGCGAAGCGGTAGCTGACCAGCCAGCTGCCCGGGCGCATCTCGGCGCGGGCCTTGTCCCACAGGCGCGGCATGGCGGCGGGGGAGAGGAAGGCGAACACCAGGTCATGCCCGTCCAGCGGGTGCGGCCAGAAGCTGGCCCAGCGCCAGCTGCCGTCGAAGCCGATCAGCCTGAGCCGCAGCCAGCCCAGGGCGAAGGGAATCGGCGCCCACTCGATGCCGGTGCAGCGGGCGCAGCGGTCGCTGCGCCAGAGCGCGGCGAGCATGCCGCCGAGCCCGGCGCCGAGGTCGGCCACGTCGAGGTCGTGGCGCTGCGGCAGCAGATTCGGCAGCTCGGCGCAGAGCAGGGCCCGCGCCCGACGGCCGCTGAGCCACAGCGGCACCCGGCTGATCATGACGCCCCCGAACAGCAGCAGGCTTGCGCCCAGCAGCAGGGCGTAGGTCCAGGCTGGCAGGGCCAGGCCGGCACCGAGCGCGAGCGCGAGCGGGAACAACAGTTCGATCCACCACCACCACCAGGGCAGGCGCAAGGCCACGGCCAGAGCGGCCGCGCCGATGCCGGCAAGGCCGAGCAGGGCAGGGCCGTTGAGCCAACCCAGCTGGTGCGCGCCGAGCGCGAGCAGCCAGCCTCCGAACTGGGCCGCTGCGGCCCTGGCGAAGAGCGCGCCGGCGCCTGGCCGGCTCATTCCTCGTTGGTGGTGCCGGGCTCGCTGGCCGCGGCCGGGTCGCCAGCCGGCTCGCCCACGCTGTCAGACGCGGCGGCGCCGTCACCGCCCTCACCGCCGTCACTGTCGGCCTCAGCGGTCCCAGGCTCTTCCGCGCCCTCGGCCGCGGGCTGGTCGGGCAGGGCCTCGCCCTCACCGCGGCTGATTGCCTCTTCGGTGTCCTTGTTCATCACCACGATCGAGATGCGCCGGTTCTGCGCGCTTTCCGGGTTTTCCTTGTCCAGACGTACGGTGTCGGCCAGGCCGACCACGCGCATCACCCGCGACGGATCAAGACCGCCGCCGATCAGCTGGCGGCGCGCCGAGTTGGCGCGATCGTTGGACAGCTCCCAGTTGCTGTAGCCGCCCTCGCCGCCGACGAAGGCCTTGGCGTCGGTGTGCCCGGAGATGCTGATCCGGTTGTCGGTGGCATTGATCAGCTGGGAGATCTCCTTGAGGATCTCGGCTGCATACGGTTTGAGCTGGGCGCGGCCCTGGTCGAACATCGGCCGGTTCTCGCCATCGACAACCTGGATACGCAGTCCTTCACTGGTCAGGTCGAGCAGCAGCTGTCCCTTGTACTGCTGCAGGGAGGGAATCGAGTCGATCGCAGCGGTGATCTGCTCGCGCAGCTTCTCCAGCTCCTCGCGCTCGGCCTGCTTGGCTTTCTCCTTGGCCTCGACCGGATCGGCGACCACCTTCGGCGGATCGCCGCGGCGGCGCTCGCCCTCGGTCTTGCGGATATCCTCGCCTCCGCCGGGAAGCGGGCGGGTCTGCTCGCCGACGCCCTCGCCGCCCATCAGCGACAGGCGCACCGGCGGATTGTTGAAGTAGTCGGACAGGCCGCGCTTGGTTTCCTTGTCGGCCACCGCCAGCAGCCACATCAGCAGGAAGAAGGCCATCATCGCGGTGACGAAGTCGGCGTAGGCGATCTTCCAGGCGCCGCCATGGTGGCCACCGTGGCCGGAGACCTTCTTGACCTTCTTGATGATGACCGGCTGGTCGTTCTTACCCGCCATGCGAACTGCTCCGGGCCGCTGCCAGCGCCACTACTTGGTGCCCTTGACTGCCGCTTCCAGCTCCTGGAAGGAGGGCCGCACGTCGTGGAACAGCACCTTGCGTCCGTACTCGATGGCCACCGCCGGCGAGCTGCCGGACAGGCTGGCGAGCAGGGTCTCCTTGACGCATTCGAAGGCCTTGGAGGATTCGGTCAGCTTCTGCTCCATCACGGTCGGGATCGGTCCGACGATGGCGTAGCCGAACAGGATGCCGACGAAGGCGCCGACCAGGGCCGCGCCGATCATGTAGCCGAGCACCGAGGGCGGCTGGTCGAGCGAGCCCATGGTGATGACGATGCCCATCACCGCGGCGACGATGCCGAAAGCCGGCATCGAATCGCCGAGCTTGTTCATCATCGCGATCGGCACCGCGCCTTCCTGGTGGTGGGTGTCGATCTCGGCATTCATCAGGTCTTCGAGGTCGTTCGGGTCCATCGAGCCGGACACCATCATCCGCAGGTAATCGCAGATGAACTCGACCAGATGATGGTCGGCGAGCACGTTCGGGTACTTGGAGAGGATCGGGCTGGCCTCGGGGTTCTCGACCTCGGCCTCGATCGCGATCATGCCTTCCTTGCGCGCCTTGTTCAGTACGTCATACATCAGGCACAGGATCTCGGTGTTCATGGCCTTGGTGTACTTGGCACCCTTGAAGGCGCCGGGCGCTGCCTTGATCACCGCCTTCAGGGTGGCCGGCGTGCAGCCGGCGACGAAGGCGCCCAGCGCCGAGCCGATGATCATCATCAGCTTGACCGGATGGACCAGGGCGGCGATGTGCCCTCCGGAAATGACAAAGCCGCCGAATACTGCTGCCAGTACCACGACCCAGCCGATGATCATCATCATGCGCGCAACTCTCCTTGCCCGGCCCGGTGGACCGTCCGGCTAATGGCCGCCGGTCAGGCCTTGATGTCTACGTAGCCCTGCTCGATGGCTCTTTCGAGTGCAGCGAACGCAGCAGTGGATTCCTCGAAGGCGCGGCGGTCGCGCTCGACCTGGGCAAGCACCGCTGTTGCCTCGTCGCTGCCCGGGGCGAGGCGGGCCAGCGTCAGCCCCGCTTCGAGGTAGCGCGAGCGCAGCTCGGCGACAAAGGTCGCCAGCTGGACGAAGCTCTCCCGGTTCAGCTCAGGGATGTGTTCATGGATGATCCGCCGGTTGATCCGCCGCAGCTCGAACTCGATCTGCTGCAGGAACTGCTTCTGCCTGCGCAGCAGGCCACTGTCGTCGTCGTCATGCTGCATGGCGGCACCTCGTGGCAGGGGCGGACGCTGCGCGAACCCGCTGGAACGCGCAGCACTCTTAGCATACCGACCGTCATCCCCCCGGCACCAGCAGGCAAGGGCATTTACCTAGTGTCCTGTCCCGGAAGTACATCGCAGAATTCGCTCGGTCTGCGCCGTCGA
>CAYGMG010000119.1:0-11856 GCA_964350895.1 uncultured Lysobacter sp.
CTGCTCGCTGTGCCCGAGCGCCGGTGGCTGGCCGAACAGCAGCTGGCTGGCGGCGAGCAGACAAAAGCCGGCAACCCCCCAGCGCAGCACCTCGCCGGGAATCGCGCTGGCCAGGATCCCGCCCAGCGCGCCGCCCAGCAGCAGGCCCGGCACCAGCTTCGCCACGCTGGCCCACATCACGCTGCCGCGCTGGGCATGGGCACGCGCCGAGGACAGCCCGGTGACCACGATGCTGGCAAGCGACGTGGCAAGCGCGGCGTGCATCACCGACTCCGCCGGCACCCCTTGCTGTGGCAGCAGCCAGACCAGGGCAGCGACCAGGACCAGTCCGCCACCGACCCCGAGCAGGCCAGCCAGCAGGCCGGCCACTGCGCCCAACGCCAGGTAAACCGGCAGCGCTTCCATCAGGCCGACACCTGCCTGCGCTGATCCAGCCGATACACTATGCAAATGAACATCCGTGTCGTCCTTCTGCTGTTGCTGTTCCTTCCACCTGCCCTGCAGTCTGCCACCCTCGGCGAGCGGCGCAGCGAATATCGCCAGGCGCTGGCCAGCGTCGAGCGCGGACAGGCGCTCAACGGCGACCAGCGCCGCGCCCTGCTCGACCATCCGCTGTACCGCTACATCGAGTATGCCGAACTTGTCCGCAGCCTCGACCAGGCCGACAGCGCCGCGGTCGACGCCTTCGCCAGCCGCTACCCCGACCACGCCCTGCTCGGACGTCTTGCTGATGCCCATCTGCAGGCGCTGGCCAAGCGCGCCGAGTGGAACACAGTTGCCGCCCGGGCCAAGGATGCGCGCAGCGCCGACAGCCGCTGTCATGTCGCGCTGGCCCGGCTGAAGGCCGCAGCCGATGCCGCGGCGCTTGCCGAGGCCGAAAGCCTGTGGCGCAGCGGCAAGTCGGCGCCGGCCGCCTGCGATGCGGTGTTTGCTGCGCTGGCCGCCAACGGCCGGCTGGATTCCGCGCTGCGCTGGGAGCGCATCGAGCTGGCTGGTAGCGAGGGCAATCCGGGGCTGATGCGTTATCTGGCGCGCGGCTTGCCGGCCGCCGAGCGTTCGCTCGCCGAGCGCTATGCCGACTTCATCGACGATGCTCGCGGCAAGCCGGGCGAGTGGCCGCAGGACGCGCGCAGCGCGCGCATGCTGGAAGCCGGCCTGACCCGACTGGCACGCCGCGACAGTGACCGCGCCGAGCAGCTGCTCGACGCCAATGCGGCGCTGCTGGGCAAGGAGCCCGGCAGCACAGGCAGCGCCCGCCACGCGGTCGCCCTGTGGACTGCCGCCAGCTACCAGCCGTCCGCGGCGGCGCGCTTTGCCAAGGTCCCCGCGGCGGCTTTCGACAATCAGCTTCACGAATGGCGGGTGCGCGAGGCACTGGCCCGCGAGGACTGGCCGGCTGCACGCGCCGCGATCAAGGCCATGCCGAGCGACCTGCAGCAGGGGCCGCGCTGGCGCTATGCCGCTGCCCGCCTCGACCAGCTGACCGGCAAGCCGGAAGCGGCGCGCGCCACCCTGGCCGGGCTGGCGAACGAAGCCCACTACCACGGATTTCTCGCCGCCGACCAGCTCGAACAGGCCTATCCGCTGTGCCCGCTGGAGCTGCCCCGCGACGCCGCGCTGCGTGCCCGGGTCGCCGCCCTGCCCGGCATCCAGCGCGCGCTCGAGCTGCACACGCTCGGCCGCTATGGCTGGGCGCTGGCCGAGTGGAATGCCGCCATCGAAGGGCTCGACGACCTGCAGCGCCGGATAGCGGTGGAACTGGCTGTTGAAGGCGGCTGGACCGATCGCGCGGTGTTCGACATGGCCAGCGGCGACGACCTGCGCTATTACAAGCTGCGTTTTCCGCTGGCGCACAGCCAGCACCTGCGCAGCGAGGCAGCAAGCCGCGACCTTGATCCGGCCTGGGTTGCCGCCCTGATCCGCGCCGAGAGCGCCTGGAATCCGACCGCCCGATCGCACGCCAATGCGCGCGGCCTGATGCAGCTGCTCCCCGGCACCGGCCGCGACATCGCCCGCAAGCTCGGCCTTGGCTGGAACGGCGCGCAGCAGCTCTACCAGCCGCGCGCCAATATCACCCTGGGCACCGAATACCTGGCCGACATGCTGGCGCGCAAGGCCGAACAGCCCTTCCTGGCCACCGCGGCGTACAATGCCGGCCCCTCGCCGATCGCTCGCTGGCGCAGCCAGCGGCCACCGCGCGAGGTCGATCTGTGGATCGAAACCATTCCCTACTGGGAAACCCGTGACTACGTGGTGCGGGTGATGGCCTTCAGCGTGATCTACGACTGGCGGCTCGGGCAGGATGCCTACCCGCTGAGCCAGCGGTTGCGCGCCCAGCCTGATCGCCGGGTGACGCGTTCGCCGTTCGCCTGCCCCACCCCTGCTTCGGTAGCGAGGAACGCTCCATGAACAAACCGCTTGTGGTGATGCTCGGCGGCTCCGGATTTGTCGGTCGACATCTTGCCCCGCGTCTGGTCGCCGCCGGCTACCGGGTCCGCGTCCCCAGCCGCAATCGCAATATCGCCCGTGAAGTCGGCAGCGTGCCCGGGGTCGAGCTGATCAACTGCGATGTGCATGATCCCAAGGCGCTGCGCGAGGCGCTCGATGGCGCCAGCGTGGCGATCAACCTGATCGGCATCCTCAACGAATCCGGCCGCAGCGGTGCCGGCTTCCAGCGAGCCCACGTCGAGCTGACCCGCGGCCTGATCGCCGCCTGCAAGGACGCCGGCGTCGACCGCCTGCTGCAGATGAGCGCGCTGAATGCCGGTCGCGGTAACAGCCACTACCTGCGTACCCGTGGCGAGGCCGAGCAGCTGGTCCGGCAAAGTGGCCTTGCCTTCACCATCTTCCAGCCCTCGGTGATCTTCGGCCGCGGCGACGGTCTGTTCCAGCGCTTTGCCTTCCTGCTCAAGATCGCCCCGGTGCTGCCGTTGGCCCGGGCCAAGGCGCGCTTTGCGCCGGTCTATGTCGGCGATGTGGCGGACGCCTTCTGCACCGCCCTCAAGCGCAAGGACTGCATCGGCCAGACCCTCGAGCTGTACGGCGACGAGGTGCTGACGCTGAAGGAGATCGTCGACTACACCGCCGAGTGCATGGGCCTTTCGCGTCTGGTCGTGCCCCTGCCTGATCCGCTGGCTCGGATCCAGGCCCTGGTGTTCGACTTCGTGCCGGGCAAACCGTTCTCCACCGACAACTATCGCTCGCTGAAGCTCGACTCGGTCGGCGGTATCGACGCCCTGCACAAGCTCGGCATCGCCAAGACGCCGATCCAGGCAGTGGTGCCCCAGCTGCTCGGCCGCGGCAGCCGGCAGCAGCTGCTCGACCGCAATCGCCGGGTGCGGTGAGCGTCGAGATACCGGGGCGGGTCTATCTCGTTGGCGGCGCGGTCCGTGACCGCCTGCTCGGGCGCCCACCCGGCGACCGCGACTGGGTGGTCGTCGGCGCCACGCCCGAGACCATGCTGGAGGCCGGCTTTCGCCAGGTCGGCGCCGACTTCCCGGTATTCCTGCATCCCGAGTCGCACGAGGAGTACGCGCTGGCGCGCAGCGAGCGCAAGCGCGGCCACGGCTATCGCGGGTTCGAGGTGTTCAGCGAACCCACGGTCAGCCTGGAGCAGGACCTGCTGCGCCGCGACTTCACCATCAATGCGATCGCCGAGGACGCCGACGGCCTGCTGATCGATCCGTTCAACGGCGCCGACGATATCAAGGCGCGCCTGCTGCGCCACGTCTCCCCGGCCTTTGTCGAGGACCCGGTGCGCCTGCTGCGCGCGGCGCGCTTCCTGGCCCGCTTTGCCCCGCTAGGTTTTGCGCTGGCCGAAGAGACGGCCAATCTGCTGCGGCAGATGGTCGACGAGGGCGAGGTCGACCACCTGGTGCCCGAGCGGGTCTGGCAGGAGCTGCAACGCGGCCTTGGCGAGGCGCAGCCCTCGGCCCTGCTGCACTGCCTGCGCGACTGCGGTGCATTGCGCGTGATCCTGCCCGAGGTCGACGCCCTGTTCGGGGTAGAACAGCGTGTGGAGTACCACCCGGAAATCGATGCCGGCGTGCATACCGGCATGGTCCTCGACCAGTGCGCCCAGCTGGCTCCCGGCGATGCGCTGATCGGCTTCTGCGGCCTGACCCACGACCTCGGCAAGGCGCTCACCCCGATCGCCGTGCAGCCCCGACACCCCGGCCACGAGCACAGCGGGCTGGCGCCGCTCAAGGCGCTTGGCAACCGGCTCAAGGTGCCGCGCGAGTATGCCGAGCAGGCCGCCGTGTGCTGCCGCGAACATCTCAACGTGCATCGCCTCGACGAGCTGCGCGACGACACCGTGCTGCGCCTGATCGAGCGCTGCGACGGGCTGCGCCGGCCGGAGCGCATCGCCCGCCTCGGCATCGTCTGCGAGGCCGACAAGCGCGGCCGGCTGGGCCTTGCCGATTCGCCCTACCCGCAGCGCGCCGAGCTCGACCGGCTGCATGCCGCCGTTCTCGCCGTCCAGGCGCGCGATCTTGACCTCTCCGGCCTGGCCGGTCCGGCCATCGCCGACCACCTGCGCCGTGCGCGGGTCGCTGCCATCAGCGCCGCGCGCAAGGCTTGATCACCGCCTAGTGTCCTGTCCCGGAAGAGTGTCGTTGAAGGCGCGACGCGGATGCGTCGTCGAGGCAAGGCCCGAGAAGGAGGCATAGCAGCGCTATGGTGACGACGAGGAACGCAGCATCGGCGGTGCAGACCGAGCGAATTCTGCGATGTACTTACGGGACAGGACACTAGACGGCACTGCGACACCTTTGGCGCTACCCTTCGTGCTGACTTCAGCCCGGGCTGCCCGCATGTTGCGTTCCATCCTGTTGCTCACCACCGGCCTTCTGGCCACCGCCTCGGTGACCGAGGCGCAAAGCCCGTCACTCAGCGCAGTCGAGGTCATCCAGGTCAGCCAGCAGACCCTACCGCGGCGGGCCGAGCTCAGCGGCCAGCTCAGCGCCGCACAGAACGCCGCGCTGTCGCCGCGCCTTGCCGGGGTCATCGAGAGCATTGAAGTGGATGCCGGCGCACAGGTCGACAAGGGCCAGCGCCTGCTCAAGCTGGACGACCGCCTGGCCCGGCTCGACCTTGCCAGCGCCGAGGCTGCGAGCAAGGCCGCCGCGGTGCGCCTGGCCGATGCCGAGCGGATCGAGCGCGAGTCGATGCCGCTGGCCGAGCGCGGCCTGCTGCCCGCCTCCCAGCTTGATGGCGTGCGCGCCGCGCTGGAAGTCGCCCGTGCCGAATATCGCGAACAGCAGGCGCGCAGCGCGCTGATCCGCGAACAGCTCGAGCGCCACTGGCTGGTCGCGCCCTTTGCCGGCGTGGTGGTGGAACGCTGGGTGGATGTCGGCGAGTGGGTACAGGCCAGCGATCCGGTGCTGACCCTGGTCAGCGATGCCGAGCTGCGCTTCGACGCCCGCGCCCCGCAGGAATGGTTCGGCCGACTCGATCCCGAAGCGCCGATCACGCTGCGCATCGACGGCCGTGAAACGCCGCTGGAAGGCGCCCGCATCGCCGCCCAGGTGCCGGCCAGCGACCCCGCCAGCCGCAGCTTCCTGCTGCGCCTTGCCGTGCCCGCCCAGCAGCCGGCCCTGCTGCCCGGCGCTTCGGGACGGGTGGAGATCGGCCTGCGCGGCGAGCGCAGCGCCTTCGCCGTGCCGCGCTCGGCCCTGGTCAGCTACCCGGACGGCGGCCGCGCGCTGTGGCTGGCGGTCGACGAGGGCGGCGCAACCGTGGCCCGCTCGGTGCGCGTGCAGCTCGACGGATCGGTCGCCGACCCGGCCCTGGTGGTCGGCGGACTGAGCGGCGGTGAACGGGTGATCGTGCGCGGCCAGACCCGACTGCGTGACGGCGAGGCGCTGCAGATCGTCGCGGAGTCCTGAGATGTTCTTCGAGCGGATCCTCCGTCACGGCATCCTGGTCTGGGTCGCCGCCCTGGTGATCGGTGTGCTCAGCCTGCTCGCCGCGCTGCGCATCCCGGTGCAGATGATTCCCGATCTTGAGGTGCGCACCATCTCGGTGGAAACGCGCTGGCCGGGAGCCACCCCGCAGGACGTCGAGAAGGAAATCCTGATCGAGCAGGAGGAATACCTGCGCAGCGTGCCCGGACTGCGCCGGATGCTCTCCCAGGCGAGCACCGGCAGCGCTTCGATCGACCTCGAGTTTCCCTTCGGCATCAATATCGATGAAGCGCTGATCCGGGTCAGCAATGCGCTAAGCCAGGTCAGTGGTTATCCGGAAAACGTCGATGAGCCAAGGGTATTGGCGAGCGCGTTCTCCTCCAACGCATTCATGTACTTCGCCGTGCTGCCGCAGCCCGGCAACCCGCGCGGCCTCGACATCGACCTGATGCGCGACTTCGTCGACGACACCGTGCGCACGCGGATGGAGCGCGTGCCCGGGGTCAGCCAGGTCGGCATCGGCGGCGGCGCCGAGCGCCAGGTCCAGGTCTGGGTGGCGCCGGCGCGGCTGGCCGAGCGCCAGCTCACGCTGTCCGAGATCCGTGCCGCGATCCGCGAGCGCAACCGCGACTTCTCCGCCGGTGACATCGACAGCGGCGACGGCCGCTACCTGATGCGCACCGTGGGCCGCTTCGTCAGTGTCGAGCAGCTTGCCGAGCTGATTGTCGCCGAGCGCGACGGCGCTTTCGTGCGCCTGGGCGACGTCGCCGAAGTACGCCTTGACCACTCGGAGATCCGCGGACGCTCATTCTCGCGCGGCGAGCCAAGTCTTAGCCTGCAGGTTCGTCGGGAGACCGGCTCCAACGTGATCGCGATCAAGGACGCGATGCTGCCGGTCGTCGACGAAATCAACCGCGACCTGCTCAACCCGATCGGCATGCAGATGGTGCTGAACTCGGACGACGCCCGTTATGTCGAGGACTCGGTCAGCAATGTCTGGAGCAACCTTGGCATCGGCGCCCTGCTCGCCGCCGCCGTGCTGTTCGGCTTTCTCCGCTCGGCGCGGCTCACCGCGGTCGGCCTGATCGGCGTGCCGCTGTGCGCGCTGGCCGCCTTCCTCGGCCTTGAGCTGTTCGGGCGCACCATCAACGTGATCTCGCTGGCCGGCATCGCCTTTGCGCTGGGCATGACTCTGGACAACAGCATCGTCGTGCTGGAGAACATCGAGCACAAGCGCCGCCAGGGCCTGGACCGATTCCAGTCGGCCCTGCAGGGCGTGCAGGAGGTCTGGGCCGCCCTGCTCGCCTCGACCCTGACCACGGTGCTGGTGTTCGCCCCGGTGCTGTTCATCGCCGAGGAGGCCGGTCAGCTCTATTCCGACGTGGCGATTGCCATCGCCGCGGCGATCATCGCATCGCTGGGCGTGGCCACCACCCTGGTCCCGCTGGCCAGCCTTGCGGTGCCCTCGCGCACCCTCCCCGAACATATCGATCCCGCGGCTGGCCTGGGCGCGGTTCCCGGGCTGCTGCGCCGGACCCTGGACCACCCGCTGCGCCGCAACAGCCTGATTATCGGCATCCTGATCGGCACGCTCGGGCTTGCCGCCTGGCTGACCCCGCCGGCCGAGTACCTGCCCGAAGGCGAGGAGGCCAAGACCTTCTCCAGCATGATCGCCCCGCCCGGCACCAACCTCGCGCGGATGCAGCGGATCGGCGACGAGGTCCAGTCCCAACTGGTCCCGCATCTGGATGCCGATCCGGCCGCCTTCGAGGCCGGGCAAACCGCCATCCCGCCGCTGCGCAGCATGGTGATGAGCGTCTCTCCCGGCTCGCTGAGGGTGATCGCCGAGACCAGCGACCCGGCCGACATCGAGGCGTTGATGAGCGCGCTCGACGAGATCTACCGCGGCTATCCGGGCATGCGCGCGTTCTCCTCGCGCGGCTCGATCATTTCCAGCAATGACGGCGGCACACGCAGCGTGAATCTGGATATCGCCGGCAGCGATCTCGCCGGTCTGTATCGCGTTGCCGAAGCCGCCTACCGCCGGGCCGAGAGCGCCTTCGACAACCCGCGGATCAACTCCTCGCCCGGATCCCTGGTCCTCGGACAGCCCCTGCTGGCGCTCAATCCGCGCTGGGAGCGCGCTGCCGAACTGGGCCTGAGTCCGGCCGAGCTGGGCTTTGCGGTCGCCGCGCTCAGCGACGGCGCCTTTGTCGACGAGTACTTCCTTGGCGATGACAAGATCGACCTCTACATGTATTCCTCGGCCATCATCGACGGCGGCCTGTCGGCGATTCCCCAGCTGCCGATCTATGCGCCACGCGGGGGCGTGTTGCCGCTCGGCGCCGTGGTCGAGATCGAGGAGCGCCTGGACACCGAAACCCTGCGCCGGGTCAACGGCCGCCGCACGGTCACCCTGAACATCATCCCGCCACGCTCGGTGGCCCTGGAAACCGCGGTGGAGACGGTGCGCGTCGACGTTCTGGAAGCGATGCGCGACGCCGGAGAGATTCCGCCCGGCGTGGAGATCGACATCTCCGGCGCCAGCGACCAGCTCGACGCCACCCGCGAGTCGCTGGCCAGCAACTTCCTGATCGCGGTTCTGCTCTGCTACCTGCTTCTGGTGGCGATCTTCAACCACTTCGGCTACCCCTGGCTGATCCTGACCAGCGTGCCGCTGGGCGTTGCCGGCGGCATCCTCGGCCTGGCCGTACTTAACTTGTTCGTCCGCCAGCCCTTCGACATGATCACCATGCTCGGCTTCCTGATCCTGGTCGGCACGGTGGTCAACAACCCGATCCTGATCGTCGACCACGCCCTGCGCGAATGGCGTCGCGGCGCTCGCGACGCGGCAAGGATCGTCGCCGACGCAGTCCGCGCGCGAATCCGTCCGATGCTGATGTCGACCATCACCACGCTTGCCGGCCTGGCCCCACTGGTCTTCATCCCGGGCGCCGGCACCGAGCTGTACCGCGGCGTCGGCGCGGTGGTGTTGTTCGGACTGCTGTTCTCCCTCGGCATTTCGCTGAGCTTCCTGCCCGCCCTGCTGCATTTCGTGCTGGAGCGGTTGGCCGCACGGCCGGCAAGCAGATCCGCAGCCTAAGGAATCTGCCACAGGATCCGCGCTGAGGTATCCGTCCGGCCCCCTCGACAGACCGATTCGGCGCGCAGTCTCGATGAGCGCGCCGCGGGACCGACCTGATCAGATACGAACTTGACGCCCGGGATGAAGCGTCGGACGATCGGCCCGGCCGCGCGTTGTCAGGCGGCAGAGCGCAGTCCGGCGGTGCAGGATTCTGTCCATGCAAACCCCAAGCGTTGCGATACACGTGGTCGACCATGACAACGCGTCCTTGCTCGACCGCGTCGACGAGGACGTGTTCGACTACCCGGTCCGGCCGGAACTGCTTCGCGCATTTCTGGAGAACCCGGCCAACCTGCTGGTCGTCGCGGTAACTGCGTGTGAAGTTGTCGGGATGGCGACCGGCATCGCCTACCTGCACCCGGACAAGCCGCTCTCCCTGTTCATCAATGAGGTCGGCGTTTCGGGCCGGTTTCGACGACGCGGCATCGGTCGAAACCTGGTCACCGCGCTGATCGCAAGGGGCCGGGAGCTAGGCTGCGTCGAGGCCTGGGTGGCCACCGAGCAGGACAACAAGGCCGCTCGCGCGCTGTACCAAAGTCTCGGCGGCGAGCAGGACGACCAATACGCGGTGGTCTACACCTACCCGCTCAGCGAGCAGCCCTTGTCCGGCCAGGGGTTGGACAAGGGCTGATTCGCCCTGCTACAGCCGCCCGCTGAGGTCGCCGAGGGCGAACAGGTTCTCGGCATCAATGCCACGCTGCAGGCCGATGAACTTGAAGCGCTCGCCCATCTCGCCGGGCAGGACCAGCCGGCGCGCCTCGTCGTTGCGCTGGCGCTGGGCGCGCTCGTCGGCAGCCGGCGCGGCGAGCTCCTGCTCCAGGCCATTGCCAAGCAGGAAGCTGGCCTGCGAGCAGTAGCCCGCCAGCTCGAAGCCTGCCGCGGCGCCAGCCTCGGCAACCGCGGTGAAGTCGACGAAGGCGCTCAGATCGGTCAGCCCTGGAAGGTGAAACGGCTGGCTATGGGCGCGATGCCGGTAGTGGCAGATCAGGGTGCCTTCGTGGCGCTGGGCGAGGTAATACTCGCGTCGCGGATAGCCATAGTCGGCAAACAGCATGAGCCCGGTTTGCAGCGGACCGGCGACGGCGCGCAGCCACCACGGCAGCTGAACCAGGACTTCGGAGCGGTAGCCCGGCGGCAGGGGCGCATCCAGACGCGCCTGGATATTGGCCACCGCCTGCAGCAGCATGCCGTCAGCCGGCCTGGTTGCGACCTGGAAGCTGCCATCCGGATCCAGCGCCACGCCCTCCTCCTCAACGCCGTCGGCGCCGATGTGGAATCGGGTGGTGGGCAGGGCATCCAGCACTTCGTTGGCGAACAAGGCGCCGGACCAGGGCTCGGCCGGCGGGCCGTCCAGCCACTCGACGCGTTGGAACAGGGCCGGATCAAGCCGCGTCCGCAGCCGTTCGGCCTGGCGTTGGCGCAGATCGGCGCTGGGCTCAAGGATGCGATAGCGCCGCGGCAGGGCGCCAATCGCCTGCCAGTGATGGAGCAACACCTCGGCCAGAGCGCCGCTGCCGCCGCCCAGCTCGACCCAGTCGGGGGCGTCCAGCGCGGCGAACAACGGCGCCGCAGCGTTGCCAAGGCAGCGGCCGAACAGCGGCCCGAGCTCGGGCGAGGTGATGAAGTCGCCGGCGGCGCCGAACTTGGTCGCGCCGGCGCTGTAGTAGCCAAGGCCCGGCGCGTAGAGCGCCAGCTCCATGTAGCGGGAGAACGGGATAAAGCCGCCCTGCTCGCATATCTCGGCCACGATCAGCGCGCGCAGACGCTCGCTGTGGGCCAGCGCCTCGGGCTCGGGAGCCGGCAGCTCCATGGGAATCATCGTGCCCTCCGCGGCGCTGCCCTGCTCATTTGCTGTGTTCTCCGATGCGCGGCGTAAACGCCTTGCCTGATACTTTGCCGCTCAGTTTATCAACCGGACCCATCATGGCCTCCCAACGACCTGTCGTGCTGATCACCGGGGCCGCGCGCCGGGTCGGCGCGCGCATCGCCCGGCTGCTGCATGCACGCGGCTTTGATCTGGCCCTGCACCATCGCAGCTCGGCCGAGGACATGGCGGTGCTGGTCGCCGATCTCGACGGCACCCGACCGGGCAGCTGCCTGGTCCTGCAGGCTGAGCTGGCCGAGTTCGACCGCCTGCCCGAGTTGGTCGCCCAGACCGTCGGCCGCTTTGGCCGGCTCGACGCCCTGGTCAACAACGCATCGGCTTTCTATCCGACGCCGATTGGCGAGATCACTCCACAGCAGTGGGATGAGCTGTTCGCCTCGAACGCCCGCGCGCCGCTTTTCCTGGCCCAGGCGGCCGCGCCTCACCTGCAGGCTGCGGGCGGCGCGATCGTCAACCTGGTCGACATCTACGCCGAACGCCCGCTGGCCCGGCATCCGGTCTACTGCATGGCCAAGGCGGCCCTGCTGGCGATGACCCGTTCACTGGCGGTCGAACTCGGCCCCGAGGTGCGGGTCAACGCGGTTGCGCCCGGCGCCGTGCTTTGGCCGGAGTCGGGCAAGGCCTATACCGACCAGCAGAAGCTGATCGAGGCCACCGCGCTCAAGCGCGCCGGCAGCCCGGACGACGTCGCCGAAGCGGTTCGCTGGCTGATCCAGGATGCGGCCTATTGCAGCGGCGAGGTGATCCGCATCGACGGCGGGCGCACGCTCAGCATCTGAATGCCGCGACACCGCCCGCTTCGCGCCGCGGAGGGTGTCTGCGTGCACCCGGCGCGGCGTCCTTGGCGACCTCGTGAAATGTCCGGCCTAGTGTCCTGTTCCGGAAGTACATCGCAGAATTCGCTCGGTCTGCGCCGTCGA
>CAYGMG010000120.1:0-11805 GCA_964350895.1 uncultured Lysobacter sp.
GCAGCGCGCGGTGCCCGGCGATGCCCTGCAGCGGGGCTGGCTGGGCGGCGAGATCGCGCAGCATCGGCAGGCTCAGGATCGCCTCGCGCGAGCCGGCGTCGTTGTTCGAGGTCGAGCCGGGCTTGGGCCCCGGCGCGTTGAGATTGACCAGCTGCGCTGCGCCCTGCACCGGCAGAGCGCGCAGCATGACCTGCTCGTAGAGCGAGAAGATTGCCGCATTGACGCCCAGGCCCAGGGCCAGCGAAGCCGCGGCCACCAGGGCCACCAGGGGCTGCGCCATCCAGCCGCGCAGCGCCAGTCCCAGATCCCTTAACACACCGTTCATGGCGCTCTCCTATTCATAGCGCAGCGCGACCAGCGGATCGATCCGAGAAGCGCGGCGCGCCGGCAGCCAGCAGGCGAACAGCGCGATCAGGGCCAGCAGCAGCGGCACGACGAGGAAGGTCAGCGGATCCCAGGGCGCGACGCCGAACAGCTGGGTCTTGGCCAGCTGGCCGAGCAGCAGGGCAAGGCCGATGCCGATGCCAAGGCCGACCGCCACCAGCCGTGCGCCGTGGCCGAGAACCAAGCCGAGGATCTCCCGGCGGCCGGCGCCGATCGCCATGCGCACGCCGAGCTCGCCGGTGCGCTGGCTGACGCTGAAGGCAAGCACCGCATAGATGCCGATCGCCGAGAGCAGCAGGGCGACACCGGCGAAGGCGCCGACCAGGTTCATTGGCGCGCGCTGGGTGTCCAACGACATCGCGATGCGCTGCGGCATGCCCATCACGCTGTACAGCGGCAGCTCGGGATCGACCCGGGCCAGCGCGGCACGCAGTCCCTCGGCGGTGTCCGCGGCCAGCGCATTGGGCCCGCTGAGGACCAGCGCGCCGAAGCCGAGCGCAGCCTGGCGGTGTGGCCAGTAGATGGTTTCCTTGCCCGGTGTGTCGCGCAGGCTGCCGTGCTTCACCGTGCCGACCACCCCGACCACGGTGGCCCAGGGGGCGTCGATGCCGCGGCGGATTCGTTGGCCGATCGGCGACTGGTCCGGGAAGTACTTGTCGACCAGCACTTCGTCGATCACCACCACCGGTTCCGCCTCGGCGTGGTCGCCCGGCCCGAACACCCGACCCTGCTTGAGCGGGATGCCCAGGCTGGCGAACAGCTGGTCACTGACCATGCGCTGGTTGGCATGCGGCGAGGCTGAGGTATCGGCGACTTCGCGGCCATCGATGAAGTAGCTGCCCTGCGAGTTGCTGCCGGAAAACGGCAGCGATGAGGTCCAGCCGGCGTGCTCGATGCCGGGCAGGTTGCGCGCCTCGCGGAGGATCTCATCGAGCAGCCGGGCGCGCGAGTCGACGTCCGGGTAGCGGTTGCCGGGCAGGCTCAGCATGGCACTGAGCACGCCCTGCGGGGCAAAGCCCGGAGAGGCCTGCTGCAGGCTGACGAAGCTTCGCAGCAGCAGGCCGGCGCCGACCAGCAGGGCGGTGGCCAGAGCCATCTGCGTCACTACCAGCAGATTACGCGACAGGCCGGCGACCCGACCGCCGCCGCCGAGTCGGCCGGCGTCGTTGATCTGCCGCCCCAGATCGCTGCGTATCAGCGAGAGTACCGGGATCAGGGCGGCTAGCAGGCCGGTCAGCAGACTGATGCCCAGGGCGAAACCGAGCACCGGCAGGTCGAGGCTGATCGGGTAGCGTTGGATCGCCGCATCAAGGCCGAGCCTTGGCAGCGTCTCGATCAGTCCGAGGGCGAGCAGCAGACCGGCGCCGCCGCCGGCGAGGGCCACGATCAGTGATTCGCCGACCAGCTGGCGAGCGATGCGGGCGCGACTGGCGCCCAGCGCATTGCGCACCGACAGCTCCTTCTGCCGCGACACCAGCCGCGCCAGCAACAGGTTGGCGACGTTGGCCGCGGCGATCAGCAGGACCAGGGCGACCGCGCCCTGCAGGATCAGCACCAGCGGTCGCGTCTGGCCCACCTGCAGCTCGCGCAGGCTCTGCGCGCGACCCGTGAAGTTGCCGCCGCGCAGGAACTCGACGAAGCGTGCGGCTTGCGCGGCCTGATTCTCGTCGAGCCCGGCGATGCCGCTGATGCGCTCGGCATTGCGTGCGACGATGGCGTCCAGCTCGGCGTTGAGCTGGGCGATGCTGGCGCCTTCGCGCAGCCGGCCGACGGCCTGCGAGTATTCGTTGCCCCGCTCGAAGTCGCCGCGTTGTTCAGCGCTAAAGGCAAACGGCACCCACAGCTGGATCTCGCGCGACGGAAAGCCGAAGCCTTCCGGCATCACGCCGAGAACCTGGTAGCTCTCTCCGGACAGGCGCAGCTCGCGGCCGACGATGTCCGGATCGCCGTTGAACCGGTTGCGCCACAGGGCGTGGCTGAGCACCACCACCTTGTCGCTGCCCGGCACCGCGTGCTCGTCGCCGAACACCCGGCCGAGCGCGGCGCTGACCGACAGGGTGCTGAACAAGGACGGCGTGGCGCGGGTGGCGAGCAGGCGCTCCGGTACGCTCCCGCTGTCAGCGAGGTTCAGATTGGCGCCGCTGTAGAGGGCCAGGTCCTCGAGGCTGGAAGCCTGCTGCTTGCGATCCAGATAATCCGGAATCGAGGTGCCCGCGTAGTCCAGGTTGCTGGTCGGATAGGTGTTGTAGACGTCGACCAGGCGCTCGCCGCCAGCATATGGCAGGGGCGCCAGGAACAGGCCGTGCAGGACCGAGAAGATCGCGGTATTGGCGCCAATGCCCAGCGCCAGGGTCAGCACCGCTACGCTGAGAAAACCGGGTCGCGAAAGCAGCGAGCGAGCGCTGTAGCGCAGATCATTGGCGAGCGAACTGAACATGGGGTTGCCTCCTCAGTCGTGACGCAGGACGAGCATCGGGTCGAGCCGCAGGGCGCGCCGCGCCGGCAGGTAGCTGGCCAGCAGGGTGGTCAGGCCGAGCAGCAACAGGCCCAGCGTGAGGACCAGTGGATCGAGTGCGGAGACCCCATGCAGCAGGCCCTGCAGCAGCCTCGCCGTGGCCCAGCTGCCGAACAGTCCGAGCGCGATGCCGCAGGCGGCAAGCCGCACGCCGCGCGACAGCAGCATCGAGACCAGCCGCTGCGGCCGCGCGCCGAGCGCAACGCGCAGGCCAAGCTCGCGGCGCCGCTGGGCGACATTGGCCGCCATCACCCCGTAGATGCCGATCGCGGCGAGCAGCAGGGCGCTCAGCGCAAAGCCGGCCATCAGCCCGCTGCGCAGGCGCGGCACCGCGACCGCATCGGCCAGCTGGCTGTCCAGCGGACGCAGGGCGGCCAAAGGCAGGCTCGGATCGGCGGCATGGATCTCGCGACGTACCGCGGCGATCAGCGAGGCCGGCTCGCCGCGGCTAAGGATCAGCAGGGTCATCCGCGGCCAGGGCAGCTGGTTGTAAGGTAGGAACAGCACTGGCTCCGGCGCTGCGCCGAGGTTCACGTCCTGGTAGTCACCGACCACGCCGGCGACGATCCGGGTGCGGCCGGTGGTGCCACCCCAGTAAAGCTCGCGGCCGATCGGATCCTGATCCGGCCACAGCCGCTCGGCCAGGGTGCGGCTGAGCACCACCCAGCGGGGACCGTCCCAGGCATCGGAACTGTCGAACACGCGGCCGCGCAGCAGCGGCAGCGACAGCGCCTCGAAGAAGGCCGGCGTGACCGCGCGCCAGTGCGCCTGCAGCAGACCGCCAGCGCCGGCATCGGCGACCCGGTCGAGCGGCGTGACATCGTTCATGAAGCTGCCGCCGGTGAACGGCAGGGTGTTGCTGGCGCCGACCGCGGCCACGCCCGGCAGGGCGCGCAGGCGTGACTGCAGTTCGTTGAAGAAGACCACCTTCTGCCAGGGTTCGGCGTAGCGGTCGCCGAGCTGCAGCTCGACGGTCAGCAGCTGCTCCGGCGCAAAGCCCGGATCGCTGCCGCGCAGGGCAAAGAAGCTGCTGATCAGCAGGCCGGCGCCGACCAGCAGGAGCATCGCCAGCGCCACCTGGGACACCACCAGCAGATCGCCCAGGCGACGCTGCGCCGGCGGCACGCCGTCGCGCTCGCCGGCGCGCATGCTGTGCATCGGCTGCACGCGCTGCGCCTGCAGCACAGGCAGCAAGGACACCAGCACGCCGGTCACTGCGCCGAGCAGCACAGCAAAGCCGAACACCTCAGTGGAGATCGCCACTTCATGCAGGCGTGGCACGCTGGCGCTGGCGAACTGCTTGAGCAGGAGCAGGGCGCCGTGGGCCAGCGGCAGGGCCAGCAACACGCCGATGCCGACGAGCAGGGCGACCTCGGCCAGCATCAGCCGGGCCAGCTGCAGTCGGCCGGCGCCCAGCGCCGCGCGCAGGCCGATCTCGGCACGTCGTCGCTGGTTGCGCACGAAGAGCAGGTTGGCCAGGTTGACGCAGGCCATCAGCAGCAAGGCGCCGACCGCCGCAAACAGCAGTTGCACGGTGTGTCGGAATCCATCGCCGACCAGCCAGCGCGAAAAGCCCAGCAGTTCGACGCCCCAGCCGGCGACGCCCGGGTGTTCGGCGCCAATTTCGGCGGCGATTGCCTGCAGGTCGTCGCGCGCCTGTTCCAGGCTACTGCCTTCGCGCAACCGGCCGATCATCGCCAGCCAGTGGTCATCGCGGTCGGCGCCCGGGTCGGCGCGATACGGCACCCAGAACTCGGCGCCGAGGAAGTCGAAATCCGCACCCATCACGCCAACCACGCGATGCACGGTGCCCTCCAGCAGCAGCTCGCTGCCTAGCGCAGCCGGCTGGCCGCCGAAGCGGGCCTGCCACAGGCCGTGGGAGAGGATCACGGTTGGCGCCGGCTGTTCGCCGCTGGCGTTGCCCGGGAAGCCGGCGCCCAGCTGTGGCCTCACGCCCAGCGCGCGAAAGAAACCGCCGGTGACCGCCAGCCCGTCGAGCCTTGCCGGCTCGCCCGAACCAAGCAGGGTGTAGGAGACATCGCGCATCGCTTCAAGCTGTTCGAAGCTGCGGTTGCGCGCCGCGAAGTCGAGGTAGTTCGGATCCGAGGCCGAGAAGCGCCCGCCCTCGGGCGTGGTCTCCCAGATCCGCACCAGGCGTTCCGGCTGCGCGTAGGGCAGCGGCTTGAGCAGGGTGCCTTGGATGACGCTGAACACTGCGCTGCTGGCGCCGATGCCCAGGGTCAGGGTCAGCACCGCCACCAGCACGAATCCGGGCTGCTGGAGCAGCGTTCGGAAAGCATGGCGAAGATCGCTTGCGAGGGCGAAGAGCATTTTCATCTCGGTCAGTCGTGGCGCAGGGCGAGCATCGGGTCGAGTCGTGCTGCGCGCAGTGCAGGCAGGGCGCAGGCGAGCAGGGCGACGAGGCTAAGGGTGGCGATGACCGCGACCAGCACGCGTGGCTCGGCCGCGCCGACGCCGAACAGCTGGGTTGCAAGCAGTTGTCCCAGGGCCAGAGCGCCCAGCGTGCCGAGCAGAAGCCCGGCTGCGATCAGTCGTGCTCCTTGGCCGAGCATCATGCGCAGCACGTCGCCGGCCTGCGCCCCGAGCGAGAGACGGATGCCGATCTCCTGTCGCCGCTCGGCGACCGAGTAGGCAATGACCCCGTACAAGCCGATCGCCGCCAGCAGCAAGGCGATGCCGCTGAACACGCTCATCAGAGTCATGTTGAAGCGGCGCAGGGCGGTGCTGCCGGCCATCAGCTGGTCCATGCTGCGCAATTCGAAAAGCGGCATATCGGCATCGACCTCACGCACCGCCAGGCGCAGCTGCTCGGCAAGCGCCATCGGGTCGCCATCGACCTTGAGCGCCAGATAGAGCTGGTTCTGGGTTGCGTGCAGGTGGGACATGTAGACCTCGGCCACCGGCGCGCGCTCGGCGCCGAACAGCCGGGTATCGCTGACTACCCCCACTACTTGCTTGTGGCCATCGTCCATGAACACCAGCTGCTGGGTCAGCGGGTCGACGTCGGCGAGGAAGCGGCGGACGAAGGTTTCATTGACCAGCACGTTCTGCACGAACTCGCCGGGCCGGCCGTCGCCGCTATCGAGGTTGCGTCCGCGCACGATGCGCATGCCTAGTGTGTCGAACATGCCGGGGCTGACAAAGCGCCAGTTGGCCCCCGGCTGCGGTTGGCCATCGGCGACCTCGCGGCCGTGGATGCCGATGTCCGAACTGGCGTTGTCGATGCCCGAGAGCGGCAGCGAATCGGCGATACCGGCCGAGCGCACGCCGGGGATCGCTGCGACCCGCTCAAGCAAGGACGGCAGCTGTTGCGCGAGTTGGGCCGTGTGCCGGCGGTACCAGTCAAGGATTTCCTCGCCGGGCTCCATCGGCACGCTTTGCACCACCACGGCCGCGGTCAGCACGCCTTCGCCATCGACGCCGACATCGACCTTGCCCAGCTGGCGAAGGCTCTCGATCAGCAGGCCGGCGCCGGCCAAGAGGGTCAGCGACAGGGCCACCTCGAACACCACCAGCGCGCCGCGTGCCCGACTCCGTCGGCGTCCCCCGCTGCTGCCTCGGCTTTCCTCCTGCAGGGCGCCGGCGGGAGCCACGCGCGCGGCGCGCAGGGCGGGAAGGACTGCAAACAACATCACCGTGGCAATGCCGCCGAGCAGGATCACCGCCACCACATCCGCGCGCATGCCGATGCTGGCGTGACTGGGCAACAGGCCGGGAGCCAGGGCCAGCAACACAGGTACGGCCAGTGCGGCGATCATCAGGCCACAGACAGCGCCGAGCAGTGCAATCACCAGCGCCTCGGCGATCACCGCGCGGATCAGCGCGTGGCTGCCGGCACCGAGCGCGGCGCGCACCGCCAGCTCGCGCTGCCGCGTGCTGCCACGTGCCAGCAGCAGATTGGCGAGGTTGGCGCAGGCGATCAGCAGCACCAGCGCCGCCGCGCCAAGCAATACCAGCAGGGGCTGCTCCACTCCGCTGTTGAGCAGGGTCGGCAGCGGGGTCAGGCGGGCGCCGAGGCCGGCGTGGTTGTCGGCATGCGCCTCGGCCAGCCGGGCGTTCACCGCGGCCAGCGCCGCCTCGGCCTGCTCAAGGCTCGATCCGTCGGCCAGCCGGGCAATCACGTTGAGGTAGTTGTTGCCGCGACCCTGGGCCGAGCTTGCCAGATAGGTCGGAACATAGACCTGCGCGCTGCCCGGATAGCGAAAGCCCTGCGGCGTCACCGCCAACACGCGGTGGGCCTCGCCGTTGAGCAGGATGTCGCGGCCAACCACCTCCGGCTTGCCGCCGAAGCGGCGCTGCCACAGCTCGTGGCTGATGACTGCGACCTTCTCCAGCGCAAGGTCCTCGTCCGCGCCAAAGTAACGACCACGCTCTGCTGCCAGCCCCATCACTTCCCAGAACTCGGGTGTGACCCGATAGCCGGCCAGCTTTTCCGCTTGGTCGCTGCCGGTGAGGGTGAAAGTGGCGCCGCTGAATGCAGCCAGGTGGGTGAACTGCCCGCGGGTCGCTTCCCGCCAGTCCTCCACAACCGGGCCTGAGACCGGCCCGCCCCAATCGCCCTGCACCCGGGTCACGCGGATGATCCGCTCGGCATCGGCATAGGGCAGCGCGCTGAGCAAGGTGCCCTTGACCACGCTGAAGATCGCCGAAACGCTGCCTACGCCCAGCGACAGGGTGAGCACGGCGATCGCAAGAAAGCCGGGCTGCCTGAGCAGTGAGCGCAGGGCGAGTCGAAGGTCGGCGAGCAGGCTGGACATGGGTTAACCCTTGTGTTCAGTGGACGGCGGTCTTTCCGATGCCGCGATCAGCCGGCGCCGACGCTGCGCGCGCGGGAGATCTGCGCGTCGAGGCGCTGGTCCTCTTCCTGACGCAGGCGGTGCAGGGTTTCCTCGTCGACCACCCGGCCGTCGAACATGAACACCTTGCGCTGGGCGAAGTCGGCGTAGCGCGGGTCATGGGTGACCATGGCGATGGTCGAGCCGCTCTTGTGCAGCTCGTCGAGCAGGGCCATCACCGCCTCGCCGTTCTTCGAGTCGAGGTTGCCGGTCGGCTCGTCGGCGAGCAGCAGGGAGGGTTTGCCGACCAGGGCGCGGGCCACCGCCACGCGCTGTTGCTGGCCGCCGGACAGCTGCGAGGGGTAGTGCTTGAGCCGATGCGCCATGCCGACCCGCTCCAGTGCTTCCTGCACGCGGTCGCGACGTTCACCCTTGGACACGCCGTCGCGATAGGTCAGCGGCAGCTCGACGTTCTCGAACACGGTGAGGTCGCCGATCAGGTTGAAGGCCTGGAAGATGAAGCCGATCTCCTTGTTGCGGATCCGCGCCCGCTCGCTGGCCGAGATGTCCTCGACCGGCACCTCGTTGAGCCGGTAGCTGCCCGAGGTCGGCGAGTCGAGCAGGCCGAGGATCGACAGCAGGGTCGACTTGCCACAGCCGGACGGACCGGTGATCGAGATGTACTCGCCGCGCTGGATGTCGAAGTGCACGCCGGCGAGGGCGTGGGTCTCGACTTCGTCGGTATAGAACACCTTGGCGATGTCCTTGAGTTCGAGCAGGGGGTTGGCGGACTGGGTCATGGCTTTTCCCTTCGGGCGTGAATCGTTCAAGAGATGTGATTGACAGTTGGTGATTCGTAATTGGTGATTGGTGATTCGTCAGAAGCAGTAGCGCAAAGCAGTCGCACTGGCGGATCGATGGGCTCGAGATCGTGGGGACGCGCTCTTTTGAATCACCAATCACCAATCACGGCCTCTTCAATTGATCCGCAAGCGGTCGTAGTCATCCCACTGCGAGGTGTCGGAGAGAATGATCTGATCACCGGGAGCCAGACCCTGCTGCACTTCGATGACGCTGACCGAGGCGCGGCCAAGGCGCACCGGCACACGCTGCGCCAGGCCGGATTCGGGATCGATGCGGAACAGGCGCACCTCGCTCTCCGGCTGGCCATAGGCCGGGCGGCCGACGTACAGCACGTCGGGCAGGCGCTCGATCTCGATGATGCCGTCGACGCTGAGGTCGGGGCGCGCGCCGGGCGGCAGTTCGCCGGTCAGCTCGACATCGACCAGGACCGCGCCGTTCTGCACCGCCGGATCGATGCGGCTGACCTGGCCTGCGACCACCCCGTTGCGGGTATCCACGCGCACGTTCTGGCCGATCAGCACGTCCTTGATCTGGGTTTCCGGGATGCGCAGCTCGGCCATCAGGAAGCCGGGGCGGGCGACCCGCGCCAGATTGGTGCCCGGCGCGACCTGCTGGCCTTCCTGGACCGGAACCTGCTGCAGCACGCCCATCACGCCGGCGCGCAGCTGCAGGGCATCGGCCTGGCGGCGGCGCAGCTCGGCGGCGTTCTTGAGCTGGGCAAGACGTGCGCGGTCCGCGGCCAGCTGGGCCTGCAAGCTGGCCTTGAACTGCTCGATGCGCTGCGCTTCGATATCGACACGCCCACGCAGCTGGTCCGCATTCAATTTCGATCGGCGGAACTGGATGCTGGGAATGATGCCCTTGTCGGCCAGCTCGGCTTCGGCCTCGGCCTGCAGTCTCGCTGACTCGTACTCGGCCTGGACCTGGGCCTGGATCGCGCGCTGGTCAAGCAGCTGGCTTTGCAGAGTGGCGCTGCGCGCGGTGTAGTCGGCTTCTGCGGCGGCCAGCGCGGCCTCGGCGCCGAGCGCCTGGTCAATGACCTCAGGGTTGGACAGCTCGAGGATCACCGTGTCCGGGCCTACCTCGGCGCCCGGCCGCACCACGATACGTTCCACCCGGGCGGCGGTGTCGGCGGCGATCCAGCGGATCTCCTTGGGCACCAGCAGGCCGGGCCCGCGCACCTCGCGGAGCATCTCGCCACGCTTGACGGTATCGGTCCACAGGCTGGCCTGGTCGACCGATGGCGCGGCCGGGTCGAGGCTGGCAAGCCAGCCACCCAGGCCAAGCACGGCGATGCCGCCGAGCAGGCCGAGGCCCCACTGGCGGAGTTGTTTCTGACGCTTGCGATCGACGCGTTGAATATCCATGGCCGGTGCAATACATCTTCCGTGCCAGCGGACAAAGCTATGCCGATTCAGGGTGTTGCGAAGCTGTCGGCTGCATTGCGCAGCCTGCCCTGTCCGCTTCCGGACGGCCCACGTCCGCTCTGAAACAGTGCCGGGCGCCGAGTGCGCCGACACTTCGAACCCGGCGCTCAGGCCGACTGGCGCTGAATCTCGCCGTCGCCGCGACGCTGCGCCAGCACCCAGCCTGCGAGCAGGGCCGCACTGACCAGCAAAGCCGCACTGAGCAGGAAGGGCAGCCCCGGAAGGCCGCCACCGAACAGTCCGCCAAGCGCGGCAGCGAACAGCTGGGTGAACAGGATCGGAGCAAACACGCCGCTCAGGCTGACCAGGCTGGTCACCGCGCCCTGCAGGCGCCCTTGCTCGTGCTGGTCGACCTGGCGGGTCATCAGGCTTTGCGCCGAAGGCCCGGCCAGGCCCCATAGCGCCATCATCGGAATCGACATCAGGAACAGCGCGCCGCTCGGCGCCAGGCCCTGCCAGGCAAAGCCCAGCGCGCCGAAGCCGAGCCCGATCAGCAGGGCGTTGCGCTCGCCGATCCGCGGCACCAGCCGGCGCACGCCGAAGGCCTGGACCAGCACGTTGCATACGCCGACCAGGGCCAGCACCCAGCCGACCTTGTCCTCGCCCCAGCCGTAGCGATGCCCGGCGTAGAGCACAAACACGCTGGGCAGCACGTAATGGGCGATCTGCGAGAGCACGATCACCCCGACCAGGCCGAACACCTGCGGATGCCGCCGCAGCATCTGCAGCGAGCCCACCGGATTGGCCCGCCGCCACTGGAAGCCGTCGCGGCGCTCGGCCGGCAGCGACTCCGGCAGGATCAGCAGGCCGTAGAGAAAGTTGGCCAGAGCCAGCCCGGCGGCGACCCAGAACGGCAGGCGCAGGTCGATGCTGCCGAGCACGCCACCCAGCGCCGGGCCGATCACGAAGCCGATCCCGAATGCCGCGCCGAGCATGCCGAAGCTCGCCGCGCGGCGCTCCGGCGGGGTGACGTCGGCGATGTAGGCATGCGCCGTGCTGACGCTGGCCGAGGTAATCCCGGCCAGCACCCGGCCCAGGAACAGCAGGGGCAGGGTGTTGACCAGCGCCATCAGGATGAAGTCCAGGCCCAGGCCGAAGTTGGAGACCAGAATCACCGGCCGCCGGCCGAATCGGTCGCTCAGCGCGCCCTGCACCGGCGAGGCCAGGAACTGCGCCAGCGCAAACGCACTGCCGAACGCGCCAACCCAGATCGCCGCGTTCGCGGTGCCGCCAGCAAAGCGCTCGATCAGATGCGGCAACACCGGAATGATGATCCCGATCGCCAGCATGTCGAGCAGCACGGTGATGAAGATGAACACCAGCGCGGCACGGCGCACGGGCGTATGGCCGGGAGAATCGGACACGGGATCAGCAGGTCGACGCGAGGGCGGCGAGTGTAGCCCCTCGCGCGCAGGAACGTCGCCCACGCAGGCCCATGCGTCTTCCCGTGCACCGTCACGAATGGCGGGTTGGGGCGCATATTTGCCGTTCGCGCAGCGAACTCAATCCGCCCTTGCTGCACTGCTTGCGGCGGTTTTTCTTCGAAGCAAGTGCAGGATCAACATCAACAGCGTTTCGAACCGTCCTGCGGACGGCCCGAGTCACTTTCTCTTGTTTCGGCAAGAGAAAGTAACCAAAGAGAAGCCGACCCCACTTCCGCGCCGCCACTGCTTTGCAGTGTCGGTGCCCTGCGTTGCTCGGAATCCGGCGGCCGGCGCGAACTCGCACATCCATGTGCTCAAACATGCGCGCCTTTCCCCGCCGGCTTCCTGCGCTACTCGGCGCTGCAGACGGGACCCAGGATCAAGAGCGCGCTTCG
>CAYGMG010000121.1:0-11751 GCA_964350895.1 uncultured Lysobacter sp.
GCGGAAACCGGCGACCAGCTCGTTCAACACGGCCTGCGGACACTCGATGTTGAGCATCACGTAATGCGCCTTGACCAGGTTCTGGATCGGGTAGGCAAGCTGGCGGCGGCCCCAGTCTTCCAGACGGTGGATGACGCCTTCACCGCCCTCGATCAGCGACTTGTAGCGCTCGATCATGGCCGGGACCTGCTCGCTCTGGTCCGGATGGACCATGAATACGACTTCGTAATGACGCATGGATAACTCCTTGTGGATGCCGGGCCGTTTCCGGTGCCGGCAGCCTTCCGCAGGATGCGGTAAGGCAAGTGAACCCGCGCAGTGCGGGGCGCGGAATCATACGCGGCGGACGCTTGCGCCGCAAGTCCTTGATCAGTCGACGGTCAGCTCCAGGTACATGGTCAGGGTCTCCTCCGGACCACGCATGTCGAGGCCGCACATCGCCGGATGCAGGGACTGGTTGAAGCTGGACTCGTGCAGGCGCACTCCGGCCTTGTCGGCAAGGTAGCGCAGGGTGGCGCGGTCGTAGACGAAGGGGCCGACCCCGCGCAGGCCGAGGTTGAGCACCTCGGCGGCGCTGTCACAGAGAAGCGGCAGGCCGACATGCTTGTGCCAGATGGCACGCAGCCAGTCGGGGCGCTCGAGGTAAGCGCGGGTGAAGCGTTCGAGGTCGGGAGTCAGGATGCGCACCACGCCGGCGGGCTGCAGCACGCGGCGACATTCGCGGAAGAAGCCGAGGCAAGCCTCGGGCGAGATCTGCGAGATCACTTCCTCGCAGAACAGGCATTCCACGCTGGCATCGGGCAGGTCGAGCGGACGGGCGATGTCGGCGACGATATCCGGCTTGAAGGCGGCATCGATGTCGACGGTCAGGAAGCCCGGGATGCGTCGCTCACCGGCGCCGATGCTGAGCTTCATCAGCCGGCTTTCCGCGTCGCGATCCAGCGCGCCATGTGCCGTTCAAGCACGGCCAGCGGCACCGAGCCGGTGGCCAGCACGGCGTCATTGAAGTCGCGCAGGTCGAAGCGCTCGCCGAGTTCGCGCTCGGCGCGACCGCGCAGTTCGGAGATCTTCAGCTGGCCGATCTTGTAGGCCAGGGCCTGGCCTGGCCAGGCGATGTAGCGGTCGATCTCGTTGACCACGTCCTGCTCGGTCTTCGGCGCGTTGGCAAGGAAGTACTCGATCGCTCGCTGCCGGCTCCAGCCCTTGGCATGCATGCCGGTATCGACGACCAGGCGCACGGCGCGCCACATGTCGTAGGCGAGCTGGCCCATGCGGTCGTAGGGGTCGTCGTACAGGCCCATCTCGTAGCCCAGGCGCTCGGCGTACAGCGCCCAGCCCTCGCCGTAGGCGACGATGTAGGCGACCTTGCGGAACATCGGCTGCTCGGGCATTTCAAGTCCCAGCGCAAACTGGAAGTGGTGGCCGGGTACCGCCTCGTGCAGGGACAGGGCCATCATTTCCCACTTCGGCCGCACTTCGGGCTTGTACAGGTTCACGTAGTAGTAGCCAGCGCGCGAGCCATCGGTGGCGCCCGGCTGGTAGTACGCGGTGGTGGTGTCTGGGGCGATGTTGTCAGGGATCGGGCGCACGCCGTAGGGCAGGCGCGGCAGGCGGCGGAACACCTTGACCAGTTCGGGATCGATGCGCTTGGAGATCGCCCGGTAGCCTTCAAGCAGGGCCTCGGGGCTGTCGTAGTAGAAGCGCGGATCGCTGCGCAGGTGGACAAAGAAGGCGCCGAGGTCACCCTCGAAGCCGACCTCCTGCCTGACCTGCTCCATCTCGGCGCGGATCCGCGCGACTTCCTTCAGGCCGATGTCGTGGATGGCGTCGGGGGACAGCTCGGTGGTGGTGAAGAACTGCGCCACCCAGGCGTAGTAGTCATTGCCGTTGGGCTGGTCGGTAGCAGCGATGCTGTCGCTGCAGGCTGGCAGGTAGACCTCGTCGAAGAACCGGCTGAGCTCGCGGTAGGCGGGCAAGACGCTGTCACTGATCGCCTTGCGACCGGCGGCGCGCAGACGCGCACGCTGATCCGCGGGGATGCTTTCGGGCATCTCGGCAAAGGCCTTCCAGAACCCCGAGGCCTCAACCGATTCCACGGCCTGCGCGGCAAGCTGGCTGGAGACCCGCTGCATCACCACCCGCGGCGGGGTGATCTTCTGCTCGACACCCTGGGCCATCAGCGCCTGGGTCTGCGCGGCATAGGTCTTGAAGGCTTCGAGGCG
Organism: uncultured Lysobacter sp.; assembly: GCA_964350895.1. Taxonomy (GTDB): domain Bacteria; phylum Pseudomonadota; class Gammaproteobacteria; order Xanthomonadales; family Xanthomonadaceae; genus Pseudomarimonas. The sequence goes on from CAYGMG010000121.1 coordinate 2,223, forward strand.
CGCGATCCAGTTCTCGTAGTCGGCCACGCTTCGCGGCGGGATCTGCTCTAGGATGTTGACGAAGGTCTGGATGCCTCCGCGCTGGTTGATCGGCACCAGATGGCGATCGAAACGCTGGCCGGCGATCCGCTGGCGCAGCTGCCAGCCGAACACCTCGTGGTTGAGCCGGTCCTGGTCGGACAGCTCGGCGACCTCGATGGCCTCCAGCCGCGCCAGGGCGGCGCGGTCGACCGCCGCGCTGGCGGCGATGGCCTCCGGGCTCAGATCGGGCAGTTGGTCGGCAAATCGCGTATCGCCCACGTAGGACGCGCGCAGCGGATCCTCGCGCAGGCCGCGCTCCCATTCGTCGGCAAACAGCCTGTTCAGGGCCTCGCCGGGGCTTTCGGCATACGCCAGGGTGGGCGCGATCAGGCACAGCAGGACCAGCAGGCGCGACATGGCAGGCTCCGGCAGGGAAAGAAGGCGAGTCTACCGCGCCGCCCCGGCAGCCCGACTCGGTCTGTCCTGCGCCCGCTGCGCTTTGGCTACACTCGCCCGGTGAGCGACCTGCCCGACATCACCCAGCTGCTTGAACACGCCGGCCGCGGCGATCGCGAGGCTTGGCAGCGGCTGTTGGCAGTGGTCTACCCTGACCTCAAGCGGCTTGCCCGGCGCTCGCTGTCGGCGCAGCCAGCGGCAACCCTGAACACCACCGGCCTGGTGCACGAGTGCTACCTGAAGCTGGCCCAGGCCGAAGGGGCGCCGCGCGACCGCGGCCACCTGAAGGCACTGACCGCGCGGATCATGCGCCAGATCCTGGTCGACCACGCGCGCGAGCGCCTGGCCGAGAAGCGCGGCGCCGGCCAGCGCGCGGTGACCCTCACCGAGTCGGTTGCCGACCAGCCCGACGAGTTCGACACCTTGCTGGAGATCGACCGCGCCCTGCAGCGTCTGGCGACCAGCGAGCCGCGACAGGCGCAGGTGTTCATGTGCCGCTACTTCGCCGGCTTCAACGACGAGGACACCGCCGAGGCGCTGGACATCTCGCCGCGTACCGCGCATCGCGACTGGGACGCCGCACGCGCCTTCATGGCCGCCTACCTCAACGGCGAAGCCGCCGGCTGAGCCAGCAGCGGAGCGGCCGGCCGGTCGGCGCGAAGCTCGGCCAGCAGCTGGCGCGCGCGAACGCTGCGCGCATGGTCGGAACCAAGCGCTGTCTCGATAGCGTCCACGGCGCCCTGCATCTCGCGCTCCGCCGATTCCCAATCGCCGCTTGCGCGCAAGCTGAGTGCGTAGCCGGCGCGGAACATACCCACCTGCCAGCTGCCAGCGCCGAGTGCCGGGCCGGCGGCAGCGAGCACCCGCCTGTGCATGGCAAGTGCCTCCGCTAGCCGCTCCTGTTTGCGATACAACCCGGCGATGTTGTGCATCAGGGCCAGCGTGTCCGGATGCGCCTCGCCCATCAGCGGCACTTCGACGGCAAGCGTTCGCTCATACAGCGCCGAGGCCTCGGCGAGCCGCCCCCAGAGACTGTAAAGCAGGCCGAGATTGCTCATCGCATTGCGGGTAGCAATGTGCGACTCGCCATACAGCCGGGTGCGTGCATTGAGTACCTCGCGGAACAGCGGCTCGGCCTCGTCGTAGCGTTTGCTTTCCTGCAGGACGGTGGCCAGCTCGTTGCGGCTGAACAGGGTGTCAGGGTGCTCGCCACCCAGCACATCAATTCGCTGCGCGAGCACCTCGCGTAGCCGCGATTCGGCCTCGGCAAACTTCCCGCGATGGCGATCCAGAACGCCCAGGGCATGCGCCGCCACCAGGCTCTCCGGATGGCGCGCGCCGAGCCGGCCGACCGCCTCGTCAAGGGCCTCGCCAAGCAAGTCATGCGCCTCATCCTGCCGACCAAGCATCTGCAGCACGAATGCGCGCTCGCTGCGCGCAACGCGCGCAGTCGAACTACCCGGGCCGAGGCGCTGGTCGGCGCTGGCCTGGATCTGCGCCAGCAGGGCCTCGGCGGCGCTGAAGTCGCCGCGTCGGCGGACCAGTTTGCCGGCCCTGAGATCGAAGGCCGGCGCCCATTCACTGCTCGGCGGCGGCGCCCACTGCGCAAGGTAGGCGGACACTTCGTCCAGGCGATCAAGGGTCAGCAGGCTGTCCAGCGCGAGCAGGCGGGCACGCTGATGCAGATCCTCGGCGGAAGGCGGCAACGGCAGGCTGATCGCCAGCCGGGCCTGGTCGAGCGCTGCCTCATCGCGGCCGAGAGCCTGATACAGCTCGGCAAGGGTAAGCCGCACCGCCGACTGTTCCACCGGAAGACCAGCAAAGCGCACCGCCACGGCAGGCACCGCGCGATCCAGCGCCTCGCGAACGGTCAGCTCGCGCCCCGGCAAGGCAGCGGGGTCGGCGGCGGCGAGCAGATCCTCGCGGACGAAGGCCAGGGTCGAGCTGGCCACCGCCGCCTGGGCCATGGCTATATCCCGCTGTTCGCGCAAACGATCTGTGAACCAGGCCGCCATGGCAAGCGCGCCCAGCACGGCCAGCACGCTGGCCGCGCTGCTCAGTGGGTGCCGCTGCAGCAGCCGCTGCAAACGATAGGCCGGCGAGCCGCCACGTGCCTGCACCGGGCGCAGTACGAGGTAACGCTGTAGATCATCAGCCAGCGATTGCGCGGTCGGATAACGGGCCTCGGGCGCCTCGGCGCAGGCCCGGTTGATAATCGCGGTGAGATCCTTCGGCACCCGCGGCGGCACCGAGTCCGCAGGCCCAGCCGCCAGCACTGCGGCGCTCAGGCGGCCCAGCTGATAGACGTCCGAGGCCACCGTCGGGGCCTCGCCGCGCTGCTGTTCAGGGCTGGCGAAACCGGGCGTGAAGGCGGCAAGGCCGCTGCTGTCTTCCTGGCCGACCAGCCGGGCGATGCCGAAATCGAGCAGCTTGACCTCGCCCTCGGCATCGACCAGCACGTTGCCCGGCTTGATGTCCCGGTGCAGCAGGCCGCGGCCATGGGCATGGGCCACCGCAGCGCAGACCTGGCGCAGCAGGACCACACGCTGGCGCAGGGAAAGGCCGGACTCAGCGCAGTGCCGGTCCAGCGGTCGGCCATCGACCAGCTCCATGACGAACCAGGGCTGGCCGGCGTCCGAGCCGCCATCCAGAAGTCGGGCGATGTGCGGATGGGCAAGATCGGCCAGCGACTGACGCTCGCGGCGGAACAGCAGCTCAACCTCGTCGCTGGCCCGCCAGGCCGGCATCCATTTCAGCGCCACCTGCTGGCGGTACTCGCCGTCGCTGCGGCTGGCGCGGTACACCACGCCCATGCCGCCGCGGCCGATCTCGGCGTCGACCTGATAGGGGCCGACCCGATCACCCACGGCCAGCTCGCGGCCGCTGCCGGCATGGGTCAGCAGCGACTCCAGCACCCGACCGCGCAGCGCTGCACCGGTCTGAAAATCTCCCGCCTCGAAACGCATGGACGCCCCCGCAGCCGACCGCGCCGGGCTACACGATAGCAAGCCATCAGACCCGCGCCGCGCGGATCATCGAGCGCCGCACGAACATGACCACCGGCGCTGTGCAGCCGGGCTGGCGGCGCGGTATGTTGCCGGGATACACAAGGCCTTATCGCGTGGACCGCTCCGACTCCCCTTCCCTGCTCAGCGATGCCTGGACCGAACTGCGCCGGCGCAAGGTGGTCCGGGCCGGTGGCGCCTACGCGGTCGCCGCCTTCGTCGTTCTGCAGCTGGCCGAGATTACCTTCGATCCGCTGGGTCTGCCGCCGCGCGCGCTGACCTGGACCATCCTTGCAGTGATCCTGGGCTTCCCGCTGGTCCTGGTGTTCTCCTGGTATTTCGATCTCGGCCCGCGCGGGGTGACCCGCGATCGCAGCCCGGCTGCGCGTGCCGGCGCGGTGTTCGCGGTGCTGCTGGTCCTGCTCACCACCGGCGGCTTCGGCCTGTGGCTGGTCGGCATCTACGAGCGCAGTTCCGGGCCCGCCGCGGCTGCCAGCACGGCGCCGGTGAACACGGTCGCCGTGCTGCCCTTTGACGACATGAGCGCCGAGCGCGACCAGAGCTACCTTGCCGAGGGCATCGCCGAGGAACTGCTCGACCGGCTGGCCCAGGACGGCACCTTGCAGGTCGCCGCCCGCACCTCTTCGTTCGCCCTGCGCGCACAGGGCCTCGACGCCCGGCAGATCGGTGAAACCCTGGGTGTGCGCTGGCTGCTCGAGGGATCGGTGCGCAAGGCCGGCGAACGTCTGCGGATCACCGCCCAGCTGATCGACGCCGGCTCCGGTTTCCACCACTGGTCGCGCAGCTACGAGCGCGACGACGGCGATCTGTTCGCCCTCCAGGACGAGGTCAGCAGCGCGATCGCCGAGACCCTGCGCGGCCTGCTCGGCAAGCAGGCGCGCGCTGCGGTGGCCGATGAGCGCGAGCAGTCCAGCGACCCGGCAGCGCTCGAGGCCTTCCTCGCTGGGCGCCAGCAGTGGCGCCTGCGCACGGCGACGAGCCTCGACGCGGCGCTCGCCCACTTCCGCCAGGCGGTGGAACTGGATGCCGAGTTCGCCCGGGCCTGGTCGGGCCTTGCCGATACCTATCTGCTGCAGGCCAGCTATGACCTGCGCCCGGTCCCCGAGGCGCTGGCGCTGGCCGAGCCGGCCGCAGTCCGGGCGGTGACCCTGGCGCCGGACCTGGGCGAGGCCTGGGCCAGCATCGGCCTGCTGCGCAGCATCGCCGGCCAGCGCGAGGCCGCCGAACGCAGCCTGCGCGAGGCGATGCGTCTCGACCCACGCTACGAGATGGCCGCGATGTGGCTGGCCGACGTGCTCGGCAGCCAGGGCGACTACCCCGCCGAGCAGGCGGTATTGGAGCAGGCGCACGCGCTCAATCCGCTGGAGCCGGTCATCGGCAGCAACCTGGCGCAGTCGATGGCGCTGCGTGGACATCCCGACGCTGCCGAGGACCTGCTGCAGCGCCTGCTCGCGGTCAGCCCGGACAGCGGCGTGCTGCTGCGCGGCGCCGCCCACCTGGCCGAGCAGCGCGGCGACCTGGCCCGCGCCCTGACCCTGGCTGATCGTGCTGAACAGGTCGATCCACGGGCACCGGCCAACCTTGAACTGCGCCTGCGCCTGCTGCTCCTGCTGGGCGCCGCCGAGGAGGCCAGCAGCCTGGTCGAGCGCTCGCTGCCGGATGACATCGATGCCGGGATTGCCGCGCGCCAGTGGATCGCCCTGTACGCCGACGCGCCACGCCGGCTTCCGGCGCTCGACGCCCTGCTGCCGCAGCGCCAGCACGCCACCGGCGACGAGGCGCGGCTGCTGATCATGCTCGGCGGCTGGACCGCGATCCTCGCCGGCCGCGATCAGGAAGCACGGCAGCTGTTCGCCACCCTGCATGAGATGCCGGGCATGGCGCACCTGCAGCAGATCGAGATCGCCTCGATCCTCGCCGCGCTGACCCCCGCCACTGAGCGCGTGGATACCGACTGGTGCGAAGCCGGCCGCCACTGGCGCGGGTTCTCCGCGAATACCCAGCGCACCCTGTTTCTTGCGGCAGGCGCGTTGGCCCTGTGCGGTGATCAGACGGCCGCCCTGGACAGCCTCGCGTCAGCGATCGACCAGGGTTTCAGAGACTGGCGCCAGCTGGCCGCAGACCCGCGATTCGCAGCCCTTCGCGAGCAGCCGAGACTGATCGCCGCACAGCGCGAGATCCAGCAGCGAGTGGAGGCAGAGCGCCGCGCTGCCGGTCTTTGAGCAGGACGCAGCGCACCGGAGTCTCGCTGCGGCATCCGTATCACACGCCGCCTATCTCAAGCGCGGCTCCGGAAAGCGAGAGCATCCCATCCGCTCAGCGAAACTGCGCGTAGCTCTCCAGCGGCAGGCGCTGGATCGCCGGCACGCGACAGTCCTTGGCCGGATGGCCGACGACCAGCAGCAGGTAGGGCATCTCGTTCTTCGGCCGGCCAAGGATCTGGTTGAGGAAGCCCATCGGACTCGGGGTATGGGTCAGGGTCGCGAGCCCTGCCTGATGCAGGGCGGCGATCAGCAGGCCGCAGGCCAGGCCGACCGATTCGTGCGGGTAGTAGCGCTTGTGCTTGTTGCCCTCGGCATCCAGGCCGAAGCGCTCATAGAACACCGCGATCAGCCACGGCGCGGTCTCCAGAAAGGGCTTGTTGGCATCGGTGCCGAGCGGGGCCAGCGCATCCAGCCATTCCTGGGGCGCACGCTGCTGGTAGAACTGGCGCTCTTCCTCCTCGGCCGCCTCGCGGATCTGTCGCTTGATCACCGCGTCCTGCACCGCCACGAAACGCCAGGGCTGCTGGTTGGCGCCGCTCGGCGCGCTGCCCGCCGCGCGCAGGGCCTCGGCAATCAGCGCCTGCGGCACCGCGGTGGCGGCGAAATCGCGCACCGTGCGCCGGGTCGCCATGCGATCGGCGAAGTCACGGGCGCGGGCGGTGCGCTCGGCGGCGTCCAGCGGCTCGCCAAGCGCTAGCGGAACGGTGTCGTGGGCGTTGGCGTCCATGCGCGATCCGGTCGGGAGATGGCAGGCGATGATCGCACAGCGCAAGGCCGGACCCGGCCGCCTGCCCTACTCGGCGCAGGGCTGCCAGGCAAACTCCATCCGTCGCGCATCGCTGCCGTCGTCGATGGCCGCATGCAGGCCTTCCGAGCTCCGCCAGTAGTGGATGCGTCGCGGGAAGTCGTGGCCCGGGTCGGCAAAGCTGATGCGCTGTTCCGCACCGGCTTCGGGATTGTCCACGGCACGGAACACGGTCGGCGCAGCGCCGCCCGGCTGCGCTTGCAGGAGCAGTTCGCCCTCGACTTGGACGATGCGCATGAACTCGAATCCGGCGGCCCGGCCAAACTGCCGGTTCATGCCCAGCATGTGCCCATCGCGCGGCGCCAGCCATAGCTCCTCGCTGCCGGCGCTGCACCAGTGGCCGGCCATCCAGCCGGGCAGATCGTTCGCGTCGTCGGGCGCGGCGCTCACGCTGAGCATCGCGATCAACCAAAGGCTGTTCAAGGGTAGTCACTCCTTGCCTGGCATTCCGTCAAGACTGTCCTCCCGCCGCAAGGCATGGTCAACTGCCGCGATGAACAACGCGATCCGCCTGCACCAGCTCAGCAAATCGTTCGGCCCGAAGCAGGCCGTGCGCAGCATCGACCTCGACGTGCCCGAGGGCGCGCTGTACGGCATCATCGGCCCCAACGGCGCCGGCAAGAGCACCACGCTCAGGATGATCCTGTCGATCCTGTTTCCGGACAGCGGGCAGATCGAGGTGCTCGGCAGGTCCTCCGCGCTCGACGCCAAGGACCGCATCGGCTACCTGCCTGAAGAGCGTGGCGTCTACCGCAAGATGGTGGTGGCCGACTTCCTGCAGCACATGGCGATCCTCAAGGGCGTGCCGCGGCGTGAATGCGGCCGGCGCATCGCCGCCTGGCTGGAGCGCCTCGGCCTTGCCGATGTCGCGAAGAAGAAGTGCGAAGAGCTGTCCAAGGGCATGCAGCAGAAGGTGCAGTTCATCGCCGCAGTGATCCACGAGCCGGCGCTGCTGATCCTCGACGAGCCGTTCTCCGGGCTGGACCCGGTCAACATGCGCCTGCTCCGCGACCTGATCCTCGCCGAGCACCAGCGCGGCACCACGGTGCTGTTCTCGACCCATGTGATGTTCCAGGCCGAGGCGCTCTGCGAGCACATCGTAATGATCCACGACGGGCAGAAGGTGCTCGATGATGCGTTGTCCGACATCCGTACCCGGCACGCGCCACGCTCTTTCCTGATTGAGCCACTGCAGCGCGGTGAGGACGACGTTGCTCGCCTCGGCGCCCTGCCTGGGGTATCCGAAGTGATCGAACAAGGCCCCAGGCTGCAGGTCGATTTCACCGAGCAGGCCGATCCCGCCAGCCTGCTCTCGGCGGCTGCGGTGGCCCTGCCGCCGGCGCGGCTTGAATTGGTCCGGCCGACCCTGGAAGACATCTTCATCAGCATGGTCGGCCTGCCCGCGGGAAATTCCATGGACGAGCGCGAGGTGCTGGCATGAACAAGGTGCTGCAGATCGCCCTGCGCGAATTCCTGGCCACGGTGATGACCAAGGGCTTCCTGTTCGGCATCCTCGCCATGCCGCTGATGATCGGAGTGATGATCCTGATTCTGCCTCTGCTGGTGCAGGACCGCTCGCCGCGCGTTGAGGGCCGGGTGGCGGTGTTCGACCCGACCAGCGAGATCGCCACTGGTCTGGGCGCCGAGCTGAGTCCAGAGGCCTTTGCCGAACGCCGCCTTGCCATGCAGCGGCGGATCGACTCGGTCATGCCGGGCTCGGTCCGCGAGCTGTCCGGCGCCGCCGGCAGCCAGGCGCTGGAACAGGCCATGGACGAGGCGCTCGGCAAGGTGCCCCAGCTGTCGCTGGAACGTCTGGATGAGACGGCACAGGTAGATGCGGCGCGCGCGGCCTTGGCCACCGACAAGCAGCTGCTGGCGGTGATCGTGGTCCACGCCAATTCGGTGCGCGCCGAGGCCGACGGCTTTGGCCACTACGACCTGTTCATCCGCTCCAGGCTGGACGACCGCCTGCTCGACGAGATCCGCGAGGCTGCCAAGTCGGCCATCGTCGCCGCCCGGCTGGCGGCGCGCTCGCTGGACGCCGGCGAGATCCGCGAACTGACCCGGGTGCCGCGGGTCACTCCGACCAAGGTCGGCGCCGAGGGCGAGCAGCAGGCCAACGAGATTGCCTCGCGCCTGCTGCCCATGGCCTTCATGGTGCTGATGCTGGTGGCGGTAATGACCGCCGGACAGCAGCTGATGACCTCGACCATCGAGGAGAAATCCTCGCGCGTGGTCGAGCTGCTGCTGGCCGCGGTCTCGCCGACCCAGCTGATGGCCGGCAAGATCCTCGGCCAGCTGGCGGTCGGCAGCCTGACCCTGATCCTTTACGGCGGGCTCGGGATGCTGGCGCTTGCCAGCTTCGCCGCGCTCGGCCTGCTCGATCCCTGGCTGCTGCTGTACCTGGCGATCTTCTTCCTTATCGCCTTCATGGTGCTGGCCTCGCTGATGGCCGCGATCGGCGCTGCGGTCAACGAACTGCGTGAGGCGCAGGCCCTGCTGACTCCGGTGGTCCTGGTGGTGATGCTGCCGATGATGCTGTGGCTGCCGATCAGCCGCGATCCGAACTCGACCCTGGCCACCGTGCTGTCACTGCTGCCGCCGGTGAACCCCTTCGTGATGATCCTGCGCCTGACCTCCAGCGCACCACCGCCCGGCTGGCAGGTCTGGCTGTCGATCGGCATCGGCGTCGCCTCGGTGTTCGCGGCGATGTGGTTCGCCGGCAAGGTATTCCGCATCGGTCTGCTGATGCACGGCAAGCCACCCAATCTGCGCACGCTGTGGCGCTGGATGCGGATGGCCTGAGGGCGCGAAGCATACGGCCCGTTCGGGCGCATTGTTGCCGTTCGCAGGGCAATCCGGCGAGCTGTCGTGGGAGCGGATCGTATCCGCAACCGCAGCACTACAGGCTTGCCACTGACTGCGGCCAGATCGAGGCTCCGCGGTCGCGGATACGA
>CAYGMG010000122.1:0-11713 GCA_964350895.1 uncultured Lysobacter sp.
CGCGGATACGATCCGCTCCCACAACAGCTCGCCGGATTGCCCTGCGAGCGGCAGCATTGCGCCCCAAGCACGTATCGGCGAACGCATACTTCGGGTCGAAGCCCGCCGTTGGTCGGCGGCAGCCTTCCGCGCACCACCCTCTATAGCTAGCCGCGTTCGGAGATAGAAGCCGAGGCTTTCGGCCTGAACTCGCTGAGCGAGCTCAAGAATGCGTCGGGTTCGTCGAGTCCGAGATGAATGACCTCACCGCAACGCAGCTCCAGCCTCACGTTGCACCCGCCGCAACCGGCATACCGGGTCACGCCCCGCGCATCCAGATCCTTCCAGTCCAGCCTCCGAGAGCGGGAGACCTCGGCCAGAGGAATGTGCCGACCGACGGTCAGTCCGTATCGGAGGTAGACCCGCTCGTGATCCAGCGAGACAGGTCGATGCCTCGAGGCTCGCGATTCAGCTACACACCATACAGAGCCCAGCAGCGTGGCCAGGGTCGTTAGCCAGGCAGCGGAGGGACTGGTCTGGTGGAGCAGGAGATGCACCAGCGGAGTCGGGAATGCGTTGATTGCAGCCCAGGCGAGCCAAGTCTGGGCGTTGCCCGACTGCTTTCCATAAGAAAAATGCGCACGCCCCGGATAGGCCGCGGTCGTGCGTTTGCTCCCGAGCACCGAGAAGGCCCAGAACCTCAGTTCGACCGCGTGGACGTTTTGAAGTAGCTGGACTAGGCCAGCGCGAGACGAAAAGGCGGTGGACGATGACTCGATCTCGCGATCGACGTCGGATGTCGACACCAACCTGCAAATCAACGCGAAGACCCTGATCTCGTAGCCGATCAAGGACGCGCACAGAGCGATGATCAGTAGCGACCCGGGGTCTGGCAACCACGAAACCAGCTGCTCCAGCCCCGAGCGTCCTCCCCACAACAGGCAGGCCAGGAGGCCAGTGAAGGCAATTACTATGGCCCCGGCCATCGCAACTGCAGGGCGATGTCGCCAAAGCCATGCAAAGAGCAGAGCTGGCGCCGCCAGCACATCAATGACGGTGACGAAGGCGAACAGCGAGGGCCGAAGTTGCCAGTCGTTGAGAGCAAGCCAGCTCGGGGACGCACTCACGAGCGAGGCATAGAGCAGATGAGCGAATCCGAAGTAGTACCAATAAAGCCGAGAGCTCCCTACTGGCATGAAATCGCGCACGCCTTATTGTCGCACGCTCGGCCGCACCGTGTCGGTGACTTTGCTTAGGATGAAGGACCGCTTTCGGGGAGAAATCACCGCCCACTTTCGGGGTAGCGCGAGGGCTTGGGGTCGTCTCTTGCCTGTCGCGCCATGCAGGGCCTTCGAGAGGCCAGTGTCCACGACCACCGTTCTTGGGTGTCCCAGGCCACCGGGATGCGCAGCAGCATCTGCCGGATTTGCACGCCTTCGGATAGGCGCCTCGTGGGGCGGTGCCGGAAACCCTGATTCGAGTCCGGAACGTGCACGATCTGCACGCGAGAAGTAGAGAAAGTAGTGATAAAGAAAACGCCGGGCAAGCCCGGCGCATCGATCAGAACCTTGGCTGGAGACGGAAACGCCGCACAGCAGAAAACCCGGAAGCGGACTCGCGACCGCAATGCTCGCGCAATTACTCGGCGACCACCGGCGCGGTCGCTGCGGCGGCCGGAGCAGTTGCAGCAGGATCGACCGCGTCGGTCTTGGCGCGCACGATGCGGATCCCGCGGCTGGCCATCCAGGCATCAAACTCCTCGGCGCTGAGCTTCTGCCCCGGCTTCATGTTGAAGCGGTACGGCGTGTTATCGAACTCGGTGCGCTTCTGGTAGCCGTTGCCAGCGATCAGCCGCTGCTGCTGGCAGCGGGAAAAGGCCTCGCGAGCGAGCACCGCATCCACCGACACCGCACTGCGTTCCGCCGGCGCCCAGCTGGTGGTGTAGGACAGCGGCGCCAGCTCGGCGCCGGCAGCAACGCCCGCGGGCGACGCACAGGTGTCAGCCAGCGCAGCCGCCGGCGTGATCATCAGTCCAAGCACAAGAAGTGCGCGCATTTGCCTGCCCCACAAAGAAAACCCGAACCGCAGTGTAACCCAGCCCGGCGCCCGGCGAAGGGTGCGCCAGGTCACGCAATGGCCCCTATCGCGCCGCCAATGCCCCCTCGACTCGCCCGACCAGTTCGCGCTGCTGAACTCGATTCTCAGTTTCCACCAGCAAAGAACCGCCCGCCGTCACCGCCTACCAGCGGCCAGGCGTAGCCGAGTTCGATCTCGGTGTTGACCAGCCAGGTCAGTCGTATGCGCAGGCCCAGCCCGATGCTGGCGTGCGGGCCGCTCGGGCTGCCGGGTTCAAGGCTGGCCCCGGCGCCGCCGACTTCGGCCATGGCCAGCAGGCGCAGCCAGCGCCAGCGCAGCGGGCGCAGGTATTCAACGCCGAGCAGCCAGTAGTCCTCGCCTTCGAAGGTGTCGGAGTCGTAGCCGCGCAGGCTGCCTGAGCCGCCGAGAAAGAAAGCGCTGCGGCTGTCCGGTCCGCCGCGACGCAGGCCGCCCTCGGCGAGCAGGTGCAGGGTCTGGTGCTCGGTATTGCCCTGCGGCAGGTAGCGCGCATAGCGAAACTCTGCCTGCTGGTAGTCGTAGTCCGAGCCCGGCCCTGCCCATTCGAGGCGGCTGCGAAAGCGCTGGCCGGTTTCGCTGTAGAGGTGAAAGCGCAGATCGCTGTAGGCGGCCTCGCCGACCAGGGCCAGGGCACGGCCATCGTCGGGCGGTGCGCCGGCGCCCTCGGCGGCCTGGCGCTGGTGGAACAGCCCGCCGCCGAAGGTCCAGCCCCGGCGCGGCTTGCCGTGGCTGAAATCACGCAGCAGCAGTAGCTGGGCGCGGTCCAGGGTCTCGTCGAAGCCGCCATCCGCCTGCGGTCGCCGGCGCTCGATGCGCTCGATTCCGGCATCAAGCGCGTAGGGCGAGCCGAACAGGAAGGGGGCGCTGTAGGCGATCCGCCCGCTGCGCTCGCTTTCGCGCAGCCGGTCCTCGGGGAAATCGCCGCGCTCGGCATACAGGTTCAAGGTGTGGTTTCGCCCCATCACGTTGTTCCAGCGAATCTGCACGCCGTAGCTGAGGTCACGGTCCGAACTTGCATCAAGGCGCGGAACGGGCAGCAGGAAATACTTCTCGCGGACGCGCACGATCAGGCGCAGGCCGCCGGAGGTCTCCTGCTGGGCGATGACGACCTCGCGGAACAGACCGAGATCGAGGATCGACTGGCGGCTAGCGTCGATCAGCCGGGGATCCGCCTGGTCGCCTTCGGCCAGGGCCATTTCCCGGCGTATGACGTACTCGCGGGTGGTGTCGTTGCCTTCGAAGCGGACCTCGACCACTCTTGGCCACTCGGCCGCCGTACAGGCCAGGACCAGAAGCCCGAACAGCAGGCCGAGCAGCACGCGGCTCATGGGCTGAGCATCAGGCGGGCGCGGCGCCAAGCCCAGGCCCAGGCCGCGAACATCGCGGTCAGCCAGAGGCCAAGCTGCCATTCCAGCAGGTTCTCGATGCGGTCCTTGAACGCCGGGTCGGCAACCAGCGCTGACGCGGTGACCGAGGCAAGGCCCAGCACCAGCATCCCGAGCGCCACAAGCAGCCAGTGCCGGCGCAGCCGCTCCTGCCCTGCTGGCAATGCGCGCAGGGCCAGCAGCAGGGCAAGATAGGTGGCGGCGAAATAGACGGTGACGCCATACCGGCGCAGGGCTTGATAGACCTCGCCCTCGCTGCCCAGATAGACCGCGTACAGGGCCAGGAATGCCGCGGCCACCAGCCCCAGCCAGGGCAGGCCGGCGCCGCGCGCCGCGCCGGCTTGCAGCAGCCACTGGCGCAGCAGCAGCCAGCAGATCGCCTGCAGTGCCGCGCAGGGCAGCATGATCAGCTTGAACAGATCATTCCCCCACCCATGCCGCGCGGCGCGACTGATCGAGAATCCCCCGTCGAGGTAGGGAATGCCCGCCGGAACATGGCCGTCGCGCAGCGACAGCCACCAGGCAAGGTGCACCGCCAGGACCGGAAGCGCGCCACACAGGGCCGGCAGGACCCAGAGCGGCAGGGAAACGACAGGTGCAGTGCTGGCCATGCCCGAAAGCGTACTCCCGAGGCTGAAGCCACGCACCTGCGCGCAAGCTCAGGCCATGAACTTGCGATGCGCATGGATCGACATCACCACCCCGAACCCGAGCAGCAGGGTGACCGCCGAGGTGCCGCCATAACTCATCAAAGGCATCGGGATGCCCATGACCGGCAGCAGGCCGGAGACCATGCCAGCGTTGGCCAGCACGTAGACCGAGAAGCTCAGGCCCAGCGAACCGGCCACCAGCCGCGACCAGGTGTCCCGCGCCATCGCCGCAATCCACAGGCAGCGACCGACGATGAACAGGCACAACGCCAGCAGGGCGACGATCCCCAGCCATCCGAACTCCTCGGCGAACACGGCAAGGATGAAGTCGGTGGTGTGCTCGGGCAGGAAGTCCAGGCGCGCCTGGGTGCCGTAGCCCCAACCCTTGCCGGACAGCCCGCCGGATCCCACCGCGATCTTCGACTGGATGATGTTCCAGCCGGCGCCCAGCGGATCGGCCTCGGGGTCGAGGAAGGTGCGCAGACGGTCGCGGTGGTAGTCACGCATGAGCAGCCAGGCGAGTGGCGCGCAGGCAATGCCCAGGGCAGCGACCAGGCCGATCCGCCACCACGCCATTCCGGCCAGGAACAGCGCCGCGGCGCCGCTCACGCCGACCAGCAGTGCGGTGCCCAGATCCGGCTGCAGCAGGATCAGCCCGGTCGGCGCGCCGACCAGCACCGCGCAGACCAGCAGGTCCATCCAGCGCGGCGGCAGCACGCGGCTGTGCAGATAGGCGGCAACCACCATCGGTACGGCGATCTTCAGCAGTTCGGAGGGCTGCACGTAGATCACTCCGAGGTTGAGCCAGTGGCGGCCGCTGCGTCCGGTGCCGAACACCGGCACCAGGGCCAGCAGGAGCAAGGCACCGGCAAACACGAAGGGCGTCCATTGGCGCAGCTGGCGCGGCGGAATGCGTGAGACGACCCACATCCCGGCCAGACCCACCGCAAAACGGGCGGCCTGGCTCAGCACCAGTGACGGGTTGCCCGCGGAAGCGCTGTACAGGTTGATCAGGGCAACCGCAATCAGGAGCAGCAGGGCAATCGCCAGCGGCGCGTCCATCCGCGGGCTGGCGAAATGGCGCAGCGTGTTGAGCCAGCGCGTGAGGTTCATCGCTTGCCGCCGCCGGCCATCCAGGCATCCAGAATGCGCCGCGCCACCGGGGCCGCAGCGCGCGAGCCGGAGCCGCCGCTTTCGACTACCAGGGCCAGGGCAATGCTCGGCGACTCGGCGGGTGCGACCGCCACGAACAGCGCCCGGTGGCGCAGGTGGAACGGCAGGCTTTCGAGGTCGATGGCCTCTTCGGTGCGACGGCTGACGCGCTGCGCGGTGCCGGTCTTGCCGGCGATCAGGTAACCGGCATCGCGGGCCGCTTCGCGGGCGGTGCCGGTCGGCGAATGCATCGCCGCTACCAGGCCTTCAATCACCACCTGCAGGTTCGCCGGGGCGATGCCGATGGGCTGGGCGGGGGGCAGCGGCTCTGCGGTCCGCGGTCCGGTGAGGCCGCGCTGGGTCTCGCGCAGCAGGCGCGGCGTGTGCAGCTGGCCGCCGTCGCCGAGTGCTGCGGTTGCCCTTGCCAGCTGCAAGGGGGTGGCCACCCAGAAGCCCTGGCCGATCCCGGCGATCACGGTTTCCCCGGGATACCAGGGCTCGTTGCGCGCGGCACGCTTCCACTCGGGGCTGGGCAGGATGCCTTTCGACTCACCCTCAAGATCGATGCCGGTCGGCTGGCCGAATCCGAACCGGCCGATGAACTGGCTCATACGGTCGATGCCAAGATCCACCGCGACCTCGAAGAAGTACGTGTTCACCGACTGCGCCAGCGCCTCGCGCAGGTCGACGCGGCCATGTCCGCCGCGTCGCCAGTCGCGATACTCGCGCTCAAGGCCGGGCAGCTTGAAGGCGCCACTTGAGAACACCGTCTGCTCCGGCCGCATCACACCCAGTTCCAGCGCCGCGAGGCCGACGAAGGGCTTGAGCGTGGAGCCTGGCTCGTAGCCGCCAAGCAGGGCGCGGTTGAACAGCGGTCGTGACGGTCCCTGCAGGACAGCGTAGTCGGCGCGGCTGATGCCGTTGACGAACAGGTTGGGGTCGTAGCTGGGCAGGCTCACCAGGGCCAGCACCTCGCCGGTATGCGGATCGAGTGCGACCGCGGCGCCGTGCTGGCCCTCGAAGGCGGCAACGGTCGCCGCCTGCAGCGAGGCATCGATACTCAGATAGAGGTTCTCGCCGCTTTCCGCCGGCTCGGCGCGCAGCACGCGCAGCACCCGACCTTCGGCATTGATCTCGACTTGCTCGAAGCCGACCTCACCATGCAGCCGCGACTCGTACTGGCGCTCGATACCGGACTTGCCGACATGGGTGGCGCCGGCGTAGCGATCGGGGTCGAGATCGGCGATGTCATCGCGATCGATGCGCCCGACATAGCCAAGCACATGGGCAAACTCGGGACCACGCAAATAACGGCGGGTCAGATACGGGGCGACATCCACACCCGGAAAGCGATGCCGGTTGACCGCAAAGGTGGCGACCTCGGCCTCGCTCAGGCGCAGCTTGACCGGCACCGGATGGAAGCGACGCTGGCTGCGCCTTGCGTCGTGGAAGCGCTCCCGCTCCTCTTCGCTGAGCGGAAGCAGCTCGCCAAGGCCGGCCAGGGTCGCATCGATATCGGCGACCTGCTCGGGAACCAGTTCCAGCCGGTAGGCAGGCACGTTGTCGGCAAGCAGGACACCATGACGGTCGTAGATGCGCCCGCGCGCCGGCACCAGTGGCCGAAGTTTGATCCGGTTCTGGTCGGCCCGGGCGGTCAGCGCATCGTGCTGGACTATCTGCAGCCAGGCGTAGCGTCCGGCCAGCACGAAAAGGCCCAGCGCCACCAGCAGCGCGCCCAGCAAGGCGCGCCTGCGGAACTGCGCCGCCTCCAGCAGCACGTTCTTGATCCTGCGCGGCGTCGCCAGGCTCGGCCTAGCCATCGCGCAGACGACCGCGCAGGCGCAGCTGGTCGAAGAGCAGGAACAGCCAGGGCCAAAGCAGGGTGCCGATCAAGGGCGCAAGCCAGAACTCCGGCGGCGGAACGCCCTCCCCGCTGGCCACCCGCACCGCCAGCACCACCACCCGATCATTGAACAGCAGGACCAGCACCGCCAGCGCCTGCTGCGAAAGCGGAAAGAAGCGCAGCCGAGCGCGGAAGCGCAGCACCAGGAAGGCCAGGATGCACAGGCGCAGCGCCTGTTCGCCGAACAAGGTGCCGTAAACGACATCGGCTGCCAGACCAAGCAGGAAGGCAGCGCCCAGGCCCAGCCGCTCGGGCGCCTCCAGCGCCCAGTAGATGACCACGATCCCCAGCCAGTAAGGCTTGAACCCGGCCAGCACGTCGGGAAACGGCACTAGGCCGAGCAGCAAGGCCACGACGAAACTGCCGAAGAAGGCGAAAAAGCCGGCGCGCTGGCGACTCATTGCGCCGGCTGCCCGGGCTCATCAGCCTCATCGGCCGGCGCCGCCGGAAGCGCGGAAAGCTCGCGCGGCGGTCCTGCTTCGGCGGCCGGGCCGACCGGGCTGTTCCAGACCAGCAGCAGCTCGCGGCCGCGCTGCAGCAAGGCTGCCGGACGCGCCTGGGCAACCACGAACAGGCGCGTCTGGTCCTGCTGCAGGCCGGTGACCGTACCCACCGGAAGCCCTGCCGGAAAACGCCCGCCAAGGCCCGAGGTGATCAGCAGATCGCCTTCGACGATGTCCGCGCTCTGCGGAATATTCGGCACCAGCAGGCGGTCGACCTCTCCGGTGCCGTAGGCGATGGTGCGCACGCCGCTGCGCTGGACCTGAACCGGCACCGCGTGTGCCGGATCGGAGAGCAGCATCACCGTGGCATGCAGGGGCGCGCTCTCGATGACCTGGCCGAACACACCGCCGGCGTCGATCAGGGCAGTGCCGCTGCGCACGCCGCGCGCGCTGCCCTCGTCGAGCAGGGCTCGATGGCGAAACGGATCAAGATCGACATCGGCCAGGCTCACCAGGCGCGCTTCGAGGCCGAGCCCGCGGGTGCCGCCGAGCAGGTCGCGCAGTCGCCGGTTCTCGGTCTGCACCGCGCCCAGTCTGGCCAGCTGCGCATTGGCCACCAGCAGCTCCTCGCGGAGCATCTCGCGCTCGGCGTGCAGCTGTTCGCGGTCGGCCGCCGCGCTGCGCAGATAGCGGGCCAGCGCGACCGGCGCACCGGCTGCCCAGTACAATGGCTCGGCCAGCACGCCGAGCATCTGCCGGCCACGGTCAAGGTAGCCACCGCGATAGTCGGCAACCATCAGGACCACGGCAAGCGCGAGGTAGGCCAGCAATCGGATGGTCCCTGCCCCACCGTCCGAGAACAGGGGGGCGGACGGCGCCGTGGCGTACCTCACGCGATGCTCTCTCCTGCTCGACTACTCCGGGGAGAAGAAGTCGTTGCCGTGCATGTCGATCAGCTCGAGCGCCCGGCCGCCGCCGCGGGCCACGCAGGTCAGCGGATCGTCCGCGACGTGCACGTGCAGGCCGGTCTCCTCGGAGATCAGCCGGTCGAGGTCACGCAGCAAGGCGCCACCACCGGTGAGCACGATGCCGCGCTCGTAGACGTCGGCGCAGAGTTCGGGCGGAGTCTGCTCCAGCGCCGCGCGCACTGCGCTGACGATGCCCGACAGCGGCTCGTGCAGGGCCTCGAGGACCTCGTTCGAGTTGATCGCGAAGTTGCGCGGCACGCCCTCGGCAAGGTTTCGGCCGGAGACCTCGATCTCGCGTACTTCGGCCTGCGGGAAGGCGCAGCCGGCTTCGATCTTGATCCGCTCGGCGGTGGTTTCGCCGATCAGGGTGCCGTGGTTGCGGCGCACGTAGTTGATGATCGACTCATCGAAACGGTCGCCGCCGATGCGCACCGACTGCGAGTAGACGATGCCGTTGAGCGAGATCACCGCGACTTCCGACGTGCCGCCGCCGATGTCCAGCACCATCGAGCCGCGCGCCTCGTGAATCGGGATGCCGGCGCCGATCGCCGCCGCCATCGGCTCCTCGATAAGGAACACCTCGCGGGCGCCAGCCTCCTCGGCGGACTCCTTGATCGCGCGACGCTCGACCGAGGTCGAGCCGCAGGGCACGCAGATCAGCACCCGCGGGCTCGGACGCAGGATGCGCGCGCGGTGCACCTTGCGGATGAAGTGCTTGAGCATTTCCTCGGTGGTGGTGAAGTCGGCGATGACGCCGTCCTTCATCGGCCGGATGGTGCTGATGTTGCCCGGCGTGCGCCCGAGCATGCGCTTGGCCTCGGCGCCGACCGCGGCGACCGACTTTGACGAACCGTGGCCGCGGTCCTGGCGGATGGCGACCACCGAAGGCTCGTTCAGGACGATGCCCTGGCCGCGGACGTAGATCAGGGTGTTGGCGGTTCCCAGGTCGATCGACAGATCGTTGGAGAACAGGCCGCGCAAGCTCTTGAGCATGGGAAGAATTCGACCAGGGTGCAGGGCGCGAAAGGCGCGTGATGGTAACAGCGACGGGAAAAGCCCGGCAAACAGCCGTTTGGCGCTGATCTGCCCCGGCTGCCTGGCTGCTGCGGCCGGGGAGGCTAGAATAGCGGGCTTGGCCCGGCAATGGGCTGTCTGACTGAATCAGGAGTAAGGATGTCTGCGCTGATCTGCGGCTCGCTGGCCTTCGACACGATCATGGTGTTCCAGGACCAGTTCAAGAACCACATCCTTCCGGACAAGGTGCATATCCTCAACGTCAGCTTCCTGGTGCCGCGCATGCGCAGGGAATTCGGCGGCTGCGCCGGCAACATCGCCTACAACCTCAAGCTGCTCGGCGGCGACCCGGTGCCGATGGCTACGGTCGGCCAGGACTTCGCCCCCTACCGCGAGCATTTCGATGCCTGTGGCATCAGCCTTGCCCACGTCAAGGAGATCGAAGGCCTGTACACCGCCCAGGCCTTCATCACCACCGATCTCGACGACAACCAGATCACCGCCTTCCACCCGGGCGCGATGATGCGTTCCTACGAGAACCACGTGCGCGAGGTCGACGGCGTGGAGTTCGGCATCGTCGGTCCGGACGGCTACGAGGCGATGCTGCAGAACTCGATCGAATTCGCCGAGTGCGGCATTCCCTTCATCTTCGACCCCGGCCAGGCCATGCCGCTGTTCAAGGGCGAGGAGCTGCGCACAATGATCGAGCAGGCGACCTACGTTACGGTCAACGACTACGAGTCCAATCTGCTGCAGGAGCGCACCGGCTGGGACGAGAAGGCCATCGCCGAACGGGTCAAGGCCTACCTCATCACCCGCGGGCCGCAGGGCTCCGAGATCCACGTGCAAGGCAAGGACGTGCTCAAGGTGCCCGCGGCCAGCGCCCTGCGCGTGGTCGACCCGACCGGCTGTGGCGACGCCTACCGCGCCGGCCTGATCTACGGGCTGATGCGCGATATGGACCTGCCGACCACCGGCCGCATCGCCTCGCTGATGGGCGCTTTGAAGATCGAGCACCTCGGCCCGCAGAATCAGCGCTTCAACTTCGATGAGTTCTCGGTGCAGTTCCGCCAGCAGTTCGGCTACGCGCTGCGCTGAGCGGCGATCCGGAGCCCTGCCCATGGAAATCTTCAAGGCCTTCACCCTGGAAGCCGCGCATCGCCTGCCCAACGTGCCGCCGGGTCACAAGTGCGCGCGGCTGCACGGCCACTCGTTCCGGATCGAGCTGCGGGTCGCCGGCGAAATCGACCCGCAGACCGGCTGGGTGATGGACTTTGCCGACATCAAGGCGGCCTTCCTGCCGCTGTACGAGCGGCTCGACCACCACTACCTCAATGACATCGAAGGTCTGGAAAATCCGACCAGCGAGCAGCTCGCGGTGTGGATCTGGGACCGGCTGCGCCCTGCCCTGCCCGGGCTGGCCGAGGTGGTGGTCCACGAGACCTGCACCTCGGGCTGCCGCTATCGCGGCGAGGGGTCCGGCAACTAACTGTCACTGAACGGAAAAGCAGATTATGTTGCAGTGCAACATAAGCGCTGCTAGAGTGCCTCCACGGATAATCCGTCAGCCGAGGAGGGCTTTACCATGTTCGATCAGATCAACCAGCCGTTTGTTTCCTACTCCCGTCAGTTCGCCGAGTCGGCGCTGAAGGCCCAGCAGCTTGCCCTTGGCAACTTCGAGGACCTGGCCAAGCTGCAGATGAAGGCCATGGAAGATCGCGTCAACGCGACTTTCGAGTTCTTTGGCGAAGCCGCCGAAGTGCGTGATTTCGACGGCGTCAAGGCAATCTGGCCGAAAGGCTTCAACCTGGCCAAGGAATCCGGCGAGCAGCTGTTCGCGCTCAGCCAGGAAGCCATGACCCGCAACGTCAAGACCGGCGAAGCGATCAGCCAGCTGGTGAAGAGCCAGGTCGAGGCCGCCAACGACAGCGTGACCAAGGCCGCGCCGAAGGCCGCTCGCGCCAAGTAAGCAACGCGCCAGCGTCAGCTCGTCAAACGGCCCGCCCAGTGCGGGCCGTTTGCTTTAAGCGCGCCGAACCTGCCGACGCGCGCCCGCGCACCGCATCGAGATCCGCCGAGAAGACATGGGCGGGCGACGACCAAG
>CAYGMG010000123.1:0-11684 GCA_964350895.1 uncultured Lysobacter sp.
GTTCGATTCTCCGCTGGGCGGAGGCGCCGCCTCCGCCCAGCGGAGAATCGAACCAGGAGGCCCGGCAGTGGGCGATGTTTGCCCATCTCTCGGCCCTGATCGGCTTCCTGATTCCATTGGGCAGCGTGATCGGCCCGCTGGTGATCTGGCAGATCAAGAAGAACGAATTCCCGTTCGTCGATGATCAAGGCAAGGAAGCGCTGAACTTCCAGATCACCGTGTTGATCGCCGTGTTGGCCTGTCTGGTCCTGAGCGTGGTGATCATCGGCTTCCTGCTGCTGCCGGTGGTCGGTATTGCTGCCCTGGTGTTCACCATCATTGGCGGCATCAAGGCCAACAACGGCGAGAGCTATCGCTACCCGTTGACCCTGAGATTGGTCAAGTAAGACGGCGATTTGTCCGCTGAAGTCCTGCCCAGACACCCGGCTCCGGCCGGGTGTCTTCTTAGCGCGCTTTGCATTGCTGCGACCAGTGTCGGCCTGCAGGCCCAGGGCGTCAGGCGTCGGATCAATGCTGGCGACTTGCCGCCATGTTTCCGAGCGCTGCGAGCAGTCGGGTATCGCAAGTCAGCTGGCCCAGCGCTTCGTGGAGGCGGGCCTGCTGCGCTGCGAGTGCCTGGCGCGCGCCGTCGATGCCGAGCAGGGCGACATAGGTTGGTTTGTTGGCGGCAGCGTCCTTGCCGGCGGTCTTGCCCAGCGTAGCGCTGTCGGACTCTACGTCCAGCAGGTCATCCTTGATCTGGAAGGCAAGCCCCAGCGCCGCGGCGTAGGCGTCGAGATGGGCAAGGGTTGGCGCGTCGGCGCCGCCGGAGATGGCCCCCATGCGCACCGCTGCGCGAATCAGGGCGCCGGTCTTTTTCGCGTGCATCGACTCAAGCTCGGCAAGGCTCAGCTGTCTGCCGACGGCGTCGATGTCGATCGCCTGGCCGCCGCACATGCCGGGCGCGCCGGCGGCGTCGGCCAGGCACTCGAGCATGGCGACCCGCGCCTCGGCGGAGCAGGGCGCGCGGGCCAGCGCAGCAAAGGCCAGGGAATGCAAAGCATCGCCGGCGAGGATGGCGGTGGCCTCGTCGAAGGCTACATGAACCGTGGGCTGGCCACGGCGCAGCGCGTCGTCATCCATTGCCGGCAGGTCGTCATGGACCAGCGAATAGGCATGGATCAGCTCGACCGCGCAGGCCGGGGCATCGAGTGCGGCTTCTTCGGCCGCCAGCGCCAGGCCACTGGCGTAGACCAACAGCGGACGCAGGCGCTTGCCGCCGCCGAGCAGGGCATGGCGCATCGCAAGGTGCAGACCCTGCGGCGGCGTTTCGGGATCCGGCAGCAGGCTGTCGAGGCGGAGTTCGACGCGTCGCGCCAGCGCGCCAAGGCGCGCGGCGGCATCAGCGCTCATCGAAAGGCGCGGCGCTGTCTGGGTCCTCGGGGTCACTGAGCAGCCGAACCCTCAGCTCGGCCTTTTCCAGCGCGCCGTGGCAGCCTCGATACAGGGCGATACCGCGCTCGTAGGCCTTGAGTGACTCGTCGAGGGTGAGTTCCCCGCCTTCCAGCTTCTGAACCAGCTGTTCCAGCTCTTCGAGCGAGCGCTCGAAGTCGGCGACCGGGTGTTGTTCCTTGGCGGCAGACGCTTTGCTCATGCGGTGGCAGTGTGCCGGGCAGGCGAAAGGGGGTCAACGGCGGACAATGCCGGCCTTGCCCTCGCCGCGGCCCATGACTTTGGAGGCATGCCAGAAGAGCTGCCAGGACGCTAGCCTTGCTGCTCCGCACAGCGCGCTTGATCCGGGGTGGAGCATGGGCATTTCTCGCAGGCAGCTGCTGGGCGGCAGCGCCGCGCTGGCCAGCGCCGCATGGTTCCAGCGCGCGGCGCTGGCGCAGCCGGATCAGCGGCCGGGCCGGGCCGAACGCCCCCTGCGTATCCTGATTCTCGGCGGCACCGGCTTCACCGGACCGTTCCAGGTCAACTACGCGCTGTCCCGCGGACACCGTGTCACCCTGTTCAATCGTGGCAAGCGGCCTTCGCCCGAGTGGCCGGGCGAGGTTGAGCAGCTGCATGGTGATCGTGAGACCGGCGACCTGTCGGCGCTGGCCGGACGCGAGTGGGACGTCTGCATCGACAATCCGACCAGCGTTCCGCACTGGGTCCGTGACGCCGGGGCGGTACTGCAGGGCAAGGTGCGGCAGTATGTTTTCATCTCGACGATTTCGGTGTATCGCGACACCGCCAGGGTCGGCATGGACGAGAGTGCCCCGCTTGCGATCTACCGCGGCGAGGATCCGCTGAAGGAAACCCGAGCCAGCCTGCTGGCCGACGTGGGCGGTCTCTACGGGCCGCTCAAGGCCGCTTGTGAGCGTGAAGCCATGCGCTGGTTTCCGGATCGGCTGACGGTCATACGGCCGGGTTTCATCGTCGGGCCGCGCGACGAGACCGATCGCTTCACCTATTGGCCGCGGCGGATCGCCGAGGGCGGCCAGGTGCTGATGCCCGGTGACGGCAGCGATCCGTTGCAGTTCATCGACGCTCGCGATCTGGCCGAGTGGACCATCCGTATGGTGGAGCGGGGTCAGCATGGGGTCTTCAATGCCACCGGCCCGGACTTCCGCTTGTCGACAGCCGCGTTCATGCACGGCGTGCATGCCGCGCTTGGCGGGCCGGTCGCGTTCGTGCCGGTGCCTACCGCTTTCCTCCGCGCCCAAGGAGTCGCCTTTGGCGCAGATTTGCCGATCTGGCTGCCGGCCGAGGCCGCGACGAAAGGCTTCGCCCAGGTCAGTACGCAGCGCGCGATCGATGCCGGTCTGCGCTTCCGCCCGCTGGCGCGCACGGTGTCCGACCTTATGGACTGGTTCGCAGAGCTGCCTGCCCAGCGGCGCCTGGAAATGCGCGCTGGCATGTCGCGGCAGCGCGAGTCCGAGCTGCTCGCTGCGTGGCGCAATCAGTCTGCTGCTTGAGCGCGACGCCCGGGCCGTCAGTCAGCTGGCAGAGTGCGGGACAACCCCGCGTGCGACAAGGGCAAGGTCCAGCCGCTGCCAGCCGGCCTCAAGACTCGACCAAGCCGCATCTGCCCGGGCCAGGTCGACGACCATGAAGCGCACGCTGTCACCGGGGCGCAGCTGGCCAATCCGGCCACGATCCGCACGGATCACCCGGCCCAGCAGCGGGTAGCCACCGACGGTCTGCGCTTCGACGCCGAGCAGCAGGGGCTCGCCATCCGGGAGCAGCTGGATGTCGCCGAAGGCAACCGGCGCCGAAACCCTCTGGGCGCCTTCGTCGGGCACCAGGGGCGGTCCCTTGAGACGCAGCGCCTTGCGGCTGCTGCGCGGGTCGACTCGCCACTCATGGCCCGGCAGGTTTTTGGGGATGCAGGCGTCAGCGGCCGGCAGGATGCGCAGCAGCTCACCGGGCAGGCCGCTGCGCAGGGGGTCTTCGGGCTGGCCGGCCCACCACTTGGCAGTCTGCTTCGGCGGCCGCGGTGCGGCATGCATGGCGAGCCGGTCGCCGCGGCGCAGGGCACGTCCCTGATGGCCGCCGAATCCACCTCCGAGGTCGGTGCTGGCGCTGCCGAGCATGGATTCGACGCGTAACCCTCCGGCGACCGCGAGATAGCTGCGCGCGCCGCCCGAGCAGCGGCCCAGCTGGAGCACCTGTCCGGCGCCAATCCGGAACGGCCGTCCACAGCGGACCGGCCGCTCGTCAACCCTTGCGTCGATGGCGGCGCCGGCCAGCGCCAGCAGGCGCGGCTCGCTGAAAGCCAGTGTCGGGCCGAGCAGGGTGATCTCAAGGCCCGCGGCCGAGCCGGGATTGCCGAGCAGTCGGTTGGCGAGACGCAAGGCGCCGTGGTCGGCAGCGCCAGCCTGGCCGACGCCGAGATGGCGCAATCCGTGGCGCCCGGCATCCTGGACGCTGGTCTGCAGGCCCGCACGCAGCACACGGATCATGCCGGGTGCTCCGACTCGCGCTCGAACTGCGCCAGCTCGATCGGCACGAAGCACAGGCGCTGTCCTGGTCGCAGGCGTGCAGGCGGCTCGCGCGCCGGATCGAACAGTCGCCATGGCGTGCGCCCGATCAGCTGCCAGCCGCCCGGGCTTGGCTGCGGATAGATGCCGGTCTGTGCCCCGGCGATGCCGACGCTGCCAGCCGGCACCGATTCGCGCGGCTGGGCGTGGCGGGGCAGGGCAAGTCCCGGGTCAAGGCCGAGCAGGTAAGGAAAGCCCGGCGCGAATCCGATCATCGCGACGCTGTAGACCGGCTCCGCATGCCGCCGCGTCAGGTCTTCTGCATCGATCCCCAGGTGCCTTGCGGCGGCTTCGAGGTCGGGCGCAAGCGCCGCGTGGTAGCAGACCGGCACCTCGATCGGCGCGATTTCAGCGCTCTTTGCGCCGTGCGAAAGATCGCTGATGGCTGATTCGACCTGCGCTCTGATTGCTGCTCTATCCAGGGGATCAGCGGCGTCGAAGTACAGGGCGAGGCTGGCGTAGGCAGGCACCAGATCGATCAGGGCCGGTAGCTTCGCGTCACGCAGCGCATCGCAAAGTCGATGGACCTGTCTGTTCAGGGCCGGGTCGATGACCGAGGGCCAGTGCAGCGCCAGGCAGTCCTCGCCTTGCCAGTGCAGTTGCGGTGCCAGCAGCTCAGGCATTCATCGCCGCATGCAGTTCGCGAACCCGCTGCACCAGGGCCTCGGGCTCGTAGGGGCAGGCGTGAATGCGCCCCCAGACCGGGGCTGGCCACGCCGGATCATCGCGGTAGCGGGCGATCAGGTGCACATGCAGCTGCGGCACCAGGTTGCCCAGCGCGGCGATGTTCAGCTTGTGCGGCCGATACAGCTGCTTGAGCGCCCGCGAGACGCGGTTGACTTCATCGAGCAGCTGCGCCTGGCGCGGAGCATCGAGGTCGATCAGCTCGCGTGCCTCGGCGACCCTCGGCACGAGGATCACCCAAGGGTAGTTGCTGTCGTCCATCAGCCGCAGCGAACTCAGGCCCAGCTCGGCGATCGGGTGCGAGTCGTGGGCGAGCTGGTCGTCGAGGACGAATGGGCTGGGAAGGGGATGCGCGGCGTGTGCCATGGTCGTCTCCGTCAGGGTTTGAGATGACGGGTGAAGAAGCTGATCGTGCGGTCCATCGCCTCGCGCGCGCAGGCGGCGTCGTAGTCGGCGCGCGCATCGCAGTTGAAGCCGTGGCCGGCGGGATAGCTGTACACAGTGGCCTCCGGGTGCGCCTCGCGATGCGCGGCGACATCCTCGGGCGGGATGATCGGATCATCCTCGCCGAACTGGAACAGCATCGGCGCGCGCAGTCTCTCGCGCAGGAATGGCACGGTGCGCCCGCCGTAGTAGCTCACCGCCGGCAGGCCGAGTCGGGTATTGCCAAGATAGGCCACGCTGCCGCCCCAGCAGAAGCCGACGATGCCGACCTTGCAGTCGCCCTGCAGCTCGGCGACCACCGATTCGATGTCCATCAGCACCTTGTCGAAGCCGATGCGCTCGACCAGCTCACGACCTCGGGCTACGCCGGCCTCGTCGTATTCGAGCTCGATGTGGTAGTCGACGTGGTCGAAGAAGGCCGGCGCCAGGGCGGTGAAGCCGTGCGCGGCAAAGCGGTCGACTTGCTCACGGATGTGATGATTGACGCCGAAGATCTCCTGCACGACTACCAAGGCGCCATGCGCCGGGAACGGCGGGTCGGCCCGCCATCCGGAGATGCGGCCATTCGGGGTGGACAGGGAAACCGGGTGACCCATGGCGGCTGGTCGGCAGTATGAATACCGCAACAGGGTACGCCGAACGGATCGATTCCGGGACCGTATAATTCCCGGCTTTGGGCCGCAGGCCCGGTCCCGGATCCCGCATGTCGCAGAGCAACCCGAAAGTGGGCTTCGTCAGCCTTGGCTGTCCCAAGGCACTGGTCGACTCCGAACGCATCCTCACCCAGCTCAGGGTCGAGGGTTATGACATCGTGCCGAGCTATGACGATGCCGATGTCGTGGTCGTCAACACCTGTGGTTTCATCGACTCGGCAGTCGAGGAGTCGCTGGACGCCATCGGCGAGGCGCTGGCCGAAAACGGCAAGGTGATCGTCACCGGCTGCCTTGGCAAACGCCCGGAGGAGATCCGCGCGGCGCATCCCGATGTGCTGTCGATAAGCGGGCCACAGGACTACGGCAGCGTCATGGATGCGGTGCATCTGGCCCTGCCGCCGCGCCATGATCCGTTTGTCGACCTGTTGCCCGACTACGGCCTCAAGCTGACCCCCAAGCACTTCGCATATCTGAAGATCTCCGAAGGCTGCAACCACCGCTGCAGCTTCTGCATCATTCCCTCGATGCGTGGAAATCTGGTGTCGCGCCCGGTCGATCAGGTCCTGCGCGAGGCCGAGAAGCTGGTCCGCGGCGGGGTCCGCGAGCTGCTGGTGATCTCGCAGGACACCAGCGCCTACGGCGTTGACCTGAAGTACGCCGAGGCCAGCTGGCGCGACAAGGCGCGGCGTACGCATATGAAGGACCTGTGCGAGGGCCTGGCGGAACTGGGTGTGTGGACGCGGCTGCACTATGTGTACCCGTATCCGCACGTCGACGAGATCATCCCGCTGATGGCCGAGGGCAAGCTGCTGCCCTATCTGGACATCCCGTTTCAGCATGCCAGCCCGCGCATCCTCAAGCTGATGAAGCGGCCGGGCGCGATCGACAAGGTCCGCGAGCGCATCCAGCGCTGGCGCGACATCTGCCCGGAGATCACCCTGCGCAGCACCTTCATCGTTGGCTTTCCCGGCGAGACCGACGACGACTTCGAGCAGCTGCTGGACTTCATCGATGAAGTCGAGCTGGATCGGGTCGGCGCGTTCGCCTACTCGCCGGTCGATGGCGCGGCGGCCAATGCGCTGCCCGATCCGGTGCCCGATGAGATCAAGGCCGAACGGCTGGCCCGCTTCATGGCCCTGCAGGCCGAAATCAGCGAAGAAAAGCTGGCGGCCAAGGTCGGCAGCGTGCAGGAAGTGCTGATCGATCTGGTAGACGGCGAGCTGGCGATCGGTCGATCCAAGGCCGATGCGCCGGAGATCGACGGCACCGTGCAGATCCAGGATGGCGCCGAGGCCGGACTCCGCCCAGGCGATCTGGTCCAGGTGCGGATCATGGGCAGTGACGAGCACGACCTGTACGGGCTGGTCGCCGAGACGCAATGAGGTTTCGCGCACCGCCGCGCGAGGCGGTGCCTGCCGCGTGTTTCGATCATCCGGTGTTCTCCGGCTTCCAGCGCTGGCGCGCCTGGCTGGATCAAGGCTGGTGGCCAAGCTGCGAGGCGCTTGAGGCGGCCGCGGCAGTCGAGGGCCACGCGCTGCGCTTCGTGGCGCAAACTCCTGAATTGCTCGCCGACGGTCTGCACTACGAACAGCGCATCGCTGCCGGCCGCGGCATCGCTACCCGCGAGGAGAACTGGCATGACCTGCTCAACGCGCTGATCTGGCTGCGCTGGACGGCGGTCAAGCAAGCGATGAATACGCGCCAGGTGGCAGATATCGCCCGCCTCGGTCCGAAGCAGCGCTCGCCCGCGCAGCAGGCGCTGACCCATTTCGACGAGGCCGGCCTGCTGGTGCTGCTGCGCGACGCGCAGGCCGTGGCGGACTGGGATGCCCATGCATGGACGCGCCTCTTTCCGGCATTGCAGCCGGACGATTTTGCCGTCGTGGTGATCGGCCACGCCCTGCTCGAGCATGCCCTCGACCCCGAGCGCCTGCTGGTCGGCAAGGCGCTTGTGGCGATCGATGCGCAGCTGGATGTCGAGGCCTGGGTGGAGCGGCTGGCTGCGGGCGTGCGCGAGGGCTCCCTGCTGCAGGATCCGCAATCGCTGCGTCCGCTGCCGCTGATGGGCCTGCGCGGCTGGCATCCGCGGAGCGGTGATCCAGGCTTCTGCGCCGAGGCGCCGTGCTTTCAGCCGCTGCGCGCAGGGCGCCGTTATCCGGCCCCGTTGTGCCTGCCCGGCTGCGATACGGAGCCGGGCAAGCGTCGAGTTCGATCGGCGATCGGTGAGTCCTCGTAGTTTGGCGCTCAGTCCGCCGTGGTTGGCGGCCGATGGGTGAACCAGGCGGCCAGCACCACGCCATTGGCCAGCACATCGAGGAACAGTCCCTCGCCGCTGCGCGTGGCGCCTCCGAACCAGGTCCCGGCCATCCAGTCGATCCCGCTGACCGCGGCGAAGCCCTCGTCCTGGCAGCGCTCGCTGGCCGCGGTCGGAGCGATCCGCTGCAGGGCATAGCCGCCGTCGCCAAAGCCTGCACTGTCCGCGCCGCTGGATTGCCAACTGAAGGCCGCGCTGTCGCAGCCCTGAAACACCAGCTGCAGACTGCCCCAGCGCTTCTCGCTCAGCGTCGACGGGTCGAAGCCCTCGCCGAACACCGTGCCGGTGGTGCTGTGCAGCGCGATCTCGAGCGACTTGCCCTCGGGCTGGGCGGCGCCGGTCAGCCAGAACTGGCTGCCGATCTGGGTGGCATCGACGACTTCATCGCTCTGCTCGGCGGCAAGGATGGCCAGAAAAGTCGCGCCGTTCAGTCCGCCGGAATTCTGCGGCACCAGAACGCCGATGCGCGCACCGGTCTGCGGGTCGATCCGTTCGACCCGGTCGCCGCCGAAGCCGGTGACCAGCAGGCTGCCGTCGGCGGCGTAGGCCATGCCATTGGGGCCGTAGTCGAATTGGGCGAGACGGCGGTCGAAGCGGCCGTCACGGTGGAAGCGCAGGATCTCCCGCGAACCCTCGCTGCTGACCAGAATGCCGCTGCCATCGGGCTCGAAGAGCACGCCGCGGGTGCGCTGCAGACCGCCCGCGCCGCTGGCGATGAAGGGTTCCGCAAGGCCGGTGGCCGGGTTCCAGCGAATCACGTTGTGGCTGTCGAAGCCGGGCACATAGAGCAGGCCATCGGGGCCAAAGACCAGGCCGTTGTCGACCCCGTTGGCGCCATCGGCGCGGCGCACGACCTCGCCTTTGGGGGCGCCGGTCTGGCCATCGAAACGCAGCACCGAGTCGCTGTTGTAGCCGCCCAGGTACATGTCTCCATCCGGCCCGAAAGTGACCCCGGTGATACCCGGGTTGCCGCTCAGGCTGACGAAGAAGTCGACGAACTCCAGGGTGTCGGAGCGGTAGCGGACGATGCTGTTGCTGCCCTCGGCAACCACGTAGAGCAGGCCGTTGCGCTCGCGGATCGCTTGCGCACCCTGCAGCCGAAGGCGACTGTCCAGTTCGCGAAGGAAGGCCCCGCTGCAGCCGTCGTAGAGGTGCACGGTCGAGTGATAGCCGGAAACCAGCACGCGCTCGCAGCTGGCGCGGGCGGGTGTGGCCACCACTAGAATAGCGGCGAGGGCGAGCAGGGCGCTGCAGCGGAGCAGTGGATCCAAGGTCCGGATCATCGGTCGTTTCCTGTCTGTGTGAAGAGTGTCCAGCGTCCACGCCGCGTACCCAAGGGTCCTGATCTCGTCCGGATTTCGACCTCCTTTTATTCTCCTTTTGGCCACCGGAAGCCGTTGAAGTGCCAGAACCTTCAAGCGTGACGCCCGGCTTGCCTGCCGAGCGCCCGATACGCATCGGCGAGTGGCTGCTGGTCCCGGCGACGCACAGCCTGAGCGACGGCACGACCCAGCACCGCCTGCCCAAGCGACTGGTCACGCTGCTGCTGACCCTGGCCTTACGGCCGGGCGAGACCTGGAGCCGCGAGGCCTTGATCGAGGCGGTGTGGACACGCAAGCAGGTCAACGACGAAGTGCTGTCGCGGGCGGTTGCCGAACTGCGCAGCCTGCTTGGCGACGATGCCCGCGAGCCGCGCTATATCGAAACCCTGCCCAAGACCGGATACCGCTTGCTGGCGCCGGTCATCGTGCTGGGCGCCGCAGAGATCACGAAGGATGACGCGGCATCAGCGGGTGCGGCGCGGGCAGCATCGCCGTCCGCATTTCGGCCCGCTTTGCCTTGGTTGTTCCTCGCCCTGTTCGTCGCCGCGGCGACGATCTGGTGGACAGGGATCGGCAAGACGCCGGGTGATCAGGCACTGCTGCCGCCGGACGCTTCGGGTCAGCCGTGGAGCGCTGCGGACCTGGTTCGCGAGCTGCCCTTCCGCAGCGGCCCCCACTGGGCCTGGCAGCCGCGCTTTTCGCGCGACGGCCGCTGGCTGGTGTATGCCGTCAACGATCTCGGTGCCGGCGACAGCTGGATCGAGTGGTCGAGCGCCGATGGCAGCGCGCCGCGGCGGCTGGACAGCGGCAGCGGGCGCCCGGCCGCGCCGGTGTTTTCGCCGGACGGGGCGCGCATCGCCTTCACTGCCTGGACGCCCGAGGGCTGTGTTCTGCGGGTGCTCGACCTGCCGGCCGGAGCGCCGCGCGATCTTGCACCCTGCGGCGGCAGCCGAAGCCATCCGCTGGACTGGCCGGCAGCGCAGCGCCTGCTCTACACCGGAGTGGCCAGCGAAGCAGAAGCGCCGAGCGGCCTGTGGCAGATCGACCCGGACAGCGCCGAGCGCCGGCCGCTGACCGAACCCTCGGCCAGCGCCGTGCTCGACACTCACCCGCGTGAGCGTGGCGACGGCGCCCTGGCCTTCCTGCGCGGCCCGGATGGCCTGCGCGAGCTGTGGCTGCGCGAGGAAGGCGTGGAGCGCCGGCTGTTGCCCGGCGCGCACCGGATTCCGGATCTGGCCTGGACTGCCGACGGCCGCGGTCTGATCGTTGCCAGCGACAAGGATGGCTTTCCGGCCCTGCACTGGCTCGCGCCGGACAGCGGTGAACTGCGCCTGCTCGGCGGACGCGGCGCGGCGACGCTGGCGGTCGCCGCGGACGGCGGCCTGCTCTACGAGCGCCGGCGCTACGACGCCAACCTCTGGTCGTACGGCGAGGGCGAGCCCCGGCGGCTGACCGACTCGACCCGCTACGAGGCGTTCGCCGCGCTGTCCGAGGACGGCGATGGCCTGCTCTATGTCAGCAATCGCGACGGCAATGGATCGGTCTGGATGCAGCGCGCCGGCGCCGAGCGCCGGCTTGCCCTGCCGCAGGCCGATGCCTGGGTGCGGCCACGCTGGCTGGATCCCGACCACGTTCTGCTCACCCGGTACAACGCTGGCGGTGCCACCGTGATCGAGGTGTTTCAGCTCTCTACCCAGCGTTTGCGCGAAGAGCACGCTCTGGCTGGCCCTGGATTCGGCGCCTTGCCACTACCGGGAGGTCGAGTCCTTCTCGGGCTTGGCCACGGCGACAGTGCGGGCATGCAGCTGGTGCTGCGTGACGCCAAGGGCGATGAGCCGATCAGCGGAGCTGACCAGGTAGCGGAGTTTGCCAGCGATGGCGAGCATATCGGATGGATCCGCCGCGGCGAATCAGACCTGCAGTTGATCCGCCTGTCGGCACAACGCAGCGACCTGCGCAGCGTGCGGCTTCCCGCCGCTGCCGCGGCCTGGACACTGCATGAGGGGCAGCTGGTCTATGCGGCGCGCGACGCGGCCGGCTGGGCGCTGTGGCGGCAGCCGCTGGCAGGCGGCCAGGCGCAGCGCTGGCTGTCGGTACGCACGGCGCTAACCGATGGGCAGATCGAGCTCGGCGGCAAGGGTCAGCCTGTCGTGCTCAGCCATATCGACGAGTTCCACTCCGACCTGATGTGGGTGCCACGCGCTCCCTAGTGTCCTGTCCCGGAAGTACATCGCAGAATTCGCTCGGTCTGCGCCGCCGA